>JAIETE010000199.1 GCA_019745505.1 Candidatus Obscuribacterales bacterium | reverse complement strand
CAAAATGGAGGCCATAAGCCGATCCAATACCATCATTGAATTTGACCCCCAAGGGTTTATCGTGGATGCTAATGAAAATTTTCTGGAACTCACGGAATATACATTGCCCGAAATAAAAGGAAAGCATCACCAAATTTCTAGCGAGACGACTCCGCTTGAAAGTCAACGAGGAGAAAAGCGCGGTGGGAAAGCCGTCGAAGAGGAAATTCCTTGGGTTCAGCTTTGTATTAGGAGCTGAGCCAAAGATACGCCTGTCCGAAAGCAGTAAGTTGCGATTCCAAAGGCGAATCAGAGAATTAACTCGACCGACAAAAGGTCGGAGCCTTGAACAAGTCATACAATCGTTGCGCCGATATCTTATCGGGTGGCGCGGATATTATCGTATCTGCCAAACTCCAAGCATCTTCACTAAATTAGACAAATGGATACGCCGCCGGTTGCGGTGCTACCAATGGCGCCTTTGGAAACGTGGAACTACCAGATACAGTGAGCTGACGAAACGCGGAATAACGCCGCTTACCGCAGCCGGTGTAGCTGGATCTCCTCGCGGACCATGGCGAATCAGCGGTAGTCCACCACTCCAGCATGCACTTCCAAATGCCTATCTGGCGGCTCTCGGGTTACCGAGCCTGGTTGCCTCAAATTAGAGTCGTTGCCGAACCGCCGTGTACGGACCCGTACGCACGGTGGTGTGAGGGGGAAAGTCCGTGAGGACCTACCTATCTCGATTCCAGTTGGATCTCCCTAACTCGTCCCAATTAGTCGTCTGAGAATTTCAAGATTTTTTGAAAGTTGCCGTTGCATGCTTTTGCCAATCAAGCCCCCCATAGCGGATCCCCAATGGATTGCACCCAAAGTCCTCACCTCGCGGCGCCTGTCCGCGCAGATCCTAATCGGAGAAAAACATGAGTAATCACAATGCAAGGGAAACAGTTGATCATGTAAGCCAGGCTCTGGATGGAGCAAAGAATGAAGGCGAGCAAGCAAAAGCTTTGGATAAACTCCAAGAAGAGATCAGGCAAGATACAAAGGACATGAATCCTGCCGAGCAAAAAGCATACATGGCTCAAGTTACTAAGGAATTGGAAGCAAGAAATCAACTTCCTATACTGGCTGTCGCCTTTGCCGGCCAGCTTGGCGATATCAATAAAGGCGAACTGAACGGCGAATTGCGTGCTGTAAATCGCGCCGAGCGTGGTGGCGACAATACCAAACAGCTAGAAAAGGCAATGCTTCAGTATCTGGTCAACAACTACGATTCCGGGGCGAATCTGGTTGAAGCAAAAAATGAAGAATGGGGAACCGACTCCAAGATAAGCAGGGCGGACGTCAGCGCCAGGCTTAGTCAATTCAGAATGGACCGTGACGAGCAGCATCGCAAAGAAGCCAATCAAGTAAATGCTGAGAGAAACGCACGAACTCTTCTTGATGGCGGAGACAAGTCCCTGTTTAACTTCATCGACAGAAACAGCAACGACGGCCGTCTGACCAAGAAAGAATTGCAAGACTATTTGAATGATGCCAGATCCAGCGGCAGCGACTCCGGACACTTCTCGAGAACCAAACAGCAATTTGTAGAAAACATTCTCAAAGACTGGGATAACCGCGAGAGCGGCAAGTGGATGAGAGGGGGATTCAATGGCGATGACAGTGCTGGTGAAGTTCTCACCAAAGACGGCCTTGTCAAAGCGTCAGGAAAAAAGAGTGAAGCGGAATTGGGTGTAAAACCTTCGGAGCCCGCGCCGAAACAGGGTGATCCAGCGCCCAGACCCGCCGAGCCAAAGTCCGGCTTACCGCCGAAATCAAGCGAAATGGAGGTTCAAAAGGGCGACAGCTATTGGTCTATCTCCCGCCGCATTCTGGGCGACAAAGCGACAAACGCAGAGATTTTAGCCAAGACTAAAGAGTTGCAGCAGAAGAACGAAAACGCACCACTCTATTTCGATCCAAAGCATCCACACAAGATCAAAATCTAGTTCGAGAATAAATTTTTGGATGAAGAAAAGGGAGGGCAACCTCCCTTTTCATTCCTGTAAAGACCAGTGAGGCGTATTGCTCTTGTATTGATTCCGGTGCACCTAAGCGCTGAAGAATACGCAATCACCATCCTGGCGCTTAGCCATTTCCAGATGCTGCAGTGCTTTCTGTATCAGCATGTTGACGCAATCACCGTCGAAGGGTGCACACGCGGCGCCGACACTGACCGTATTATGCGGACGATTCGCGAATGAGTGGGCCCGGGCTTGCATTTGCCTGCCTATTCTTCGGACTATTTGCAATGCCGGGGCCTGAGCGGTTTCTGGGCAGATAATCGCAAACAGATTGTGATCGATACGTCCGACAAAATCTGTATCACGAGTATGCTCTTTGAGCAGGCTGCCGAGATAAGTAATCAGCTCAGCACCTGCAAGTAGTCCATATTTTTCAGTCGTCTGATCGAGATTGTCGATGCACACGAGCAGAATGGTGACAGGCCGGTTATAGCGTTTGGCGCGCAGCACTTCGTAGTTGAGTTTCCATTCGGTGGCGGAGCGGTTGAGCAGTCCGGTTTCTCTGTCCAGCAATTGAGGAAGATTTTTCTCCAACAGAAAGCCGGGATCCGTATCTCTCAGCTCTTTCTTGATCTGCTTGAGCTTCACCGGTCGGTGCGGAAATTGAGAGATTTTCTCCGACGCGGGAGTCGTCTTTTGGATGGCTGGAATATTGGTGCCGGTCTTGGCGCGAATCCAATTGATTGTAGGCATTACCGATGCAGAAAACATCTTCAAATCTCCGCAGAATGCGAGTTTTATTTAGTAAGGGGAATTTGGGGGGTGATCAATCTCACCTTAGACATCATGAGACAGTCTGTCTATAAAGTAAATTCGCAATTAAGCACTATTCAATAGGCGTACTCGAAAACGTGTATAAAACTGAGCAGAACGGCATCCAGAGCGCTCTTTCTATTTCCAGTGGACGACCAAAAACGGAAAACGACAAAAGCATTTGCCTTTGTCGTTTTCGTTCGCCCATTAAAGGCCGTATGTGATTGCTTAAAACCTACTGAGTACTGTCTTTACTTTCCTTGAGCGCCGCTTTTGCTGCTGCTGCATTGCGGTCTACACTCTTCTTGGATGTGTCTACTTGATCGTCGATATTTTTCTTGGCAAATTTAGCCTGAGTCTCGATCATGTCCTTTCTGTCTTCGATGGCTTCTTTCTGTGCTTCCAAGCTTTCTGCCGTTTGCTCCAATGCTTTCTTTTGGGCTTCTGCGTTTTCGCTTACTCTTTCTTTGAGCACGTCCGCATGCTGATCGACTTGTTCTTTCTGAATATTGGCCTGTCGATCTATGTCTCTCATACCTTCCGATATTTCGGCTTGTTTTTGGCTGCAACCCACCAACATAGCTACACTGCTCAGTGCCAGAATCGTTCTTGCATAACGCATATAGTCATTCTCCTTAGAACTGTGCGATCTCGAATTCAATCGCAACGGACTGGGCGGGATGCAATAGCCGCCTGGTCGGTTTGGTTTTCCCTACCCGCTCACCTGCAGGCATTGGTAAGACATCGATCACTCGTTAGAGTTCCCGAATAACTTTCTTGAAAGTAATTCTTCTTATTAAAGCGCAAAAGGCAAGGCTCAAACTTGCGTTTGAGCCCCCCTAACTTCCCCATCGGTAAACTCTCTAACGGCAGCCTGTCAGCCTTGTTTGCGAGGCACGTCCGTCTCAGTGATTCGATAATACGGGACCGAATTGGGCAGCAATGTGGCAAATCTGGATTCTAATATCTCAAAGTTTTGCCAGCTCTTCTGAGCGCGCAAATACTCCCGGAATGGTGAAGTGGAAAGTACTGCCCTTTTCCAATTCTGAAGTCACCCAGATTTTGCCGTTATGCAATTGAATAATCGATCGGCAGATTGAAAGCCCAAGGCCCGACCCTTTGGCTCCTTCAGAGCCTTGCTGAAAGCGGTCGAAAATCGTCTCTAACTTGTCCGCTGGAATGCCCGTGCCCTGGTCGGCGACACGAATCTCTACGTCATTATTGTGTCTCTTTGCGGAAAGTTTGATTTTGTCACCGGCGCGTGAATATCTCACTGCATTGGAGATCAAATTGAAAAGAACGCGATTTATTTTTTCGGCATCTACATGCACTACGAAGTCGGTGTCTTCCAGTACAAGCTCCATGCCGTGCTGTGATATCCAGGTTGCCGTACTTTCACGTACTTCGGCAAACAGCGATTCAACCTCGACGTCGTCCGTGTTGAGGGTCATAAGCCCGGACTTGATTTTTTCGATGTCCAGCAAATCGTTTATCAGAAGCATCATCACCGAGCTGTTGCGTTCAGCCAGCTTTACGAATTTTTCGCCCTCCTGGTTGAGTTCGCCGAATGCCCCTGTGGAGAGCAGGTCGAAGAAGCCTTGAATCGTCGTCAGAGGAGAGCGGAGGTCATGGGTCAGCATATTTACCAGTTCCTGGCGTTGATTGGCGGTATTTTCCACGTCGCTGGCCATGCGGCGAAATGCTTTGTCCAATTCGGCAATCTCGTCAGTTCCTGTTAGCGCCGGCTGCAATTCCTTTCCGGAGGCGAATCTTTTGGCGTTTGCTGAGATTACCGAAAGTCTGGAGGTGATTTCTCTAAACAAATAGAAGGCCAGGAAGAAACTGGCCAGCACGTTTAAAGCCATGACCAAAAGAGAGAGTCTGAGGATTCGCTGGCGAAACTCCGCCTGGCGATCACCTTCGGCATCTGCCAGCGCTTTTTCGTGCGAAGCGACGATGGCCAATTCTTCGGTAATCAGTCCCTTATATAGTTCGCGAATGTGCGAGGTCTTGTTGTCGTAGTCATGGAGTAATTTATCCATTCGACCTGCTTTCAGGTCCGCTACTGCCTCGTCAAGAATCGCCTCTGCTTCATTGAGGTTTTGAAGAGATTTTCGGATCATGGGCTGCAGGTCGGGGCGGTCGGATGTCATCTTGACCAGCTCGGCATATTGATCGCGCAGCTTGGGAAACATGGTTTTGTAACGCTGGTCCAGAAATCCCTGATTGAGCCATCGTTTGCGGTTATTGGTCACCACATTCCAAACTTCGAAGATCGAAGAGACAAGCTGATTGAGGCTATTAGAAAGCTGCCTTGCCTTGAGAGCCGATTGTGCGTCCTTTTCAGCCTCACTCTGGAGATGGACGATGAAGAAAACGAAGCCTAGCTCGAATACCACCGGCACAGAGATGAGAATTAGAATCTTGGCCGTCAGCGTTAGAGTCCGTTTCATCTGGCTC
The DNA here is from genome assembly GCA_019745505.1 of Candidatus Obscuribacterales bacterium. Lineage (GTDB taxonomy): Bacteria > Cyanobacteriota > Vampirovibrionia > Obscuribacterales > Obscuribacteraceae > QKMZ01. Next base: position 2,836 of record JAIETE010000199.1, on the reverse strand, counting down.
CCGTGCCCAGAAATGCGCTTGGAGCAATATTAGCACCGTTTACGAAGAGGGTCACGGTGGCGGCATTTTACCGATTTCGCCGGACCACTGCGTGGACTGACGCCCAACACCTGCTATATTCTTCTAGGTTTGTCCCCCAAATTTCAGTTTTAGGTCTCCAGAGTGGCGAAGATACTTCTCGTTGAAGATGACAAAGATCTGTCATTGACGGTGAGCAAATGGTTGGAAGCTCAAAATTATGCAGTCGATACCGCATTTGATGGCACCGAAGGCTATGAATATTTGAAGCGCGGACGCTATGAAGTAATCATTCTGGATTGGCAGTTGCCAGGTATGACGGGGGTAGAACTGGCGAAGAAGTTCCGAGCTGAAGGCGGTGCTACGCCAATCTTGATGCTTACCGGCAAAGGCAAAGTCGAAGATAAAGAAGAAGGACTTGATGCCGGTGCGGATGATTACTTGACGAAACCTTTTAATATGCGCGAATTGACGGCGCGCATTCGTGCTCTGCTCAGACGTTCTCCTACGCCGGCCGGTCAGAGTCTGAAAGTCGGCGAGATCGAACTTGATCCGCAAAAACGCTTGCTGCGAAAATGTGGCGTGGCAGTGCATGTCGTGCCAAAAGATTTTGCGGTGCTCGAATTTTTGATGCGCTATCCCGGTGAGGTTTTCAGTGCAGAAGCCTTGTTGCAGAGAGTATGGAGTTTCGACAGCGAAGCTTCTACCGATGCGGTTCGCACATCGATAAAACGTTTGCGCAAGGCGCTCGACGATGGCGCCGACGAGAAAAATTCCTGCATAGAAAATGTCCGCACCCTTGGCTATCGCTTGCGCGTTTAATTTCTGACCGGCATTATCCGGCTGATGTGCGCGGTTAGCGTGGCTGCCCGCGTGTCACTTTTTTGTCACGATCTGTCGCCCGAGAAGGCGCACCTGTGGCGCGCATGGGGTTTATACGAAGCGTGGGAATTCCCCCAGTGACTTGCGCCTGCTTCGTCGCTAAGATGCGCATAAATCCCCTTGCACGCAAAACAGAGGTTCCTATGGGACGCGGAGAACGAGAAGCCGTCAATGACGGCTCGGGTAAAACTGCCCAGGATAAAGCCAGCGAAATTTTTCAGGACGTGACCACCGGCATTAGTGGCTTCTGGAATCGCAGTCGCAAAAAGGTCGAAGAGCAAATCGGCAATATCGATACCGATCAGATTAAAGAACAAGCTGGTCGTGTCGGCGAATCCCTAGGTAAGGTCGCGCGCGATCGAGCCCAGCAAGAAGTTGATGGCGTGCGCCGCGATGTCGATCAAGCGAAAAAAGGCAATTATGAACCTCTGATCAAGCGTGGTATCGAAGTTGGAACCTTTGGAGCCGGGGGAATTGCCGGCGAAGTGGCGAAGCGTTTCGGTCTGGGCGGCAAAATTACAGATCTGGCCGAGAAAGGGCTCGTTCAAGCTACGCGCGTGGATACAGCCGGATTCGTCAAGAACTTGGATGAGATGTTCAAGACTGTCGACACCAACGGCGATAATTTCATGGATAAGGCGGAGCTTGAAGCTGCGCAGAAGGACAAGATCTTCTGGGCTCAGTATGCTTTCACATTCAAATATCTTGGTGATAAATACGATGAGCTGCAAAATCTCAGCAATGATGAATGGTTCTCAGAGAGCAAAGGCATCTCCCGCAATGATGTAAAAGCGCTGTCCAAGGCTGTGGAGAGTGGCACCGGATTTGGTGCCGGAATCAGCAATGCCTTCAACAATGCCTGGGAAACTACCTGGCATGCAGGCGTAGCAGGTGGAGCCGCCGGTCTGGGTCATGCATTCCTCAAAGGCGGCGGTGGTTCGGCGCGCACGGGTCTGATTGTCGGCGGCATAGCATTCGCCGGCGGACTTGTTCATGACACGGCCGACTATCTGCTCTTCAGACGCGGCAGGTTGGAAACAACTATCAAAGATTTGGGTTAGGCAACAGTTTGAAAGCTTTTTGATGGTAAGGTATTGACGGTTCGAGTCGGAAATACCGTAAGTGCGCCGCGCCCACGCAATCTTCTTGGCAATGGTAGCCTTGTTCTCTTCTTCGCTGGAGAACTCTTTTGCTGCGCCGTCTAAGCCCCTGCCCACCGGACTTTCCCGGGAAGTAGAAACCGAGAATAAAGTCGCTAAAATTCTCGCAACCTTCAATCTGGAAGGGTGGAACGGTCAGGGTCTCGAGATTTTTCCTCGACAGACAGCGGCAAATACGGGGACTGGCGCGCAGCCGCCGGGCTCGGCCGACATGGTTCCAGCCTATCAGCTCTTCGGTTTGGAGCCGCATACATACGACATTCTGGCTGAATTCGGTGTTCGAAAATGTTGCAAGCGGACATATCAGCGCGGTCAGCGTTTTATTCATGCTGTCGTCTATTTTTTCGCTTCGCCTGAAGGCGCCTATGGAGCCTATAACTACTTGAGACAAGGTTCATCGACAATCGTTGTACGCGGAGCCGGTTCAAGTGAGGATGACCAGAGTATCTCGTTTTGGAAAGGTCAGACTTTTGTTCGCCTTATTCAAACTTCAGAAGAAGACGAAGAGAGCAAGGAGGCTTTGCGATCGATTGCCAAAGAATTGGATGCGAGCATTCCGGCCTCATCTTTGCCTCCATTGGTTCTCAACCAATTGCCGGTTATCGATCGCGTCAGCGGAACGGAAAAGCTGGTGATGGGACCGAATTCCGGACGCAAGTTTTTTCCTGCACCATATGTGAGCTCACTTTCGCTCGATCGAGCAAGAGCAGCTGTGACTGCGGACTATCGCTTTCAGATGCCGCCGGAGCGATTGAAGCTGCTTGTCGTCGACTACG
>JAIETE010000085.1 GCA_019745505.1 Candidatus Obscuribacterales bacterium | reverse complement strand
TCCCCTGGCAACGGCACAGAAATCGCTGTTAGTATCCCCAAATTGCACACAGGTGATTGATATGCGCATCTTGTTGGCTGACGATCATGCAATGTTTCGCTCCGGTCTAAGACACATAATCGATGAGGAGTTCGCGGATGCAACAGTGGACGAGGCTGCCTCTTGCAGCCAGGTGATTGAAAAAGTGCGCGCCTGCAATTGGGACCTTATCATTCTCGACATTGCCATGGGCGGACAAATGAGCTTGAATATATTGCCGGATCTAAAACGCCAGGCTCCGCGAACACCGGTGATGATTCTCAGTATGTACAGCGAAAAGCAATTCATTGTCAAAGCATTGAGAGCCGGAGCGTCGGCGTATTTGACTAAGGAGCACACTGCCGACGAACTGATCGCCGGCATCAAGGAAGTCATAGCCGGCAGAAGATACATGAGCCAGTGCATTGCCGCCAACTTAGCGGAATATCTATCCGTCGGCAGTTGCGAGCATCCGCACGAAGCGCTGTCCACTAGAGAACACGAGGTTTTCATTCTGATTGCCAGGGGGCATTCAGTTTCCGAAATCGCCGGTATGCTTCAGGTTAGCGTCAAGACTGTCAGCACCTACAGAGTTCGCATCCTGGAGAAAATGGGTTTGAGTTCCAATGCGCAACTGATGCGCTATGGCATGCAGCATGGGCTTGTGGACTGATAAGCGGCTAATACCATTGTAGGACAAAATCCTACAGAACCGCTCCAAAATTCCTACAAATATCCGCTACTTGCACCGACAGCGCCTTAGGGTAACGTGCGCGATGCTGATATCATGAACGATGCAGCATACTCTAAGTTAGCAATACGCTTTTTTCCCAAAGAAGGCAGCTTGAGTGCCTGGGCGAGCGCAAAGCTGGCAAAACGCGTGGAAGAATTGCATCCTGCTTACTTCGCTCTTGTGATGGCCACAGGAATAATCTCCACAGGCTGCTATCTATTCAAACTCAAGGACCTGGCATTCTTACTGTTTGCCGTCAACATTTTCGCCTACTGCTCGCTTTGCCTTCTATACGCTATTAGGGCAATCGTCTTTCAGAAAAGCTTTACCGAGGACTGGTCGTCGCACAAGCGAGCCTTCGGATTCTTCACTGTAATTGCCGCCACCAACGTGCTGGCAACGCAAATCAATCTTCTTTTCCACAACTGGCAACTGGCGGAGGTTCTATTCTGGATCGGTCTTACCCTCTGGCTGGTGACCACCTACGGCATTTTCGTGCTGCTCATAATAAAAAAGGACAAACCCTCAATTGAGGCTGGTATTAATGGTGGCTGGCTGGTCTCCGTGGTCGCCACAGAATCGATTTGTGTTCTGGGTTGCCAGATTAACCCGCACTTTCTGACAGGCGACGTACTTGCTCTGTTCAATCTGTCCTTCTGGCTCTTCGGCGGAATGCTCTATATCTGGCTTATTTCTTTGATTGTCTACAGATACATGTTCTTCAGTTTTGAGCCGACAGACTTGATTCCTCCCTACTGGATCAACATGGGAGCCATGGCTATTACTACTCTTGCCGGTTGCGAACTGGGAAAAACATTCGCAGCCGTGGAGCCTGTCTGTCAGATCATGCCGTTTGTTAAAGGATTGACCACTATGTACTGGGCGACCGCATCATGGTGGATTCCCATGCTCTTTGCGCTGGGTGTATGGCGCCACGGTGTGAAGCGCTTGAAATTCAGTTACGATCCTCTTTACTGGGGACTGGTTTTTCCACTGGGAATGTACTCGGTCTGTACTTTGAAATTGAGCGTCCTGCTCAACATTCCTGTGCTGAGCAACCTGGCCAGGTTATTTATCGTCATCGGCCTGATTGCCTGGCTTGTTACCTTCTTGAGTATGGCAAAGCGCCCGCTCTTTGCATGCCTTTTCTTCGTTTCGACAGTCTGGCGGTCAAGTCAACACCAATACAGTCAAAAAAAGGAGAATTCCGATGGTCGCAAGTGATTTCAACACAAATCATAGTAACGCTGTTGCCGGTGAGCAGCTTGCCGACGAGCAGCTGGATTCCGTGCAGTCAATGCAGGCAGGCAAGCGTCTCGTCATCACAGGATGCATTGTAGCCGTGCTGGGGATCGTCCTACATTGCTACTTCTCTTTTTCGGCCGCTTTCGAGGTACCGGCAGCAGCCAGAGAAAGCCTGCTTTTGGTAGGCGCTGGCGTAGTGCTCTGGTTCTGGGGCGCAATTAAATACTTCACGGGTGCCATATGTGCTGATGCCAGAGAAGAGCTTTTCTAATCCGACCTGGCGGAAGCCACCGGCTGACGTGCGGGCATATCAGGATCCACTTGTCCGGAAATGGACCAGCCCGTCTTTAGTCCCAGGACGAACCAACCCAGTGCGAAAACACCGATTGCAAATATCGTATCCCCGACTACTCTCAGCCACCGCAGAGCATTCATAGTCGGAGTCTGCAAGAACTCAGCAGAGCGCGCGTACCACAGTCCATGCTCCACGCTCGCCCATGTTTGCAATAAACCAACGGGCAAAAGACTGATGAGAACCATCAGGCCCAGACCGATATTGATCGACCAGAAAGCAAAACGCACAGCACCAGGCTTCCACAAATTTCGGGTCGCCAGTCCTTTGAGGCAAAAAAGCATCAAGCCAATGGCGAGCATGCCGTACACGCCGAAGAGCGCAGTATGACCGTGAACCGGCGTAGTATTCAATCCCTGCATGTAATACAAAGCGATTGGCGGATTGATCAAAAAACCGAATAATCCAGCACCGACCATATTCCAGAAAGCCACTGCCACAAAGAAGTAAATCGGCCAGCGATATGCCTTCACCCATGGCTGAGCCTTGCTCAAAGTGAGGTTGCCATAAGCTTCAAATCCAATTAGAGTGAGCGGCACCACTTCCAATGCACTGAAAGTGGCTCCCCAGGCCAGCACCGGTGTCGGAGTTCCAGTGAAGTAGAGGTGGTGCATCGTTCCGATAATGCCACCGGCAAGAAAGATAATCGTTGAGAAAAGCACACTGGCCGTCGCTGTTCGATGGGCCAACAATCCCATACGCGTAAACAAAAACGCGATTACAACTGTTGCAAACACCTCGAAAAACCCCTCTACCCAGAGGTGAACGACCCACCAGCGCCAGTATTCAGCGATGGCAAGATTCGTGTGCCGGCCATACATCAGGCCAGCTCCATAGAATGCAGCTATGGCGATGGACGCAATCAAAAACAACGACAGTAGACTTTTGTTTTCTTCAGGGCGTTTAAATGCAGGCATGAGCGCTCTTGCCATAAGGCCTAGCCAAATGAATAAACCGGCAAACAAAAAGATTTGCCAGAATCTTCCTAAGTCGACATACTCATACCCTTGATGTCCGAACCAGAAATTGGCGGCCAGTCCTAATTTCTGTTGCACCCCCATCCACTCTCCTGCCATTGAACCCACAACGATGACAAGCAAGCAGGCAAAAAGCAAATTCACACCCGCACGTTGAAACTTCGGCTCATAGCCGGATACGGCAGGAGCGATAAACAATCCTGTAGCCAGCCAGGTTGTGGCAATCCAAAAAATTCCCAGTTGTGTATGCCAGGTCCGCGTTACTGCGTATGGCAACCATTGAGCAAGCGGAATGCCATAGAACCCAGAACCTTCCACACCATAATGCGCCGTTAACGCGCCAAGGCCGACTTGAACAACCAGCAACGCTCCAGCAATCCAAAAGTATTTGAGAGTAGCTTGCATGGACGGCGTAGGAGTCAATCCCAATAGCGGATCGTTAGATGGAATCTCATGACTGTGCGCAGCTTCACGCCCGCGCTCTGCAGCGAAATACCAGGCAAGGGCGCCAATACCTGCCAGCAAGAAAACAAAGCTCAAAACAGACCAAACAACGATTGCCCCGGTCGGCGCATTGCCGATCAGTGATTCCGCCGGCCAATTATTGGTGTAGGTGATGTCACTTCCCGGCCTGTTGGTGCTGCAGGCCCAAGCGGTCCAATAAAAGAATCCGATCATTTGCTTCATTCTTGAAGAATCATTGATGGCGTGCGGCTGCAACGCATAGGCATCGCGCAACTTATCCATGGATGCATCACCTGTAAACAGCGCCGAGTAATGCTTGCCAACCTCCTCTATTGCATATGACTCGTCTGGACTGATCGTCAGTACCTTGGTGGCCGGATCAAATCTGTTTGTTCGAATCAGGCTCTTTAGCCGCTCCTTTAGAGCTGCTTGTTTTTCCGGCTCCAACTTCGCGAAGTCTTCTGCACCTTCCTTTTGCGCCCAGCGATCGAGAATTATGACAAGCTCTCTATGTAAGAAATCTGCCGACCAATCGGGAGCAACATACGCTCCATGCCCCCAAACAGAACCGACCTCTTGTCCGCCAATTGATTGCCAGACACTCTGCCCTTCCTTTATATCGTCAGCGGTAAATAGAACTTTCCCATCTTGCAAGCGGACCTGCTCCGGCACAGGTGGAGCCTGCATGTAGATTTCATAGCCAAAGTAACCCAAAACCAGAAAGGAAAGGCCAACCACCAGGGCGAAACCAATCCACAATCTAGAGTAAGTCATAAATGGAAACCTCTAATATAAGTCTCTGCTTACCTGTTGTCCGCTCGCGACACATTAAGACAGGGCGCTTATAGTCCCAAATTGTTCCCAACCGGCGCTCACTTTTGACGTACAAATACAGAGTCGAATCGCCGGTCCGAATTTGACGTTTATCGTATCAATCGTTAAACTGGATTTCAATATCCTAATATCCAGAAAACGGTAGAAATGATTTCACAAACAGCAGAGTATGCATTGCGAGCAGCTGTTTTCCTTGCAGAAAACACCGGTGGCCAAACCACAGAGCAGATCTCTCAAGCTACCAAAGTCCCGAGTGCATATTTAGCGAAAGTACTTCAACTTCTTTCAAGAGCATCAATTGTTCAATCACAAAGAGGGCTAGGAGGAGGCTTTACACTTAAAATTACCGCGAGAAAACTGACAGTTCTTGACGTAGTTAATGCAGTTGACCCAATAGAACGCATTCGCGAGTGCCCTTTGGATTTGGATGCTCACGCAATCAAACTCTGCCCCCTTCACCGCCGATTGGACGAAGCATCAGCGCTTTTCGAGCGCGCCTTCAGAGATACCAAAATTTCCGACTTACTTGCCGGACCCAAGGGGGATAACATCTATACATTTCCGCTTCAGGAGAAAAAGAAGAAAAAAAACGCGGACGCAAAAAAGAAGGGTCGTTAAGCTTCTGGTTCTTAACTAACGCCTGCGAGCTTTTAAGTCGAAGGAATGCGCAAATGCATCTGCAGCTATTTCGTTAAAGAGCTTCTCCGGACAGTTCGGTGCAGCCCAGTCTCCATCTGCAAGCCAGGACTGAAAGCGGCAACCACCTCCACAAAGCGATAGATATGGACACTGCTTATCCTGACACGAATTTAAGACTTCAGATGCACGATCGAAATTATTCTGGAGATTGCCAGCTGCAGTGAGCGCGCTAACGCGGGATCCATCGCCAACGCTGCCACAGGACATGCCTTTTTCGAGCATAGTAAAGCTGCAACGAAACAAATCACCATTCCAGTCGACTACAAAGCAGTTTTTCTGAATTACATTGCAGCTGCCGCACATGCCAGGAAGCAGAGGGCTAGCAAATTGCTTTTCAACTACCTGATGAAAGGCATCGGCAAGATATCTCAGTTGTTCTGCCGAATCGTACTGCTTGGCACCGATTGAAAATTGGGGCAGTACCGGCTCAAGTATGATTTCTAGGTCTTCTTTGAGTTCAGCCTCCTGCAAGATCTCCAGCAAAGCACCAATGGAGCGTGAAGTTGTTTCATCCACATTGACGGCAACTCCAATTCCAAAGCCATCCAGTTGCCTGGACTTCCTGAGGTTTGCCAGTATACGATCGAAAGTTCCTCCGCCCGAATTAGTTGGGCGCCTCAGATCGTGAATCGATGGAGGCCCGTCTAACGTTACTCGCACATAAGTCAGCCCACAGCTCAGCAGCTGTGTGAGAATTTCGTTGGAGAGATTCAACCCATTTGTGGTCAGACTGATCTCCAATGGTATAGACAAACGCTCAGTCAGTTGCTTGAATCCCCGCGCGTAAGCAAGGCCTATCTGGCAATCTGCTAACGGCTCGCCGCCAAACAACCCAAGATGCAGCGCGTGCAACCCGTGATCTCTTATGTATTTCTCTGCCCATGCAATGGTTTTATTTATCAATTTCTGGTCGTGGTGCCTAGATTTGTCGCGCCCGGACTGAAAACAATAACCACAAGACATTTGACAGCGAGCGGAATAGGCAATCGTCAATTTCAGGCATGATGGTTTAAGGAAGTCTTGAACGATGCTATCGATACACAATTCTTCCTTAATCGGATCCACCAGAATTGCCAATCTTCTAAGTTCAGCGGTGACTGGAGCCGGCAGAGTGTCAGCAACTCTCTCCAGTCGAGCAACCGAGCCAGCATTTTTCTCATATCTCCAGAACGGCATCCTTCCAGATCCGCGAGTAAGCGCCTCAGAGATAGGTCTAGCAATAGATGAATCGACTAAAACGCCCATATCAGTAAGGGCGTTGTAGATCAGCCAGTTTTCACTGCCACCATTGACGGCGACCAAAAATGTGAACCTGCTCAGTCTCAACACTGATTTGCCTCAAATCCTTATTTGAATCGCGTCCTCTGTCGTGGACGCTTCACCGGGCTGCGGGACAAGAGCCTGACAGAGCCTTTCTCTTTTGCTTTTCTGGCAGATTGTCTTGGCAAATCGGGCGATCTCATCGATTGGTCTTGGGTTCGAATCATTGTCCTATCCTTATGTGTGATGAGCCACGTTAGCGATATCTTAGCGATGCCTGTATCGATCCGTGGCATGAGAACCTGCAGGTAATCGCCCTCTTTGTTGCCTGATCCTTCATGCCAGGTTTCCGTAAGTGTGAAGTCCGCCCAGACCCATGAAAGTAAATCCCAGGTAGGTCAAAATAGTCAATAACAATCCCAAAAAAGCACACAAAGACAATGAATCGGTACGGCAATCATCGCGCGCGCGAAGATGCAAATAAGCAGCATAGCTCAACCATGTGGCCAGAGACATTGACTCTTTTGGATCCCAGGTCCAGTAAGCGCCCCAGGCATGATTAGCCCAGAAAGCACCGGTAATTATTCCAAAGGTCAAAAGAGGAAAGGCGATGCTTATGGATTTCTGGCAGATGGCATCAGTCATTCCACAAAATTCTGTCGTAACAGGTGCAATCTTGGTCTCCATGTAGAAGAGTAGAAACATTGCAACAAGAGATACACTCAGTCCAAACCAGAATAGTAGATTTATGACCTGCGCAGAGGCCAGCTTCAACGTGCCAAGAAAAACGCAGACGACACACAACGTCAAAGCCATAAGACAGCAGATAGCAGTCATTCTCCGCCGTGCACTCCATAAGTTCAGGATTGCCACCAGCCCACTGATTAAAAAGAATGCATAAGAGACTATCAGCGGAGGAACATGTATAACTCTCCAAAAGCTAACCAGAGCAGGCATCAGTGGTCTTATTTCATGCAATCCAGGCGGCAGCCAGCTAGCGTACAGAAAGACAAGGCTGACGCAGAGCGCAGTCAAACACCCGAGATACAGGGTGCTGATTCGGTTGCGAAGCACGACAAATGCCAGAAGTAGTCCCCAGGAAAAAAACAGCAGGCTCTCGTACAGATTGGCAATCGGAAAGCGATCAGCTCCCAGCGCCCTGACCAGCAATGAGATGCTGATGCAGACAAAGCAAAAGACAAGCAAGTGCACACCGGCCGCACCAACGACTCTCAATCTTGCCTGAAAAGCAGAAGCAATCGCAAATATCCAGAAAGCAAAAAGGCTTGAAAATCCTGCTGCGTTCACAAAGAGAGCCTCAGCGTTCATTCGACGTTACAACTCCTCTTTCAGGATCATCTTTGTAGAACTGGCGTTTCATTCCACTTTCGATTCGCCGCAAATGGTCGCGCATGATGTGCGCCCCCTTTACTCCGCTAAAACCAAGCCAACACTTGCTTGCGTCGCCCTCCACAGGCTCAACGGCCGCCCAGATCTTAAGATCGGGAACAGCGACAAAAATCGAGCCAAGAAAGAAAAATAGCAATGCCGTGTATGTCACCCAGAGACCTGGATCAGACTTGAATTTGATTCC
>JAIETE010000297.1 GCA_019745505.1 Candidatus Obscuribacterales bacterium | reverse complement strand
AGCGATAAGAATGGTTTTCAGTACATAACCGGCGACAAAGAAACATTGAAAAAACAAAACCAGAGATAGGCAGCCGGTCCCCAAGCGGTTCAAGGAATTCGGGAAGGATTTGAAGTTTTGAGAGCAGTGTCCGGTAACCGATAATATGTTGCATGCGAAGCCGAAAAGCCTCATCACAAAACATGGTTTATCAACATAGTAGACCTGTCTACTATTACCAAACAAAAAGGAAATGCGAATTCATAGAAATTTCACCAAGCGCTGGATAGTTTAACGTTTGTCGGCGACTTTAAGCGCTAAGCGGGGGGCAAAACTCACCTTGAGCCCTCTTTGCCTTATGAGCGAATCTTTACTGCAATCTGTAAACGGGGATGCACGCTGTATTACGTTTTTTGCAAGATCATCGACAGAACCTTGTCCGCTGTTGGATACAACGGAAAAATTAGAGATGTTGCCACTCTCGTCCACTTCAAATGAACAGTTCACTTTATTCTCTTGAAGTGTCTTGATTTCACTATCAGTTGCATGAATTTTGATCTTGTTTTCTGCTTCTTGAAGCCACAACTGATGCTGCTTCATAATTTGCGCACCTTTAGTATTAATTGCGCAATGCGAAACGTAGGTGGTTTTCAGTCCTGTCTTGTTCTCGGCATATACAGGGGAAAAGGCGATGAAAGTTGAAATTGTAAATAGTGCAAGCTTTTTGCGCATTCTTTAGGTCCTCTGAATTAAGTATATTTTTTTCGACTTATATGCACAAGCTATTTGAAAAGAGAGGCTGCCATAAAGGCAGCCTCTCTGATATCAGTAACTCAATTTACTGATAAGGTTGATACCAAGAAGGAATTGCATTACTGCATGCCGCAGGGATGCTGTTGGTACCAGTTAACAGGAAGACAGCTTCTGCATTCACACAGAAGAAGTAGTTTCTTGCAAATACCCCATCCGTAACGGGCAAAAGGTACATGCCCGTGTTGTTGTATAGCCGGAAAGAGAAGGCTTGAGAGAATGGCTCGCTCCAGGCGTTGCCTGTCATCTCAACTTGAGCGCTTAATTCCAGCATGATTTTACTGTTCGAAAAACCAGCATACTGACTATCGATAACTCCACCCACACAGATAGGTGTCCCAGCGTCGTTGATGACCACGCCATCGAACGGTGCTGGATCAGTTGCCGTCGCTACGCATGGATCGCGACGATGTTGTGTTCCAATATCGTCGTAATCGAGCAGCAAAAGATCGTTCTTGACGTAGAGGTCGTAAATTGCGCTAGTAGTAATAGATTGCGCTTGTCCGATATCGAGAGCGTGTCCGAATTCGTGGGCAGAGGCCTCAGCAAATTTCTCTGGAGTCAGGAGTTGTTCTCCCGGTGAACCGCAATCTGTGCAATGTTCGAATGCAGACACATACGTGTTGTTGTCAACACTTCTCTTGATGGTGTAGCCAGCCGCGTTGAGCGGCGGCGGGTCATCGTTTGGATTAAATCGATGGAAAAAAGTGTTGTGCTGGTTTGCGTCTCGGTGAACATATATTCTTGGATTCGCGCTTTGAATTACGGTTTGTAGGCTTGCAGGAATATTGCTTGCAATGATGGATGTCACCTCGTCCAATGTAGACGGAGGGTTATTGCCTGTGCAATTCCAATAGAACTTTGGCCACGCAAAACCAGTGTTCCACTGACGACATTCCACTCCATTCAGCGTAATGGAGCCGTCAAACGTTCCTGGCGAATTATCACCTGGATCAACGTTGATGTTTTCGTTGACGTCAAACTCAGTTGAATTCGTGACAGATACCTTCCCTCCTTGATCGCCATCTGGGCCTGCACTTGCGAGCAGAAGAGAATGTTCAAGATTGACTTCTACCTCGGAGATTTTGATTTCGCCACCTCGACCATCGCCAGACCCTCTTGCAGAAAATATTGAGAAGGAAGTTTGATCTCCACTCAATGAAATGGAATCTGTTGCTTTGACATTGATTTTTCCACCATTTCCACGAGTGAACCCGCCATCCGCATTCAGGTTAATGTCAAAGAGATTGGCTTCCTTGGCTCGGATAACAATTTCTCCTCCTCGACCAGTTTCTGCTCCATGGGCAAAGAATTTTGGATTTTCACCAGACGAATTATTGATAATTTGGTCAGCATGGACTCTAATCTCTCCACCCTTACCATCGACAACCAGCGCAGATGCGTTCAAAACAGGCTCTACAGTTTGAGCAACAAGTGTAACCGAGCCATTGTGAATGGCATTCTCAATAGTGATATTTCCGCCGTCTCCACCCTTTGAAGTCGCCACGATAGACATTGCTCCAGCGCCAGAACCAAGGTTCAAATTGCCGCGATCCAAGGTAAGACTGACGTTGCCGCCTATGCCGTTACTGCCTTCAGCATTTGCCTTGAGGGATACATTCGCGGTAGCTACGTTATGAACCCTATCCGCACGAACCGTGACGTCTCCAGCATCTCCATTTGGATTGCTGGCAGTCAAAGTCACGGCTCCACCGTTAAAGATTAGCGAGTTTGCACCTGTCGCGCTGCCTGCATAATCAACATTGATTTCTGATTGTATGCCTTCTGCCTTGATTTCTGATGTGCCGTTCGTACTGAATTTGAACGGCTTGCCGGAAAGAGAAACCTTCGCTTTCTCACTCTTTGCTTTTACATTCAGATTGCCAGAGCCTGCTATGAGAACCTGATCCTCTGTAGGAGTAATGTTGTTCGGGTTGATGCGAATTGATTCACCCTCAAAGTGTGACAATGGGTCGTCCACATAACTGCCTTTCGGGACAAGATGGACCCCAGTCAGCATGTTACCGGCTACCTGAGCAGTCAGATCTCCAGTAAGTGTCAGCTTGCTAGTAGCAATGATTATCTGAGGCGGTGTTTCCTCAGCCGTCGACATTGTATCGCTTGCTGAGAGTGTGGTCCCGTTGGATTTGACTTCATCGCCAATGAGCAAAATAGAACCAGCTGCAACACTTGCATTACCGTCGACTGCAATAGGTGCACCTTTCAGTGTGACCTTGCCCGTTCCGGCATTTGCAATTAGAGACTGAACACCATGCGAATTCGCGAAGGTGTGTATTTTGCTACCATCTAGCGTGATGTCACCGCTCGGTCCGTTGCTGAGGTAGATAACGCCCCTGTTCTTATCCAGCGAAAGATCAGTGGTGCCGTGCACAGTGATGCTGGCAGGGCCGTTTGTGCCACCGCCGACGTTCATGACAGGTGCATTTGGCTTGCCGACGTTGGCATGAATACGAACGTCCTGAGCACCTACAGGGACTTCTTCCGTGTTTTCCAGCAGCTCGATTGCGCCAGTCTCGATAGTACCGGTTGCGCCTGCCAGAATGTAACGGCCGGCAGTAAGCTTTGCAGTCTTAATGGTGAAGTCACCAGGATCAAAGGAAACAGCTGGCAAAAGAGCTGCGATTGCACCACCACCACCGTAAATGATGCTGCCAGCATTGAAAACAATGTAACTACCGGCCTCAATTGCACCTGTGGTGATGCTGCCTGTAGTCGCTTCGTGATTAGCAGATGCCTGAAACGCTGCCTGGTCTGTGGTGATTTTAGAAGCAACATTGATTGTTGGCGCAACTAGTGAGACGCTTCCGTAGTTTGGGTTGTCCGGATTCTTATCCGTTTTGATAGTGCCGGTCACCGTAATGGACTTAGTGGCAAACAGCGATACGGCAGCCTGTGCCGGATCTCCATCCTTCACAGCATGGAGATTGCCATTAATCTCGATCTCTCGCGAAGTCATAATGATGACCTTCGCTTTCACCTCTCCGGCAATCGTAATTTTTCCGGATAGGGGGAAATCACCAGGCACAGTCTCCAGTGGTCCTCCTGGAAGACTGAGCGACTGCGCCATATTGTTGCAGTCGTTGCCCATTCCGTTGCTGATTCCACACGGCAATATCACTTCACCGTTGCTATTGCGGACGAAGTGTCCTCCCGTACCGATGGCGATTTTGCCTTCCGTATTCGTTGCACTGCCGGTGGCATCAATACCTGAGCTGAGCGTGACATTGCCTGAAGCAATAACCAGAATGTCGTGCCCGCCGCTAGGAGCAATAGGTGTGGTTACATCGCCACCGGTGTTGTAGATGAGCGGGTCACCATCAAGCTTTTGCTTGACGACATTGAGGTTTCCCTCGCGTACTCCCATGCTCAATTCATCAGCCTCAAGCTCTACTTTTCCATCAATGCGGTTAGCATTGATGATTAGCCAGCCTCTGGTCTTTGGACGGAACCATTCTGAATAGAACCGGCCTCCCCGAATTTCCAGTCTGTCAGTGCCGCGCACATTGATTGATTCAGGCGCATTGTAGTCGCCAGTGCCGCCAAGAATTGAAGCATTAATCGTTAGCGAAGGGACTTCCGAGACAATTTTGCCCTCGTTGACAAATTTCGCAGTGCTGAGGACTGCCTCTACTTGCACGGGATTGGACGATTTGATGATGATCGTCCCTTTGTTAGTGAGGGTGCCATCGAATTTGATTTCGCCTTGGGCGGCGTCAAATTCTTGTGTAGTCCCTTCCGGAATCGTGACGTCACTCTGAGCTGCTTGCGCAGTTTGAATAACTGGTTGTGCGGTCTGGGCAAATGCTGGCGTGCTCAATGAAAAGAGCGTGCAAAACATCAGCCCTATGAGTGTTCGTGGTCTCATAGTTTCTCCGAAGTTGTTTCTGTGCTGCGAAGTAGCGGACGCTATTTCGCAGTTTCTTTTGGTCGAAAGTTCGTCTGTTATGGCTTTACTGGCGCGACCGTGGGCGGCGCACCGAAGACCTGCTGCCAGATTTCACGGACTTTGGGGTCCGAAAGTTCTCTGGCAAGGTCTGCTTGATTCTTCGCGACATCAGCTTCAGCAAGCTTCAGCGCCGTTGTGATAGCCAGCTCGTAGAGCTTGGTCACCTGGTCGGCGGAAAGATTCTGGTTTACTGATTGCTCGCAAATTCTGTATAGGCTTTCACGAAGAAAACGAATACTGGTCTGGGTCTTAGACAACTGGACAACAGCTGTTCTGAATTCGGCTTCAGCTTTGGCATCGATGTTTGAGCTGTTTGTTTTCGCTTCGGTCAGAATCTTTGTCACCGTTTCCAGCGCCACGTCGGGCGAAGGCTCAGCACAGAACTGAGTGCGTCCATCCGGTTTTGGAATGATGATCACTCCTCGCCTGGAGGCATCCATGTCAATGAATGTCGGCTGACTTGCGGCAACCGTATGCACGGAAGTTGATGGCTGTAGCGCAGCACAGCCCGATAAGAGAAGCGCTCCGGAGAGAAGCGCAAATAAGTGTCGTTTCATAAGGTCTTCCTGAATCAGCAGAAAAAGGAACTGCTGAAAAAACCGAATCCACGGGCATCTCCAGTAAGCGGCATGCATCACTGCGACGGAAGGCCGCAGGCAAGTTGCCGTTTGTTCTTTTTCAATTTGCGCTCAGCGCAGGGATTTGGCTCGGATGTATGCAAAGGATTCGGATACATCACCCTACCGAATCCGCGGTACGTTTCCATACAGAATTGAGCGACTGGTGCAATGTTTCACGGAACGTAACCATGTAAACGTGCAAGTAACATTCGGGACAAGCGAATTGTCAAGCAAGCAAAAACGTCCGTCTTAAAAGAGTTGCAGGAATAATGCAGAAAAGTGGAATTGTTGCGCGAAGCTTGCAGCCCAGTGACAATGTCTTAAAACGCAGGCCAATTGCCACGTTGCTGTCACAGAAGATGATCACACAAAGTTGCTCATACTATTTCGTGATTTCAAGAAGCACAAAAGGAGGAGTGAGTAGGTTGGGAATGACTGATAGAGAGCGTTATGCTTCAACTGACATGCAAACACGACAAGAATCCAAAAGCTTGTCACTGAGGCGTTTCTGAGGTCTTGTCGATTCGTTTCGTGGAGTCTTCATTTGTATCACGCGCTTGTCAGTTAAACTCAAACTTGAATTTGGGGTACCTATTCAATCCGATTTCGGCTGTTGAAGCAGCCTATCGTCAACTCGCTGCCTCACGCAAATCTAGAGTAGGTTCAAATAGATGAAGATTGATCTATGATCATCCGTACGCTGGCAGCGCCCAGAGAAAATTAAGGAATCACAGCATGAGCAAACTATTCGAATCCGTCAAACTGCGCGAAGTAGTCATTCGCAATCGCACTGTCGTTTCACCTATGTGCATGTATTCGGCAGTGGGCGGCAAGCTCACAGACTTTCATCTTGCCCACCTCGGACGCTTTGCAATGGGAGGCGCTGGGCTGATTTTCGTTGAAGCTACGGGCGTCAACGAGGCAGGCAGAATAACACATGGTGACTCCGGTCTCTGGAATGACGAACAAATGGAGCCGCTTAAGCGCATTGCCGCTCTCGTAAAATCGATGGGAGCCACGCCGGGGATTCAACTCGCCCATGCCGGCAGAAAAGCAAGCTGCCACAGACCATGGGAAGGCGACGGACCAATTCTCGAGTCAGACAAGAAGCCCGGCGAAGAGCCGTGGCAGACATACTCTCCCAGTGCAATTCCATGGGCAGACGGCTGGCACACGCCAAAAGAAATGGACGAAAAGGATATGGAAAAAGTGCGCAACGATTTTCTCGCTGCGGCAAAGCGTGCATTAGCCTGTGGTTTTGATGTAATCGAAATGCACAATGCGCACGGCTATCTTTTGCAATCGTTTCTCTCGCCCATCGCCAACCACAGAAAAGATGAGTACGGAGGCTCTCTCGAAAACCGCATGCGATTCCCGCTTTCCGTCGCCAAAGTTTTGCGTGAATTTTGGCCGAAAGAAAAACCAATGTTCGTTCGCATCTCCGCAGTAGACGGAATCGAAGGTGGATTTACAATCGAAGAAGCCGTTGAATACGCGAAAGAATTGAAGAAGCTTGGTGTCGACGTCATCGATTGCTCGTCCGGCGGTCAACCTGGAAAGATGAATTTGCGTTCGGCTCTGGGCTACCAGGTACCGTTTGCACGCGAAATAAAATATGGTGCAGACATTAAAACCATGGCTGTAGGCTTCATCGTAGATGCGCATCAGGCAAACAAAATCGTGGAAGAAGGCAGCGCCGATTTCGTCGCACTCGCTCGCGAAGCGTTGAATGACCCGCAATGGTTTTTCCATGCAGAGCAAGAATTGGGACAAGCGCCGGAAGACAATCCCTATGAAGAATGGCCTGTGCAGTCATCTTTCTGGCTGGAAAAGAGAAAGAAAACACTGGACAGGCTTAACGCCGCCGCTGTGAAATAGAAAATCTGCGCATTGTTATCCAATTCGGAGGAGCTAATGCGAAAAATCTCGAGTTTGATACTTTGTATTGTGCTATTTGTTGCAGCCCTTCCTGCAACCGCTCAAGCGGCTTTTGATGAAGCCATACGAAGATATCAGACCCGAGATTATCGCTCTGCAATTGCTCTTCTGCAAGGACTGCTTGCACAGAATCAATCTTGCGCGGAATATCACTATTACGCCGCCCTCTGCTACCAACAGCTCGGAAATTTGCCGGAAGCGGCGAAGGAATATCAATGGGTATCAACGAATGCATCAAGTCCAGCGGTAAGAGCGATTGGTAAAAGAGGATTAGAGATCGTGAGCAAATACAGCTCTGCTCAAGCTTCGCACGCGAGATCTACACCTCTAAGCTCGACAGCAATGAATACATCATCGACGACTACAGCAGGTTCTCCACTGCCGCCGCAAGGAAGTACGCAAAGCCAGACGGCGCGCTTTCCAAGTTCAATCGGTCAAGACTGGCTGTTTATACCCACGATCAATTTGAATGACGGCAGAAGTATCGTCGCTGGAAAAGCCTGGTGCGCAAAACTTCCTAGTGGGCAAACGGCATTGGTGACGGCGCTCCACTTGCTAGGACCGGCAGGCGGATTAGACGTGCAAATTCCGCCGGATCGAGTAGCTGCAGCAGTGAATTCGGTAGACCTAGTAAGTATCGATGGAAATGTGTCTGCACGCACAACTACAACGCTTACCAAGTCCGGGAAAATCAGAGAAGACGACGATTGCTCGGGCGATGTGGTGTTTTTCCTCGCGCCCTCGTCTCTTGCCGCCAGCAAAGCATTTTCGATTTCGAGAACCCCCGCGGCGATCGGTCAACGGTGCTGGTTCTTCACATGCCTTAGCGGAGACCATGTAGCAAGACCACTTTCCGGCACAGTCACT
>JAIETE010000095.1 GCA_019745505.1 Candidatus Obscuribacterales bacterium | reverse complement strand
GCTCGAGCTGGCTGGTGTGGTGGCGTCCGTAGTGGCGGAGTCATTGCCTGAGAAGTATCAGCATATGGCTACGCTCATTCGTCTTCTGGTCAGATTTGCCATTGTCTTTGCAGCTATTCTAGTGTCCATGAATTTTTTGCCTTCACTGGCTGGTAAATAGGGCAATAGAGTCCGTGCGGGGGCTTTCTGGGTAAAACTAAGTCAGCCCCTATTGCGGACGGTTCGCTGGGTGAATCCCGAAGATCGCAAAACTATAGTGACAGTGCCCGGACAGGGGTTCGCCAAGGACTTTTCCGGCAAACACGCCTGCCCGGAATGCGGGTTTGAAGTACCGCTGTCCGTGACTAAATGCCCCAAAGATGGTACTGATTTTTCCGATACTCTGGGCGAAGGTCGCAAGCTCGTCGGCAACTATGAATTTCTCGAGTTTGTCGGCTCGGGCGGTATGGGCGTGATTTATAAAGCCCGGCATCCCATATTGAAGCGGCTTGTCGCCGTCAAAATGCTGCACAGCCATTTGATGAACGAGGCTGTCGTGAAACGCTTTCAGCATGAGGCTCAGGCTGTAAGCAGTCTCTCTCATCCAAACATCATCAAAGTGCATGATTTTGGTTTGTCCGAGCACGGGCAGCCTTACATGGTCATGGATTTCCTCGAGGGTAAACCACTTTCGGTGATCTTGAAGGGGGGGCCTCTGCGTTTCGAGGCGGTTCTCAACATCGCCATTCAAATTGCCGAAGCGTTGCAGCATGCTCATGAACACGGTGTTTTGCACAGAGACTTGAAACCCAGCAATATTATGGTCACAGATCACGATTGTGCATTTCCTGAAGCGAAACTGGTCGATTTCGGCATTGCGAAAATTATGGAAAATGAGTCCACCCGCATGACTCAAACCGGTGAGTTGATTGGAACTCCGCAATACATGAGCCCTGAGCAGTGCAGGGGCGGCGAGCTCGATGCGCGCTCCGACGTTTATTCTTTAGGATGCGTGATGTTCGAAGCGATTACTGGAAAGCCTCCGTTCTCGGGCGAATCAATGGTGGCAGTGATTGTCGATCAGATCTCGACACCGGCACGTTCGCTGGGCGAAGTGAGACCGGATATGGCTTTCTCTGTGGAAGTCGAAGAACTGCTCGCAAAAGCGCTCGCCAAAGAGCCCGCCGACCGTTTTCAGTCGATGAATGCCCTGCTTGAAGAAACCATTCGTGTTCAAAAACTTGTCGCTCAAGCTGAAAGCATACGAAGGTCGAAGTGGCGAATCTTGCGCTTGAATCGAGACCAGCGGCATCTGCTGGTTCTGGCTGTAGCGGCTCTCTTCTCTTTGATAGGTGTCATTTCGAGTGTTTTATACTTCGTAGTGGAAGTCAAACTCGACGCGGTGCGCAAAGCGAAAGCTGCTAACGAAAGGGACGAGCAAAGTTTGCGAAGTCCCCCTGTGCAGTTCTTGGATAGACTGCAAGAAGAGCGCCTCAAAGAGCGCACTGCCATGATTAAGTATGTCCAGCCCGATTTGCTCGATCCGGAATTTGCCGAACGATTTCTCGAGGACGATTTGCACATAGGCAAGTTGGATTGCGAGGATTCCAAAATCGACGATCAATCGCTGATCAAAATTTCCAATCAGAAGCGGCTCGTTGACTTGAGTCTCAGTGGCACCAAAGTTACGGACAAAGGGATGATTTATCTGCCTTTGCTCGTCAAATTGTCTGGTTTGAACCTGGATAAAACTCTTGTCACCGACAATGGTCTTAAATTCGTAGCGCAACTTCCTTCTTTGAAATATCTTACTTTGCGGGATTGCAAAGTCACAGACAGAGGCATTTCGTTTTTGAAAGGGCGCAATCTCTATTCGTTGATTCTAGATGGCACCTTGGTGACAGACAACTGCATCGCCACCATTGCCGGGATGAACAATATGCAAAATCTCACCTTCAATCGCTGCGCCAACATGTCGAATGTCGCCGCCAAGGCAATTTCCCAATTGCAGAGAATGGATTTCCTGGGACTGGAAGGTACGCATGTCAACGACGCTGGATGTGTTTGGCTGGCAAAACTTCCGCTGTTAAAACAATTGGAGTTCGGCAACAACTCTATCACTGCAGGTGGTATCAGAAACCTTTCGAAGCTGCCCAGCCTCGAGCGATTGAATGTTCATTCCTGTCACCTGAACAATGACAGTCTTCCTTATTTCAGTAAGTTTGCCAAACTCAATCATCTTTCGCTCAGCTGGAACGGCTTTGATGATGCCGGGCTTGCCGCCTTCGCGGCGTCGCAGCCCAAGATCGAATGGGTTGAAATGCGCGGCTGCTGGGCAATCACCGATGCAGGAATTGCCAGTCTCTGTTCGATAAAGAAGCTGAAAAAATTAGATCTTCGCGACACAAAGATGACCTCTGAAGGGCTGGCGGCGCTGAAAAAAGCCCGCCCCGACATTAAGCTCATGCAGAATGACGATGAATAGCCGATAGTTTTACAAGTCAAGCGTGTACGATCTTGCTTCTTGAGCGTGCGGAGATTGCATTATGGCCATTATCACTGGACTTTCCGGAAACGAATTGTACTGTCTCAAGCAAAAGGGTTATGAACCCGGCAATCTGGTTATCGGCAATAGTGTATTCGCCCTCGGTTTTGTCGGTGGTGTGGCCTCCGGTTTGAAAACTTTGGGAGGAGGCGAAGTTCACCAGCTCACGGATATCATTCGCGAAGGACGTGCATTGTCTTACATGCGAATGGTCGAAGAAGCACGCCGCCACGGCGGTGACGGTGTTACCGGTGTGACCAGTCAACTGATTTTCCATGATTCCAATATCGAATATCTTTCCATCGGCTCTACCATTCATCGCGCCGGTGGCGGAGCGCCTGGCGACCATGTGGAAAGCGACCACGTTTTCTCCACCTCCGCCAACGGACAAGAACTTTACTGCCAGCTTGATTGCGGTTTCGAGCCGGTGCAATTCGTCTTCGGCAATGTGGCCTATTCGATTGGTGTGGGCGGCGGCATCATGGGGTCTTTGCGCAGTTTGAAGTCAGGCGAGGTGGTCGAATATTCGAACATGCTCAACAAAACGCGTCACCTGGCTCTGGAGCGCATTTCCACCGAGGCCAGAGAAGCGGGAGCTAACGCTGTTTTGGGCATTCAGACTGTTATATCTCCTCTCATTGGCGTGCAAGAAATGCTGATGACCGGCACGGCTTCTTACAATCCCGTATTGCCTGCGCAGTACAAAGAAAATCCCATCACCAGCGATTTGACGAATGAAGAGATGTGGAATGTCGTGCACGCTGGTTTTTATCCCATCAAGCTTGTGCTCGGAGTGTCGGTATTCTCGGTCGGATTTGCGGGCGGCTTCAAAGCGATGATGAAGAGTTTTGTGCGCGGAGAAATCAAAGAGCTCACTTACATGATTTATCAGGCTAGAATTCGGGCGCTGGCGATGATCCAGGAAGATGCGCAGTCTTGCGGCGCTGATGACGTCGTCGGGGTTAAGACCTATGTTTATGATTTCGGCGGCGGTGTTATCGAGCTTCTGGCAATCGGCACTGCCATCAAGCGTTTTCCAAACATTCCTCCGCTCACTGGTCAGCTGATTCCGCAGGCGATTATCAAAGACGTAGAGACTTTCACCAACAAAACACCGCTTATGGCTGCGATGGCGCAAGCGCTGTCCGCAGACTAGAAGCAGGCTCGTAGGTTGTGTTGCTTGTATTCTTTCTGTTGTCTCTTATAGAAAGTAGTAAATATCGGCAAAAAAGAGAGAACCCCCATTGCGCTTGCCGAAGCCCGCTGCAATCGTGGTTCTCTCGAGATTACTGAGAGTCCTCAGCCTTTATTGTTTCGCCAGCTGCGCGTCGCGAAAGCTGATCAACTTCTCCTTTGCGGCTGCGATTGTCCTTTCGGACTTGGCATAACAGAAGCGGATGTGATTCGTCTTCGCGTCCGGGCGGAAGAAACAGTAACCTGCCACAGTCGCCAGCTTGTGCTTGTAGAGCAGATGTTCCCACAGCTGGCGGTCGTTTTCGAATCCCAGTTTGCTTGGATCCGTAAACAGGTAATACGTCCCCTCCGGCTTTTGCGCAAATTCGAAACCGGCTTCCTTGGCGGCAAGGCAAATCTGGTCGCGCATTTGCTGATATTTCGCCACCATCTCGGCGTAGAACTCATCAGGCATGTTGAGCGCGGTGATGCCGGCGATTTGCATGGGCGAAGGAGCGGCCAGAGTCAGGTAGTCGTGAACGCGGCGCAAGGCGCGCGTGTACTTCTCCGGTGCGACAGCATAACCCAGTCGCCAGCCGGTGATGCTGAAGGTCTTGCTCAGACCGGAGATGGTGATGGTGCGTTCGCGCATGCCCGGCAGAGTCGCCATGCTGATGTGCTTGCGACCGTCGTAGACCATGTATTCGTAGATCTCGTCGGTAATCGCCAGTACATCCCACTGCTTGCACAGGTCGGCGATGAACGAGAGTTCGTCCATCGTGAAAACGCGACCGGTAGGATTGTGGGGAGTATTGATCAAAATCACTCGCGTGCGCTTGTTGAAGGCGGCCGCCAGTTCGTTTCGATCGAACGTCCAGCTGGGACTGTGCAGTTTGACATAACGCGGAGTGCCGCCGCAGATGGCGACGTTGGGATGGTAATTCTCGTAGAACGGCTCGAAGATGATCACTTCGTCGCCCGGGTTGACGGTGGCCAGAAGCGAGGCATTGAGGGCTTCGGAGGCGCCGACGGTGACGGTAATTTCCGTTTCCGGGTTGGCGTCGATGCCGTTGTAGTGCTTCATCTTACGCGCAATCGCTTCACGCAATTGCGGATAGCCCCAGGTATTGCTGTACTGGTTCCAGTCAGTGTTGATGGCGGCTATGGCGGCGTCTTTGAGAATTTGAGGGGCTGGGTACTCGGGCAGTCCCTGTCCGAGGTTTGTGATTCCGGGAAGCTGAGACACGAGCCTGGCAGCGTCGCGAATGTTGGATTCCCGAATGATCAAGGCACGATCAGAGATTGGAGACCGGCGACGGGGCTGTCCTTTGATGTATCTGGCCAGCGTGTCGAACGGTCTTTTGAGATGCTCGCGAAGAGCTTGGAGTGAGAACATACCTCTGCCTCCTAACATGGCTATTGGAGACGAAACCATTTGTGCTTCGTGAAAACGCGCTGCTACGCCCTTCTTCGAAGGTGTGCGCGGCGTCTGGAAAAGCATTAGCGATGCAAGTGGTTGGGCTTTTTGTTTGCGAAAAAACAAAAGGAAATTGAAGGTGCTCAACCCTAGCAACACCCAAGGCCTGGCGTTTCTCCGCGCACGTTATAAACGCACTCATACGGGGCTTTACAAACTGCACAGGCGGCTGAGCCGGTTTTGCCCGGTTCAACTCGAACTTTTCCGGAAAGTGCATACGAGCTTCGCTAGAGACGAAACTCGCTTGACATCAGGATTCTCAAAGGGCGCCTCGTGCTTCTCTTTGCATCCCGGTTTTCTGGTTGGTGGCTGGGCGTTTTATCTCGTTGTCAGGAGAAGCTCGCTTAATACTTGTCTTAGCTCTGATCTCAGTCAAGAGTAGTTCTACCCCTTGTTTATTAGTGCCATTTAGCCGCTTCTTTGGCGCTT
The DNA here is from genome assembly GCA_019745505.1 of Candidatus Obscuribacterales bacterium. Lineage (GTDB taxonomy): Bacteria > Cyanobacteriota > Vampirovibrionia > Obscuribacterales > Obscuribacteraceae > QKMZ01. The sequence continues at coordinate 2,748 of JAIETE010000095.1, read as the reverse complement.
TTTCTTTGTTTTGTCGCCCGCGCCTGCGTAGTCTCTCAGGGTCACTTCTTATATCTCTTTTTTTCAGTCGAATCGAAAACCCGGTAACTCATCAGGCACGAACCTAGTTCACACTCCCTCTGCTGTGCTCCTCTTCGGTAAGCACCGCTGGTAGTGTCAGGCCTGATGTCCGCGCGAGCTTTCGCCTCTGCGTCAGCTCATGTTTTCGTTTCTGAGAAGTGTCACGACAGAACGCCCGTAGGCGCGTTCATAACTTCAATCACCGGCATCCGAACAGATGTTCAGATGCTAGTCAGGCTCTTTCGAGCCATTAACTGGAGATAAAGCAATGTCAGTAAAAGCTGAAGTTCTCAAATCTCTCGGAATCTCGTTCGTCCGCGAAAGCGGCGGCATCAGCGAGTACCGTCTGGATTCCAACGGTCTCAAGATTCTGCTTGCCGAGAATCACAACAGCCCCGTCGTCACCGTGATGCCGCTCTACCGAGTCGGTTCGCGCAACGAGGCTGTCGGTCACACTGGCGCCACCCACATCCTCGAGCACATGATGTTCAAGGGCGTGAAGGATGGTCGCACCGGCGAGGTGTACAACTTCCCGGACCGCTTCCGCCAGTACGGTGGTGTGTGGAACGCCACGACCTGGTTCGACCGCACGAACTATTTCGAGACCGTTCCGGCGCGTCATCTGGAGCTCTGCCTCGCCACCGAGGCTGACCGGATGCGCAATCTGGAAATCAAGGAAGAAGAGCGCGTGACGGAGATGACCGTCGTTCGCAGCGAGCTCGAGATCGGCGAGAACAACCCCGACCGCGTGCTTCTGCAGAAGCTCTACGCTCACGCTTTCGTCGAGCATCCGTATCACCACCCGACCATCGGTTGGACGTCCGACGTCGAGGCCATCACGGTCGAGCGCCTGAAGGCGTTCTATGACGTCTACTACTGGCCGAACAACACCACGCTGCTTCTCATCGGCGACTTCGAGTCTGAGAAGGCTCTGGCGCTGGTGGCGAAGTACTACGGTGTGCATCCGGCTTCGCCGCATCCGATTCCGCCCGTCGTCACGGTGGAACCGAAGCAGGAAGGCGAGCGCCGTTTCGACATCGTGCGCGAAGGCGATTCGCCGCGCGTCGCGATCGGCTGGCACGTGCCCGAGGCTACCCACGCTGACACCTACTCGGTGGCGGCGATTGCGGCGGTTCTCGGCTCGGGCAGCAAGTCGAGCCGGCTCTACCGCGCTCTGGTCGACACCAAGCTCGCTACCCAGGCTTACACCTGGCACTTCGAGCAGCGCGACCCGGGCATGATCATGGTCTTCGCCGCGCCTGCCGACGGCGTCAGCCACGAGACCGTCGAGAAGGCAATTCTCGCCGAGATCGAGAAGCTGGCCACAGAAGGCGTCGAAGAGTCCGAGCTGAAGCGCGCCAAGCTTGCCAACCGCAAGCGCACCGTGCTGGCCGCCGCCGACCCGATGAAGCTCGCCGACGCCATCGGCGAAGCCGAGTCGGTCGCCGACTGGACCTTCTACACCACGTACGGCGAGAAGCTGGACGCGGTCACCGGCGACGACGTGAAGCGCGCCGCTGCGCAGTACTTCGCGAAGGAGAACCGCACCGTGGGGTACTTCATTCCGAAGCAGGCTTCGGCTGCGGCTGCTGCTGAGGCTCCGACCGAAGCGACGGCGGTTGCTGCTCCCGCGGTTGCGGAGACTGCCAAGTCTTCGTTCGCTGCGCGCACGCACACCAAGGTGCTCGCCAACGGGCTCAAGCTGCAGGTCCTGCCGACTCCCGGCACGGGCATCGTGGGCATGTCCCTTCAGTTCAGCGCGGGCGGCTACTTTGCTCCCGCCGAGAAGCCGATGGTGGCGTCGTTCACGTCCAGCCTGCTCACCTCGGGCACCGAATCGATGGACGCTCGCGCCATCTCGGCGGCGTTCGAAGAGATGGGCTCGGGTATCGGTTTCCGCTCCGGAAACTTCTACACCAGCGCCGGCACGAAGGTCGCGGCTGTCGATTTCGAACAGCTGATGACGATGACTGCCGACATGCTGCTCCACCCGTCCTTCCCCGAGAAGGAGCTGGCCACGCTCAAGCTGCGCTACGCGGCTCACTTCAAGGAAGCCGGCTCGGACCCCGAGTCGATTTCCGACAACGAGCTGAACCACGCTCTCTACGGCGCCGACAGCATCTACCACGACAAGTCCCCCAAGGATTGCCTGGTCGAGCTGGGCACCATCACTCGCGACGACCTGGTCGCCTACCACAAGAGTGCCTACACGCCGAAGGGCGCGGTGCTCAGCGTGGTCGGTGACATCACGGTCGACGAGGCGGTGGCTCTGGTGGAATCGACGCTCGGCGCCTGGGAAGGCGCTGAGCCGCGCGCCATCGAAGTGCAGATGCCTGCCGTGCTGAAAGCCGGCGAGCGCATCAACGTGCACGTTCCCGAGAAGCGCAGCGCCAGCATCTCGCTCGGCTACGCGTCGGAACTGGTCCGCACCGCCGAAGACTTCGCCGCCGCGCGCATTGCCAATGCCGCGTTCGGTGGAGGCTTCACGAGCCGCCTGTTCAAGGTGGTTCGCGTGCAGAACGGCCTGACGTACGGCGTCTACTCTGCCTTCAGCGACCCGACCTTCGTGGGCGGGAAGTTTGGCATCGACCTGCAGGTCAACCCGAAGAACATCGATCGCGCCGTCGAGCTGGTCACCCAGCTGGTGCGTGACTTTGTCGCGACGGGCATCTCCGAGCAGGAGCTTGT
>JAIETE010000150.1 GCA_019745505.1 Candidatus Obscuribacterales bacterium | reverse complement strand
ACCTGCCGTTTTCGGATAGCGGTGGCAGTGCTGGGTAAAGGTACACGTAAGCATCAGGCTTCGGCAGCGGCAATTTCAATTGCCGCTGTTGCGACCCTATTGATGATTGGCAGCTCAGCGCTTGCCGCAAAGACTGACGACGCAATAGGCTTGTATGAGCAAAATCGTTTTGCTGAGGCGTTGCGCGTATTCCAGCAAGCATATTCCGAAACCATGAAGGATTCGCGACCCGCATACTATTATGCTCTGACGTTGAATTCGACCGGCCGCACTGATAGTGCGATTGGTGTTTGCAGGCATATTATTGCCAAGTTTCCTGGCTCTGAAGCTGCTGCGGCAGCAAGGGCGGCTATCAAGAAATGGAATGACTTCAATTCCGTTGCGGACGCATCGGCCAAGGTTCGAGCGAAGTTTCAAGCCAGTCGTATGGGAAGACCTGGAGAAATTGGATTTGGCGATAAGGATCCCGATAAAATCGGAATCTTGGGGCTAAAGTTCGAGTTGATTCTTGGGCGAAGACCTAGAATCCGTGTGGTTTTTCCGGATACTCCTGCCGCAGCCTGCTTAAGACCTCAAGACGAAATTATTGCCGTGAACAATGTGCAGACTGCTGGGCTAACGAAAGAGGAGGTATTCGACTTGCTGGTTGGAAAGCCGGATACGGCAGTATCAATAAGGATTTTAAGAGGCGAGAGGAGTCAAGAAGTTTCGCTTGTTAGAATTTCTGCCGCCCGGTTTTCTCAACAACATCCAGATATTTGGAAGCAGTATTCGAGTTTTTAGTTTTGAAAGGGACAAGCCATGTCAGACGCAATTGATCTGATCAACAAGTTTGATGCTCGCGAAAAGGATTTCGTGGGAAAAATTTTGCTTGCTCCCGTCCTGCGCGGTTCGACAGTGCGTTCGCGCCTTGGCGGTGTTCAGGTGGAGTTGAGAACCAACGACCGGCGCTTTGAAGGGTACGCGTTGCTGAAAGTCAAAGATTTGAAAAACGCTGAAATAATTGGGCAACCTACATTGAAACAAACGGCTGAGTATCTGAAGCTGTTTCCGCGTTTGCGCATGGTCGTCATCGACAAATTCGATGGAGCCTGGTGGGGACTGATGTTTAACAAGTCCGACAAGCGCTTCAAGCTCGATGGACCGGTGCCGATTCGTTTGGTCAATGAGGATCGCATAGGACCATTTCGCACTATAGAAACTCGCTGCGATGGCGCCAATTTCTATTATGAGACCGACAATGTGCAGCACGACTTCGCTAATTGCGTGCGGCTGAATGGCTTCTTGGCTAAGAGGGTGGCGCCTGAGGAATTGCGCTGTGCGGGATTAGTGCCAGCCGAAAGACTGGCGTATTTAATGGCATTTTTGAGAACTGATCCGACCTATCTGCCTGGTAAAGATGGAACGATTGATGATCGAATTCGTTTTGCTTTGCGGCATGCAGGTGCTCAATTGAGTGCTTTCTGGATGGAGCGCAGTGATGAAAGTGCGATGATGGTGCGCTTTACGGTAGACGGAGTTCCATATACTTGTCGCGTCAATGAGGATTTGACTTTGCAGAGCGCGGGAATATGCTTGAGCGGACAAGATCAAAATTTTGATCTGGCCAGCCTCGTTGGTGTGCTCCGAGAGCGAGATCGCAAGTACGGAGGCTATGGAGACTACGACGAGCAGGAAGGGTATTAAGGACGGCAGACGATCTTTGGAAACAGCAAAAGAGTATTAGGGACAGTGCAAGACAGAGTAATACATGAGCATGCAGCAAGGGGAGAGGCGGTTATGCGCAAGCTCTCGGGGAAGCGCATGGCTATCTGTGGCGTCGGCGCTTTGGGATCGCATCTGGCAATGAATCTTGTCAAAATGGGTGCGCAGAATTTGCTCTTGATTGACAAAGACAAAGTCGAGTCCCGGAATCTGGGCACGCAGATGTACGGGCTGGAAGACGTCGGCCGGTTGAAAGCTGAGACTTTGCGCAATTCCATTTTTAGAGATTCTTACGTGGAAGTTTCGACCTTCACTAAAGAACTCAACGAGAAAAATGTTGCCAAAATCGTTAGTGACTCTGAATTGTTGATCGATGTTTTCGACAACTCGATTTCTCGCAAGCTTGTTCAGGAATACGCGCGAAGCAAGTCGCTAGACTGCTTGCATGCGGGCGTGAATGAACAATACGGAGAGATTATTTGGAATGAGAAGTATACGGTCCCGTCGGAGGCTGGAATAGACATTTGCGACTATCCGCTGTCTCGCGCACTGGTATTGTTGGTAGTGGCAACAGCCGTTGAGTCGCTCATGCAATTCTTCGCGACAGGCGAAAAGAACAACTACTCGATTACCCTTGGTGATCTAAAAATCAACAAGGAAGAGTAAGAATGCATTGCGTCGAATTACATCGAAACCAGAGTCGGGTTGAAAGTAGTGACCATCTGGTGCACTAGCCTGAACAGATCGTGGCTATCGTTGGTACGTCCTTGCTCTTCATAGCATCCAGCCAACTTTACCAGGATGTTGCTGGCATGCGGATGGTTAGGACCGAATTCGTCCGACACCGCTGAGAGCGCTTCTTTATATAGCTGCTCGGTCTCATCATAATTGCCGTCTTCGAGACACACCTCTGCCTGTTTGATCAGCTGCTTCCAGGTGAGTGCGTGCGACAAAGAGTTCATGCTGAGATGTATTTCAGTTTCAAAGGTGGAAGATGACTCAAATACTAATGCATGCACCTGTGAGGCTAAAGTGCTTGTATCGAAATCTTATCACTGCGGATCTCACCATTGAGCCTCATTGTGAGAGCTGTTTCACGTTTTCGGTTCAAGCCGATCGTTCTTGGTTTACTCAGGAAAACCTGATTCCGAGATGATTGCGCCCGGTGGAAAAGTGGGGACTCCTCCGTGGCAGTTTGGGGTAGGCGTGAAACGCTGAGCGAGTTTTTCGGATATGTGATAAGTTGGAAATTGCTTGTGCTCCAACAGTGGGAGCCTACAATCGATTTGAACTCGCTCAATAACGCTCTCACGACTTGCACAGGCACTTTTTCATTTTTTAGGCGCATTAGCAGGACTTCGCAGTGGCGGGAACTTGCGGGCTGGAGGCGCGTCCCCTCTGTGCCAAGTTAATGTGGAAAGCCAATGAGTGAATTTATTGCGCCTAAGCCAGACCCTCTAACCCTCAGCATAGTGAAGGCGATTGTGCCTCTGTATCTGAAGGCTGAGAAATTGGCGGTGCGTCCCACCGAGCATTGTGTCTCGGTAATAAAGTCTCAAAAGGACATTCCGGCGGTTTTAGCTTTGAATCATATCGACAGATGTGATCCTGCAGTGGCTGCAATGCTTTCCACGATGTGCGGTGAAGAGAATTACTATCTGGCAGCGCGTGAACTGTTCGACGAGAACTTCGGCTTACGCGGGTGGTTGATGCAGCATTGCGGCGTGTATTCCGTCATTCGCGGTCTGCCCGAGGATGCGGATTCTCGAAAAGCCACCGTCAATATGATTGCGGAAGGAAAGCACAAGCTCGTAATGTTTCCGGAAGGGGACGTGACAGGGCGTGACGATATTATTTCTCCCCTCAAAAAAGACGGTATTCGCAATATATTCGAGGCTCAGGAGAAGTCGCTGAAAATCAACGAGCAGCGCGCTGTGCATGTGATTCCGGCGGCGATCTATTACCAGGCGCATGAGGATACATGGGAGCCTTTGCGTTCTACCTTGGCGCAGATAGAGGGTTGTCTTGGGTTGGTCGAGAGCACGGCGCCAATCGAAATCAGAATTCAGCGCTGCGTTGAGCGAATGCTGCAACGTCTGGAAGCCAATTACGGTGTAATTGCAGACAAACACATTCATGGCAATCATTCCGGCATCCAGCACTCATCTACTAGAGCCGCTCTGGCTACGAACGCTCGCCTGGTAAATCTCTGTCGCCATATTATTTCGTCGGTGGCTAACATAACCGGGGCTCAGGTTCTGGAAAATCCGTCTATTCATGTTTTTCTGTATTCTGTGCGCGGCAAATTGATTCGCATGAAGGAAGTGGCAAATGACCTCGATGGCACTTTCGATGATCGTCTGTACGCTGAAACCATCGAACGCCTGGATACATGCACCAGAGACTTGGAGCGCGTGCAGAACCTGCTGATTCTAGCTTCCACACTGCATCAGAAGCCGCGCACCCTGGATGTGCTGTGGCGAATTATCGACCGGCTGGAAAATCTGGTGATCGGCCGCGTTTCTGCAAAAGGGCATCGCACCGCGTGGATCGAGGCAGGAGAACCCATTAGTCTGTTGAGGCGCAGCAGGGACTACAGAGTTCACCCGACGACAGCCGTGGAGCGTGCTGAGAAGAGAATCCGAGCCAGTATGCAGGCGGTTCTCGATCAGCTCAAGAAAACACCTCAGATGGACGAAAAAACTGTCCGTGCAGACGAGAAGGCTTCTTAGCTTTCCCCTTGCTGTGGAGTCTAGCTATCGATCATCTTGCCGCATGGCTGGGGCATGAAGAATGAGACCACTGTCCCGAGCAGGAAGATGCCTGCTACGCACGACGCTGCCATTGCATAGGACCCGCCGAATGACTTGATGAGCTCTCCGCTGATTAGAGTAGCGACAGCCGCGACGATTCGTCCCACATTGTAGGTGACACCGAAGGCAGTGCTGCGCATACGAGTCGCATACAACTCTGGAATGTAGCCCCAGAGCAGGACGAACGGTACGTGAGCGAAGAATCCGACGGCGAATATGAACGGAAAAATCATGGGAGTGAAGGTCTTGAACGACATGAACATTCCTACCGTGGCAATGAATGCCAGCAGGAATGTCCAGCCCATACACTTCTTGTATCCGAGTTTGGTGATAATCAAACCGCCCAGTATGCCCGACATGATCATGCCGATGTCTTTGAAGAACATCACGTGGCTGCGTTGTTCGATTGCAAGATTGCCGGTGATTTGATTGATCCAGGAGGGAATCCAGGAAAGAACCGCCCACCAGGCAATGATGGCACAGCTCGTAAGCGCGGATACGATGCAGGTCTTGCGAATGTTTTCCGGCGATACGAGCGACTTGAACGCCGATTTCAGCAATTCATGCTGCTCTTCTGTGCGCTCGCTGTGATGGACTTTCAGTGCTTCTGTACGCTTTTCCTGAACACGATTGAAGTGTTCGGGCTCTTTCAATTTTGAACGAATATAGAGTGTCAGAAAAGCAGGCATGATACCGGCGACGAATAGCCAGCGCCATCCGAAGCCGCCGATCAAGAGATTCAGGCTGGCGGTGAGCAAGTAGCCGCAGCCGAGGGATGTGGCCATGATGCCGACGGCATGAATGCGTGTTTTCTTTGGCCAGCATTCGGAGAGAAAAACCGCACCGATGCCCATCTCGCCGCCGATTCCAGCGCCGACCAGGAATCGGTATAAGCCCATTTCCCACCAGCTGTGAGCGGTAGCGCAAAGGCCTGTGCACAAGGCATAAACCAGAATAGTCAGGGTGAGTGTTTTTGCTCTGCCGATCTTGTCCGCCAGAGCGCCGAAGAACGCTGCTCCGATTGCCCAGCCGACAAGAAAGAGGGCAATTACATAAGACCCGTAGATGCCTACTTCAGACGTCGACTTTGAGCCAATCAGCTCAGACATCGCCGGGAATAGGACCATCGCGAAAATGGAGGAATCAAAACCGTCGAAAACGCCGCCCAGCCAGGTTGCTAAAAGCACATGCCATGGCTTCGGACCGTCTTCATTGACTGGCTGATGTTCTTGAACCTGTATAGCCTGTGTCACTATGTTCTCTTCCTGTGCTGCAGGGGGCGAATCGAGAACCGAACCGTTTAATCCACGAGTCATGATGCGACTCCTCAGAAGGAATTTCCGGGTTACCTGAGCTGAACCTGGGCAAGCAAAACGCCGCCTGCACGAGGTGAGGGGGTCTTATAGTAGTAAATAGCTGAGATCTCCGTATTAAATTAATCCTCTACTGGCAAATTCGCCGCCGGAAAGGGAACCGCCGTCCGGTTTTGGTCCGGGCGGCGGCGAATGCGTTGTGTTTGGTCCGAGAAATGAAGTTGCGTGTACGAGTTGAGTGGGCTTTGTTTGCTCATTGCTGAGCTCCCGCGAACGGGTTATGAGGTTCGAGCTCATGTTTCCTTGAAAGGGAAATTTTCCGATTGTAAGCCCAAAAGGTTGGAGTACACACAGGAGCCGATTGACGCTTTGCTGGGGACTTATGTTCCCGGAGCCGTTTGGCAACTTGACTGAAATCTGTTTTCAACGCTCAAAACTCCCGACAGTACTGGAGAGAGCACATTCCAAGCGCGTTTTTGAAACCTGTGCCACAATGGATTTTTGCGTTGGGTGGTTCAGTGACAGTGGACTCTTATCTCAATTCGGTTTTTCCGCGGTGGGGCGGGGGCACGAGTTAGGTAGGAGCCCCGAATGTGCTACCTGGAGATAAGACAATGTTTGACGAGCAACTACTCAATTCTAAATTTGCCTCTGAGCAAGACTTTCGCTTGGCGGTGTTGAACTCATTGCTGCGCACCCCGCATCGCAACGTCACTCCGTTCGTGCCGCTCTTTTCCAGGCTTCAAGAAAAGGATCCGCTCTTTTTCTCGCGCCTTGCCGTGTGGTATTTCGACAACGGAACAGTGCACGACTTGAAGCAGCTCTTCATTGCTTTGCTGTGTATCTCCGATTTCGACGAATCTGATCGCGAGGCTGGTTTGGCTTTGCTGCAAAAACTTCCGCCGTATCAGGTGGAGCGTGTTCTGCGCATGCTGAAGGGCTATCGTTCGGGCGAAACCTACATGGTAGGAATAGCGAAGTCTATTCCGCGCTCTTTCCGTACTGCGGTCGAGCAGTATCTGCGCGAGCGTGAGGCGGATGAGCGTTCGTTCGACTCTGCAGTATTGCACGCCCGCAAGTCGATGAAGACTTTATATGCGACTTTTCGCATCAAGCCGGGTCCATACGCGCAGAAAATTCTGTTTGATGAAACACCACCAGATGGCAGCAAGGCTGCGATTCTGAAAGAGATCGCGCGAGCTGAAACTCCAACCGAGCAAGCAAAATTGATCGTAGAGAATAAGATTCCCTATCGTATCGCTGTTAGCTTGATCAAGCAGATGACGCCTGCTGTGCTGGTTTCCGTCGTCAACTCGATGACTCCGCAAGAGGTGATGAACAACCTTGCCAGCTTGAAACGTCGAGGTGCACTCGACGATGCCGATCTGCGCAAGTTGATTGAATCAAAGCTGGAGGCGGGAAAGACCGACAAACGCGTTTCGGCACTGAAAACTCGTGAGGCTCTAAAGGTCGCAGGTGTGGATGCTGAGATGGCGAAGATGGTTGAAGATGTCGCCAATCAACAGATTAAAGCGAAGGGAAGAATCAAGCGTTCCACAGCTTTGCTTGTTGATAAGAGCGGCTCAATGACTATCGCTATCGAGGTCGGAAAGCTGGTTGCCAGCATGATTGCACCTATTTGCGAGAACGGACTGTATGTCTATGCTTTTGACTCGATGTCTTACGATATCAAGGCAAACGGCAACAAGCTCGCTGATTGGGAGCGGGCCTTCAAGGGCATCACTGCAGCAGGAAACACTTCTTGCGGTGTGGCGATTGAAGTAATGCGCAAGCGCAAGCAGAAGGTCGAGCAGATTGTGATTGTCACCGACCAGGGTGACAACACGCAGCCGCTCATGCACGAAGCACTGAAGAAGTATGCTGAGGAGCCCGAGATTCTCAGCATGCCTAGCGTGATCATCGTGCATGTCGGTTCGCGCGACAACACACTCGAGCGCAATCTGAATGCCATCAACTGCGAGGTCGATGTTTACACTTTCGAGGGCGACTATTACAGCTTGCCTGCGTTAGTTCCGATGCTTGCTCGCGGGACCAAGCTAGACCTTCTGATGGAGATTATGTCGATAGCACTGCCTGCGCGTCAGCGTAAGCCTGAACTCGTCGGCTTGTCGAAGAAGTAGAACAATGGCGCGCTCTGGCTGCCCGGCGAGCAGGGCGCTCCTTTGTGCAACATTCTTTCAGCCAAATTGAAAGATTGATTTGTGCTGAACTTGCAAAGTCGTGCATGCTGCTGATTCAATAGATGCGAATTGATTGGATTTGCGTTTGATACTGACAAGCCCGTCCCGTAAAACAAAACCAGAATCGAAACGGCACTTTGCAGGTTTCGCATTTTTCCGTGGCGTCAGTCGTTGCCTGAGCGAGCGAAAACTTATTTCGCTGGCTCTGGGTTTGCAAGTTGTTTTCAGCGCGGCGTTGCCTCTTGCAACGTTTTCCTACACCCCTGAGATCACAGCCGAAGAGACACAGGTTGAAAAGCTTACTAACGAAATTTTTCACAAGCTTGTGGATCTGGAGCGGTACTACC
>JAIETE010000126.1 GCA_019745505.1 Candidatus Obscuribacterales bacterium | reverse complement strand
TTCGTCGAGCAGTATTCCATAATAATTAGCGTCCGCTCTTGCAACCACTTCTCGTTTATCATGCTTTGCCTCCATATATTTGGAGACGAAGTCGCATAAGCGTTTGCGTTCGGGCCCGCCTATCTCAAGGGTTCCATTAATCGGCTCGACCACCGCAAATTCTGCCATCACTTCCGCTACATCATCAGCTGCGATTGGTTGCAGACCGCCGGTGGACAAATGGACTTTGCCTTCGGCATCCGCACCGAAATCCGCTATACTGCCAAGGAATTCAAAGAATTGGGTTGCTTGCACTATGGTGTAAGGTACCTTTCCTTCCTTCATCAGATCTTCTTGCACTTTTTTTGCGCGAAAGTAGCCGCTTTGCTGCAGGCGTGACGTGCCGACAACAGACAAAGCAATATGGTGTTTCACTCCGGCTTCCTTTTCACAGGCAAGAACATTTTCAGTTGTTCTTTTGAAAAATTCCATGACGTCGCTGTCAGCCCAAGAGGGCGAATTCATCACATCAACAACTGCGTCTGCGCCTTTGAATGCTTCTTTTAGTCCTGAGCCAGTTAGAGCATTGACACCGCTTTTCGTCGATGCTGCGATCACTTCGTGCCCGCGCTTCTTCAGGATTTCCACTGTTTTGCTACCGATGAGCCCATTGCCACCTAAAACGACAATCTTCATGGTTTTACTCCTGCGTAGTCTCTGTATTGATTTTAGGTAGCTGAAGAATGTGGATGTCGCAATGTTGCGCGATATTATCCGAACTTCTTATTGCTATTTGGCGACACTGATTCAGTGAGGCACTAAATTCGTGTACCGCGTTATGCGGTTTGTTCGTTGGTGCACATTTCAACTTTTAATAAGCCGAATCTCGTTGCAATTCGGTGTTCTGTCGACTCTGCCGCAAATTCGTTTCCAAGTGTGGGAACTAAAGAACTTTCGCCGGGTCGACGCGAACACTTGCGGAATTTGACGACGGACTGCGAAAGCAAGACGGAGAAAGTGCGTAAGCAAAAAGCAGTTCGCGATGCCGCTCAGCTTTTTTGTATGGAAGTCGTGAAGTTGACAAAATTTAGGAGGAATCATGCGAAATATCGCAATTCTAGGATGTCTATTGCTTGCCATGAATGGCATGGCCGTAGAAGCAAAAGAAGCCCCCAAGGCCGACAACAGTGCACAAAATGTCGGTGCCGAGAGACGGGACGCAGTAACCGCTGAAAAGCAAGACAACAGAAAGAGCAATGTAGAGATATTGGCACAAATTCGCAAGACAATCGTTGACGACAATGGTCTTTCGACGAATGCCAAAAACGCAAAAATTCTCTTCAAAAATGGACTCGTTACTTTGAAGGGGCCTGTTGATAGCGATTCGGAAAAGGCACGCTTGGAGGAGTTGGCAAAGAGCTGCTCAAGCGTTTCTTCCGTCAAAAATATGCTTACGGTTGCTGAGAAGAAACAGTAGTTCGAAACGTGCACCAGTCTTATGGCTGGTGCACAAAGATGAACTCGACAAATGAATGACTAGAAATTCGCAATACAAATCATTGGAGAAAGAAATGAATCAATCAGTTTGTGGAATAGTAAAAACCAATTTGGAAGCAGAAAACCTTGTTAACGCACTGCGTGCAAATGGTTTTGTCGATAACGAAATCTCCGCCCTTTTCCCAGATCAAGAAGGAGCGAAAGATTTTGCGCACAAGAATTCGACCAAAGCTCCTGAAGGCACCGTAGCTGGTGTTGGAACCGGTGGCGTAGTTGGTGGTGTCTTCGGTCTTTTGGCTGGTATTGGTGCTATTGCCGTTCCGGGCGTTGGACCACTCATTGCCGCAGGACCTATTATGGCTGCATTGAGCGGAGCCGCAGTTGGCGCGACCGTAGGTGGAATCGCCGGCGCATTGATCGGCATGGGCATTCCTGAATACGAAGCCAAAATGTATGAAGGCAAAATCCGGGAAGGAAACATTCTTCTTGCTGTTCACTGCCATAACAATGACGAATTGAAGAGAGCGGAGGAAGTGTTCAAGCAATACAAAGTTTGCGACATCCATCGCGTAGGCGAAGCGTCGGTTAAAAAATCAGCTTAAACATTAGCTTTACTGAGAGACAAAAGTGAGAGGGCCCGGAGCAATCCGGGCTCTTTTATCCTTGCCGAAAGCTACCTGAAACTCTGTACGCGTGATTCTTCACGTACTCGAGCAATCTTGAGCGAGGGGCAGCGTTATCGTAAAGGTGGTACCAGAATCAGAAGAGCTGACAAATGAAATTTGTCCACTGTGGGCTTCGACGATCCTCTTGCAGATATAAAGTCCGAACCCACGGCCAATGTAGTAATTCTCGCCTCTGTCTCCGAGCCAGAACCTGTTGAATACGTCTTTTTGCAATTCCTCCGGAATGCCACTTCCAGTATCTGAAATTCGGATGACGGCGACATTCTCTTCTCGAGCCAGGGAGAGTTTGATTTCGCCGAAAGCGGGAGAGTATCTAATGGCATTGGAAACAAGATTTGAGAAGAGGGTGCGAAGCCAATCGTCATTGCCTTTGACGTAAAGGGGTTCACAGTCACTGGATATGGTGAAGACAATATTGGAAGCCGCAGCTAGTTCTTCAAATTTGCTTTTTATTTCCAACTGCAGCTCATTCAAGCAGACGCTGTTAACATGCAAGTTATCGTGCAGTAGATGTTGATCCAAGTCGATTATTTTTTCTATTGTCTCCAGCATTTGACGAGTGCTATTTCGAAGCACGTCAGCCACGTTTGGTTTGTCCAGAACTTGCTGATTCTCATCAACAAGTTCACTTAGTTTAGTAAGACCAAGTACCGAATTACGCAAGTCATGAGTAAGATGTTCGAGCAAATCCTTGCGAAACTGATTCAAGGTAGATGAAGCCTTCTGCTGTTTTTCCAGCGCGCTCTTTGATGAGTGTGCATGCTCTTGCCACTGTACTTTCTCCAATGCAACAGCTGTTACATCTGCAAGAGTTTGCAAAAGAATCAGTTCTTCTGGCGTGGATGTGTGGTCCTCCGACCAATATGTGCCGATTGCCGCTATTGGGTCTTCACGACGAACAGGAGTCATTACAAGACTCTTGACGAATGTGGGCTGGTAAGCATCATGCGGAATGCGTTCATCTTTATAGATGTCGGGGATCGATACCTGCTCTTTTCGATGCATTGACCAACCACTGATGCAACTCTCTGATGGGAATTTCATACCTTTCCACAGTGGCGAGATTGCGTCTTCATCGTAATAGAAACAAAGGTCTTTCTCGCCCAGGTCACGCAGTACAAAGGTCGTTCCATGCGCTCCGGCTATGGAGCGAGCAGTGGTTGTGACTATGTCCGAAATGCTTGGAAGTGACTCGGCAAAGGCGAGTTTTTTTACTGCACCGATGAGTGCGTCCGCAGGGGTGACAGTTACATCCATGTTAGTAAGCGCAGAAGCATCCATCATTTGCCTAAGAGAGCCCCCTTAAACACAATGATTTCGCTCAGCCCGCTATTTGTCAACACACCTGTGGGTAACAATCAGACTATGTCTCTTTTGACCATCCGGAGCGACTTCCCGAAACTCCCTCCCTGAGCGGATTATGGACTGTTTCTGAAAAGTTGCAGTGTATTTCAAATGGCGAGATAGTGCGACGAAGAGCGCACTGAATTGAATAATAACACTCAGTTAAGGGGCGCATCCGTCAGACGAATCTTCCTTCAGAAGGCTTTCGCTGGCATTCTACGGAAAGTGGCGATCTAACCGTTTTCAGATGGTTATGCGGGTTTCGTCGGCTCGAAGAATAGATCTATTGCGACCAAGTCGCCTAAACGCGTGTTTTCTTCGGTAATGTACTGAGCTAACACTATGGTGTAGTTTCCTGGCTTGATTGAAAAGACAATTGGTGTTTCTGTGACTGAATTTGTTTCGAGCTTTCCGGCGTCGCCCACTTCAAAAGGCACTCGGATTACTGACACATAAGCATCATTTGGAATAAATTCGCCAATTTGAATCGACAATCGTGCAACACCAACAGAAGATAGTAGGTTGAAGTCCACGGCTCCAGGCTCAGTTACATATCGTTTCTCTAAATCTTCGGCCGACCTCGTGTTTGAAATTGTTTTGTTGCATTCCGAGATAAACAGAGAACCATGAGTGAAGTAGAATTCTTCTTCGACCAAAGGCAAATCCACAACATCATCATATCTGTGCAGTTTCTTGTATTCAGTTTCCAGCCATTCAGGGCTGTTTTGTTCCAATGCGATATTCTGCAATGCCACTTTTGACCACTGAATGTCTTCGAGGCTCTTCGATGGATTGCTGAAGATTGTTTGCAGAAACTCTTTATAGCGAGTATCCAACAGTTCTCTAACTCTTGCGAAATTAGTTGCCGAATCAGCGATGTGATAGATGGTGCCTTCCTTTTGCATCGCAAATTTTAGATCGTTCCAGTAAGCTGATTTATTCTGATTTTCTTCGCCCTTGTGATATCCGTAGTAGGCGTGGAGAAACATGCTGCAATCTTTGATAAACATACTTTGATGAAGGTACCCACCCATCCAACGATACAGTTCGGCGCAGGAAAGTCTGCCTTCAAGAAATTCCTTGATGTCATCAGCCTGTTCTTCCGCGAATTCTTGGGTTAGTAGGTTATTCAATACGGCCCAACCCATTAACATGCCGCCTGGAATAAATGCTGAAGTGAATGGCAAGTCCAGTTTCACTGTATCGTGAAAGGAGGCTCTGTCATAGCTTTGAATAGGCTTCGACTTTGGCGCACTGTTTTTTGTGAATGCTGCGATGATTCGTTTTTTGTCCATGGGCGCGGATGCTAGTTAAGCTGCCGAATCGAGAACAAGGGGCTTCGGAGTTATTTGACGTCCATTCAGGCTGGTGGCAAAACTGCAAAGGTGGTCAATTCTTTACTCTAATTTGTCTAGTCTGAACATCTGAGTCATCTGTATGATGAGTGTTTGGCGTTGGGCTGAGTTGCGGTAATGCAAGCGCCAATTGGCACTGCATTGCTGCTGAGTGTGCTCAAGAAATCGCTTTTCTAAACAGTGACGGATGGTTTGCGATTTTCGATGGGCACGTATGGACGTTCTTCGGGACCTGTGTAGATCTGTCTGGGGCGTGCGATTTTCTGACTTTCGTCATTGACCATTTCTTCCCACTGCGCCAGCCAACCCGGCATGCGACCGAGCGCAAAGAGCACGGTGAAGTAATCGGTTGGATAGCCCATCGCCTGATAGATCAAGCCTGAATAGAAGTCGACGTTGGGATACAACTTGCGCGAGATGAAATAGTCATCTTCAAGGGCAATGCGTTCTAATTCAAGCGCAATTTCGAGCTTGGGATTGAGTCCGGTTTGCTCGAATACATCATAGGCGACTTTCTTGATCAATTTTGCGCGTGGGTCATATGACTTGTAGACGCGATGTCCGAAGCCCATGAGTCGTTTCTTCCCGTCTTTGACACCCTTCAAGAAGTCGGGAATGTTTTTCAATGAGCCGATTTCATCGAGCATCTTTATGACCGCTTCGTTGGCGCCACCATGCAGTGGACCATAGAGCGCAGCAATACCTGCTGAAACAGAAGAGAAGAGGTCGACACGCGAGGAACCGACACCGCGCACCGCACTGGTAGAGCAGTTTTGCTCGTGATCGGCATGCAGTATGAGCAAGACTTCCAGAGCACGTTGCAGCACTTTATTTGGTTTGTGCTGCCCGCCGATACTGAAAGTCATGTTGACGAAATTGCCTACATAATCCAGATCGTTGTCGGGAAAAACGAATGGAAGTCCGCGTGAATGGCGAAATGCAAATGCTGCGATCGTAGGAGCTTTGGCCAGGAGGCGAACCCGTTGTAAGAAACGGTTGTCCGGATCCTGGATGTTCTTCGCGTCTGGATAGAAAGTAGAAAGAGCACTTACTGCGCCAAGCAACATACCCATGGGATGTGCATCGTAACGGAAGCCCTCGAGGAACTTGGTGATGTTGGTGTGCACATAGGTGTGGTACTTGATCAGCTCGGCCCATTTATCGAGTTGATCCTGGTTTGGCAGCTCGCCTTTGTTGAGCAGATAGGCTATTTCAAGAAAGGTAGCTTTCTCAGCCAACTGTTCGATTGGATATCCTCGGTACCGCAAAATGCCTTTGTCGCCGTCGATAAATGTGATTGCGCTTCGGCAGGCCGCAGTGCTCATGAACGAAGGATCGTAAGTCATTAGACCAAAATCGTCGTCAGCGACTTTGATTTGTCTGAGGTCATTCGCTCGGATAGTGTTGTCGGTGATCGGTAACTCGTATTTTTTGCCTGTGCGATTGTCCGTAATCGTCAGTGTTTCATTAGACACAGTCAGTTCCTCCAGATGACGCCGAATAATCTAGGGCATCGATACGTCGTGCAAATATGGGTGTAAGTTGCGTTCACCTAAGACTGGTCGCTTCTGTCACGAACGAGGCTCAAGTTCAACATCTCTCTTATGAGCATCAGCTCCCGAGGCATTCGTTCGTTCAATCGTTCAAACAATTCGTCGTGAGACTCCAACTCGCGGTGCCACAAGTCTTTGTCGATGTGCATCAGTTCGTCGAATTTTTCCTCGCCGAAATCCTGAATTCCGGTCCAGTCGATGTCTTTATGACGCGGCATGAATCCGAGGAATGTTTGCGCTGCGCCAGCTTTGCCGTGAACGCGATCTGATATCCATTTCAAAACGCGCATGTTTTCACCAAACCCGGGCCAAATGATTTTGCCATGGTGATCGGTACGGAACCAATTTACGCAAAAGACACGCGGTGGATTTTGGACCATATGTCCCATGCGCAGCCAATGATCGAAGTAATCGCCCATGTGATAGCCGCAGAAGGGCAGCATGGCCATGGGGTCGCGGCGTACTTCGCCCACTTTGCCTACGGCTGCCGCTGTAGTCTCGGAACCCATCGTCGCCGCCATATAGACGCCGAAATCCCAGTTGATTGACTGGAAGGTCAGAGGAATAACGGACGGTCGTCTTCCACCGAATACGAAAGCGCTGATCGGTACGCCTTCGAGGTTGTCCCACTGATCATCAAGTGATGGACATTGGTCGATACTCACGGTGAAGCGGCTGTTGGGGTGAGCCGCTTTTCGACCGCAGTCCGGAGTCCAATTTCTGCCTTGCCAGTCGATCAGCTCCGAAGGTGCCTCATCGGTCAGACCTTCCCACCAGACGTCACCGTCCGGGGTGAGAGCGACGTTTGTAAAGATGCAATTCTTGTTGAGAGTGGCAATGGCGTTCGGATTTGTTTTCGGCGAGGTGCCGGGTGCTACACCAAAGAAGCCTGCTTCCGGGTTGATGGCATAGAATTTGCCGTCTTTGCCCGGTCTGATCCAGGCGATATCGTCGCCGATGGTTGTCACGTCCCATCCTTTGAAGCTGCTTGGAGGGATGAGCATGGCGAAATTTGTCTTGCCGCAAGCGCTTGGGAACGCGGCAGCTACATAGCACTTTTCGCCGGTCGGTGACTTAACGCCCAAAATGAGCATGTGCTCCGCCAGCCATCCTTCTTTCTTCCCTATGGATGAGGCGATTCGCAGAGCCAAGCACTTCTTTCCGAGCAATGCATTGCCACCGTAGCCAGAACCGTAGGACCAGATTTCTTTGGTTTCCGGGAAATGGCAGATGTATTTGTGTTCCGGATTGCACGGCCAGGCTACGTCTTTCTCACCCGGGTCAAGCGGATGCCCGACGCTGTGCATACAGGGGACAAAAGAACCATCAGTACCCAGCAGCTCGACAACTTTCTTGCCCATGCGTGTCATGTGCTTCATGTTGACAACGACGTAAGGCGAATCAGTGATTTCCACCCCGATTTGAGCAAGCGGCGAACCGAGAGGACCCATGCTGAACGGAACGACGTACATCGTGCGCCCGCGCATCGAACCCTTGAAAAAGTCCTTCAAAATTATCTTGGCAGTCTCGGGCTCCATCCAATTATTGTTCGGACCGGAGTCTTCCTTGCGGGTAGTGCAGACAAAGGTGCGGTCTTCCACACGAGCAACATCAGACGGTGCGGAGCGAGCAAGGTAGCTGTTAGGGCGCTTTTCAGCATTGAGACGGATGAAAGTACCGGCGTCCACCATCTCCTGGCAGAGGCGGTTGTACTCCTCTTCGCTTCCATCGCACCAATAAACTCGATCCGGTTGGCAAAGAACTTCAGCCTCGGCTACCCAGTCGAGCAATTTGACATTATCGATCCGGTAACTGGTTTCCACGTGGGCGCCTTTCTTGCTGACCGAGTCCACTGCTGCCATGTCTTTTGCTCCTATATTGAAGGACCATGATTTTACTATGTCGAGCGCGTAATAGGGCTCGTGGAAATCGGAAAAAAACCTTCAATAGTTGGGTGGGCAGCCGAGATAGCACTGCTGATTCAAGAGCTTGCTGTCCTATTCACT
>JAIETE010000202.1 GCA_019745505.1 Candidatus Obscuribacterales bacterium | reverse complement strand
GACGCGAGCGCCGCTAGCATAAGTAGAAAGAGGCGTGCACGGTGGGGCCGAACTCAGCGAGACTTGGAATTGGCTGTAAGCTCATTGAACAAAGACCTGCTCTGGGCAAGCTGGGCTTCGTTGTTGCGCGGGTCTTTTTCAACTATTTGCAAGGAGAGTTCCAACAATTCGAGAGCCTCATCGTCGCGGTTTTGCAATGCAAGCAGGTCGGCCAGTGAATAGAGTGAAGAAGCAACAATCGAATGTTGTGCACCAAGAGTATTCTGGCGAATCTTTAGTGCCTTGGTGTATAAGAATTCCGCTTCGCGATAGTGCTTTTGAGCGCGATACAAATCAGCAAGAATAGTCAAACTGTCTGCAACCAGAGGATGATCCGGCCACAATTCGCGTGCTTCGACAAGCATGGAATGTCTCAACAAAACCTCAGCTTCATCAAACTCTTCACGACGAAAGTGATTCTGCGAAAGCAGCAGAAGACTGTGTGCTATGTCCTGGAAAGTCGTCGGCGCTTCGTCGGCTTTCAGCGCTTTGCTCAACTGGCACGAACGCTTGAAATAGTCGAGCGCTTCTTCGCTTTTCCCTCGCCTGGTGAGAATCATAGCCAGTCCCATGTATGCAGCGGACAACACAGGATGATTGGGTCCGAGAAATTTTTCGTAGATGTAAGCAGAGTTTTTCACGAGCCTCTCTGCATCTTCAAAACGCTCCCAGGCAAAATAGAGGCCCGACAGATAATTCAGGCGGGTCGCGACAAGGGGATGCTCCAGTCCGACCTGACGCTCGGTGATAGAGAGGGCTCGCAAGTAATAAGGCTCCGCTTCAGCGAATTTATCCTGAATTCGATACAAAATTCCCAGCCTTTGCAAACCGGGCAGGAGGCTCTGATCGTTCTGACCGCAAACAGCTTCCCGCAGAGCGAGTGAACGAAGATAACATTCTTCAGCCTCTTCGAATCGGCCACGACAGTGATAACCATACGACAGATCGTCAAGAAGCGTTGCCAGAGACGGATCATCTCGGCCGACCTCTGCTTGCTGTATCAACAGCAGCTCTTCCAGTTTCTCGATCGAGGGATACATGCAATGTCGCCAAAATTACAGAGCCTAAAATCTCTTACCCGGGCTTCAACGTTATACTGCAATTTTTTCAATAGCTAAGTAAGTTTTGTCAGATTGGGCATTAAGTACCTGTGGGCCTATGAGTCAGCAAGACGCTGCAAGCAAATGAGCAACTCGAAAAGCAATATTCAATTGGGAGAGCTGATTGTCTCGAGCGGTTTGGCTTCGGAAGAACAGCTGAACTTGGGACTGCTCGGCACGATGGAAACCGGTCTGCCGCTTGGTTTGCAACTGATTCTGCAAAACATTCTGGACTTCGACAGCCTGCACGGACTGGTGACGGCGCAGAGCCTGGTGCGCGACGAGTTTGTAACCAGAGAAACCGCGGCCAAAGCGGTTGCCCTGGCAAAGAGAAAGTCCATCCAGTTGAATCTAGCGCTCGATCTTCTGGGAATTTATGTCGACAATCCAATGAAGAACCGTCTGGGAAGCTTGCTTGTCGACGGTGAGGTGGTGGAAAGAAACATGCTGAAAAGCCGCCTCAAAGTATCGCGCGCCACTTGCCTGCCCCTGGGCAAAGTCTTTGTTGCAGGCGGCGACCTCGAGTCGAC
The DNA here is from genome assembly GCA_019745505.1 of Candidatus Obscuribacterales bacterium. Taxonomy (GTDB): domain Bacteria; phylum Cyanobacteriota; class Vampirovibrionia; order Obscuribacterales; family Obscuribacteraceae; genus QKMZ01. The sequence goes on along the minus strand of JAIETE010000202.1, from coordinate 6,802 downwards.
AATCATCGATAAAGCGATCCAAGTGCAAAGAATGCTGCGCACCGGCGAAATGGAAAGAGAAGAGGCGATCGACCAGATCGTCACCTCTCGCAGCAACATTCAACACGCACACACGACCGAAGAAGGCATTGAAATTTTGAAGACCCGACTGGGAGTACTTTTCACAGAAGTCGGCCTGGTTTCCTACGAAGACGTCGAAAAAGCGGCGGAAGAAGCCAATCGTAATCGACTTAAAATCGGCGAGACGATGCTTGCACATCATTTGATTTCCACGGAGAGCCTGGACATCGTTCTGGAAGTGCAAAGACTGATAAGAGGCAAACGCTTCAGCCGCGAGCACGGCATCGCAATGCTTAGAAGAATTCACGCCACAGACACCTTCCCAACTCAAGCAGCACAACAGAAAGAGCGAGCTCCCATCAGCTTCCTCCACTTCTTGCGACTGGCAAGACTGGTGGACGGCAGCGGCAAGAATATCCTTTCACAAACCGGCGTCTACCGCAGCCATGGTGTCAGCGGCATGATTGAAGATACATGGACGGTGCTTCCTCAATCTTTCGAAGAAGACAGAGCCATGAAGGAAATAATTCCCAAAGACGTCGCTGAATGTCTTGCCGAAAACGGATTCACAACGCTCGAGCAGCAATTGAGCGTTGCTCGCGCCGCCAAAGAATACAAAATGCATCGAGACCGCATCTCGAATATCGAACAGGCTCTCGTGAAATATCATGCGGCAATTATTGACGGAACCGCTATAAATGCCTGGTCCGGAACATTCCCTGCGATCACCACCTGGATGGAGAAGGAAGCGCAACGGACTGAAGAGCCGAACGGCAGTAATTCCTGATCATTCCCTCTAATCCGTGAAATTCTAGCCGCCCGGTGCGAATGCCGGCTTGAAATTCTGATTTACGGAAGCAGCTTGATTGATATGGACGCTTTCTGCGCCGGTCACGCCGCCAACTCCGGAGAACATCGGAACGAATGTGCGGTGATGCCAGAACGGTGTCTCGACCGGTTTGACGCCGACGTCAGACCAGGCTTTTTCCAGTTTCGGCACGAGATCTGTGTGACCAAGTCGTTTTGCAGCTTCGATCGTCTCGAAGGCGAACTGAGAAAACTGCGGCGTGCTGCCCGCTCTAGCCCGTGCTTCGAACCAGATTTTTCCTGGCGCTTCCCAGGCATTGCCACCCACATTGGTTGCGAATTCGTAGAACGCCTTGTTCGGAATGCCGCTGTTGATGTGGACACCGCCGTTATCACGAGGAGTTTTGTTATAGTCCTTCATGTGTGCAGGTTGAATGTCTTTGCCGATGGCAGGGTCATTGTAGGCAGTGCCAGGCGCCTTCATGCTGCGCAGCGCCTCTCCGTTGATATTATCTTTCCAGATGCCTTTGCCAATCAGCCAGTGGTATTGGCCGGCTGTGATCTTGTCTGCGTACATGTCGATCAATGCGCCGCCCACATCGGAGAAGTGCTCGTTCAAAGCACCCGGCTGATTGCGGTAGACCGTGCCTGCTTCGAATTCGGTGACGCCGTGAGTGACTTCGTGACCAGCAATGACGCGCTGCATGAATGTGCGGAATGGGCTTTGCGGTCCGGGTTTTCCATAGGTCATACGGATACCGTTCCAGAAAGCGTTCTCGAAATTCTCACCATAGTTAACGGTGGATTTCATAGTCATGCCTTTGCCGTCTATGGAATTGCGTCCATGAACTTCGTTGTAAAACTGACGAATGGCGCCGGTATAGTCATAGGCCAGGTCAACTTCGGAATTACCGATGGGTTTCTGCCCTTCCGAGCGCACCAGAATTCCGTCCACTTCTTTGCCTTGCGCATCGTAGACTTCTCTGGCTCCTGTTCCTTCCTGCACCGGTTTCGCACTGCTCTGTTCGCGCTGCAAGCGAGCTTCGCGATGCTCGCGCACGAGAGTGTTCAAGCGGCGATTGGCTTCCACAGTTTTTTGAAACTCAACATTGTCGGGTTGCCGTTTGGCGATATCATCGAAAACGTGCTCGGGAATAAAACCGTGCCTGTATACTTTGCTTTCCAATCCGAAGGCGTTGAGACCTAGTGTTTTAGCGCTTTCTACTCCGCGCATCAACTTGGCGTCCAGACCTCTATAAGTATGCGCCTTCCAATTCATGAACGGTTGAGCAGCTTCCGTCGACAGCGCTTTATTCATCGCAGCCGAGCCGAGTTTCGCACCGATACCGGCTTCAACCATCACCACCGGCATTCCGCCTAATGTGTCTCCCAGCAAAGACGACGCGGCATTCATATCTTCCATGGTCCTTGCCACATAGGCACCATGATAGGTATCAACCAATGGCTTGCCCACGAAATAGCCACCGACGGCAAGACTGGCCACCGCACCCACAGGTCCGGATTTGGGCAACACCAATCTCATGCCCGCGCCAATCGCCGCACCAATTGCAACGTTGGGCAGAATGTGCTCCGGATTGAGTGAATTCACAAAGCCTTGTGGAATTTTCTTGATACCGTCGACGGTGACATCGGCAAACCGTTGCATAGCGCTGTCCGGTGCCGCTAAATCCTTTCCGGATTGCTGGGCATCGGCAATCGCTCCCTGCAAAATCTGCTGGGACAAACCGACTCGCGCTTCTTCAGCCTGGTTACCGTTAGGATTGTCGCGCACAACTTCTTTGTTATCGCCGTCAGCCATTGGTTCAAAGACCTCGTTCCGGGTTAAACCGGTTGATGAAAAGGAGGAGGGACTTTTTACTCGCAAAGCCGAACAAGCGTGAGAACAACCAACCGTCAGCGCGGTTGTTGGATTTTCGGCAAGAGCGTTTTGCAAGGATCGAAGTCCCCCCACAATAAACCCGTCCACCCGGCGTGTCGACTGGGGGAACTACGCACTGCGGATTAATTCGAAAGGTCCACGAAGGTGCCGGGTATAAAAAGACCATGAACTGGTCAAGGGCGCAGCGATGACCGACAAGAGAAATGACAATTCTGCTCCCTGGGAGAAAGACTCCAAACCCGCTGACGGCGTGCAGAAAACCGGCGTCATCGGCGATAAAGAAAATTCGCAAGAGTTTCAAAAAGCGCATACCAAGGCACACCGGAATGACAAACGCCCTTCGGAGCTTGAAGTCCCTGCTGTTCAAAGCTTCGGCATAGACGGTCTTGATGAAAAACCCCAAACACTTAAAAGCGTTGATGCTTCCTGGAACAAAGAAGGAGACAGCATAGATCTGGCCGCGACCTGGCAAGCAGTGGCAGGTACGGACAGCGAAAAGGCGATTCTGGCCAGACGCCATTTTCTAAAACTGCTGGATACCAACGAAAACAACGCATCCGAAAAACAGCAAGTAATAGATGCGATGCATAGGTTCGAGAAACGCCAGGTCGTCAACCCGAAAGAGATCAAAGAGTTATACGATCAGTGTTCGAGATTGCTGGACAAACACCTCCTGGACGGTATCAAACCAGTTACGCACGATAAGCGTATTTCCCTTGCCGAGCAAATTATCATGCAAGCTGCCAATCCGGACCTGGTGAGACAGGGGGATCACAACACCTGCAATGTCGCCACCATTGAGTATAGGATGTACACAAAACATCCATCCGCCGCGGCCAAAATGATCGCTGACCTCTCTTTGGATGGCTCATGGAAAGAGAACTCAACCCGCGTCGATCTCAATCTTTACAGAGACTGCTTCAAGCCGGAAAGTGGAACGGACTCACTGAAACTGGGAGAATACAGAAGTTTTGCCAGTCAAATTTTCCAGATTGGCGCCGTCAATGTCCACTACGCCGAAGTGGGCAGGACCGTTTACTACCAGCACAGGGATCTTGAGACGGGCAAACAGGAAGAGATATTGGACGAAGGAAATTTCCAGAGCCGCAAACCCAATTTGTCAAACGACGAACTGATCGGCGTTTATAACAAGATCGCCGGCACAGCGGACGAAAAGTTCATCCTCACGCACGATTCCAATCCAAGCACAAGAAACTGCGAGCGTTTCAAGTCTCAAGAAGAACTGCGCAAATTTCTATTCCGGCACCAGGAGGATATGCCGCTGACAATCGTTGTTGATGTCCTAAATGACCCTCTCTGGAGTGAAAATGGCGGAGTGGCCAATATCGGCGGGGCTCACGTGGTGACAGTGAAATCGTTCGATCCAATTAAGAACACGCTCGACGTGCATAATCAGTGGCAATCGAAAAATGACCACAAAGACATGCCATTGGAAGTTCTGTACAATGCATCTTTACCGCCGGCAGCGAGCATAGATCGACTCACGGATTTGAAAGAAAACGACAAGATAACCGTAAATCAGCGCCTTGATTTAGCGCGAATGGAGTGGGTCTACAGGCCTGTCGGCGATAATGACGAGCAGCTCGCAAATGAGCTGATCGCCTGCATGAAAGACGCAAAACACAGGTGGAAAACTCAAAACACCAGCATTGAAAACCAACAGAGAGATTGGGAAAAATATGCCAGAATCGTGAAACTTCTTTCGGACAATAGAGGCGCAGACAAAACACTCGCGCAAAGGATTAGAAGAGCAGTTGGCCGCTAATGGACTATCAAGAACCGATCACACCAAAGACAGTACACATCCGTTATTCATCAGACTTTCGGCGAAAAGGGGGCCAGACTTTCTTGGCAGCAAATGGCATCGAACCCGCAAAAGAAAATCCGGCGGAATTTCCGATTGCCGGTGGCGTGGCGCTTAAGCAGCTGCCTCAGGGATGGCGATTCAGCGAACCGAAGTTTTACCACAAGGGCACGGCAAAACAATATAATCCACCGAACGACGGCAGTTGCGCCATTTGCATGCAATACGAAACTATGCGCGACAAGTTCAAGCCGGCAATCAAACGCCTGATGCTAGCACCAGCCCATGCCCTCGATGAGAAAGAATTGGCAGAGCTGATCGGGTTCATTCCAAATTACAAGGACAAATCAGAATTCGCCCTTCACTCAGCAAGCACCAAAGATCTGGCTGGAAAGAGGGTTCTCATCGTTGAAGGCAAAAATATTGCCATCAACAAAAAGTTCTATTGGCTCTATGTATCCGACCCGGATGTCGGCTTTGGAACTTACACAAAGATTTGGTTCGTCGCAACCGCCGAAGCATGGGAGCGGCACAAAGAAGAGGCGATAAAATCTATCCACTCTATCGAATTCAGATAAGAGAAAACGTTGTGGTCAGCCGAATTTGGGGTTCCCCCCATTTGGTAGACAGCGGTCTAGGGCCAGGTGCTCTAGGCCGCTTTCTCACCTTTAAGGCCTTTTTCCTCCGGCGTGAGATACCCTAACGCTGAATGTGAGCGTTTTTTGTTGTAAAAGACCTCGATGTACTCAAAGATTGCGATGGTTGCCCTGATTCGGGAATCGAATTTTTCTCGATAAATCAGCTCCTCTTTCAGGGTTCCGAAGAAGCTTTCTGCCACTGCGTTGTCCCAGCAGTTTCCTTTTCGGCTCATGCTTTGAAGGCAGCCGAGCCGCTCCAGCTCTCCTCTGAAGAGATCGCTCGCATACTGGCTGCCTCGGTCTGAATGAACAACAATCGGAGCCCTACTGCGATTCGCTACAGCCATCTCAAACGCATCGAGGACAAGTTCAGTCTTCATGCGCTCCGACATCGACCAGCCAACCACAGCACGCGTAAACAGATCGATGAAAGCGCACAAATAGAGCCACCCTTGCGACGTTTCGATGTAGGTGATGTCACTCACCCATACTTCATCTTTTTCGTGAACCTGGAAGTTTTGCTCCAGCAGATTCTCCGCGATTGGCAGATTGTGCTTAGAGTCAGTTGTGCAGCGGTGTTGCCGTCCTCTGCGCGCTTGAATCTCATTCATGCGCATCAATTCCTCAACCACTTTGTAGTTGCAAGTCCAGCCTTCTGAGCGCAATTGGTCATATATTCTTGGACATCCATAGACTTCTCGTTTGTCTTCGAATATCTCCAAGATGCGCTGAAGTAGCTCTACTCGCTTCTTCAATCTTTCCGATACCCCGCGTTTTAGCCACTTGTAGTAGCCCGAACGGCTCACCTCAAGCACATCGCAGAGAATTACGATGCTGTGGTTGTTCCGCTCGCTAAACACGAATGCGTACTTTACTGCAGGGCTTTGGCAAAGTACGCAGCGGCTTTTTTTAGGATTTCATTCTCCTCTTTAAGCCTGCTATTCTCGCGCTGAAGCCGAATTAGCTCATCCAAATCAGAACTTCTTTCTAGTTTTTCTTTTGACTCTTTGATCCACGTTCTGAGCTTCCAGACTGGAACTTTGAGTTCAACAGCAACAGATGCAATGGTTCGCCCAGGCGTCTGCGCCAGGTATACGGCGTTCCTGACGAACTCCTTCGAATATGCAGCGGTAGCTTTGATTTTCTTGGTCATGATTTTCTCCTCTGTATTTTAACAAGGAGCTGCCTGACCCTCAGAAACGCTGTCTACTCTTTCGGGGGAACCCCAATTTACGCTCCATCAATGTTTTACTATTTGTTTTAGTATTTCCGGGTAAAAAAAAGAGTTTCACGGAAGCAAGAAGTGGCCGCCTGTCAGAGACCGGCAGCCACTCGCAGAAGCTTGAGCATATAGGGTTGTGGCTCGACCCACGGATGCTCCTTGCGAAACAGCTCGCAGTCAAGCTCGAGCAGCTCGGTAGCAAACATTCCCACCGCTCCGCTGCGTGAGATTCCTGCGTGACACTGAACGATCAGATTGCCGCGCAAATCCGACGCATGCCAGCGCTTCAGCGTGCTGACGACGTCGAGCGCATCTTGCGCCGACATGGATGGGAAGCGCTGACGTTGCGC
>JAIETE010000318.1 GCA_019745505.1 Candidatus Obscuribacterales bacterium | reverse complement strand
CCAGCTTGACCGGATTGCGTGGATCTTTCAAATCGAAGAGTCGAAGCCCCTGGTCTTCATCCATTACGCACAGGCGATTGGTATCGATGCAAACGCTCAAGGCGTCTAGGGTTCCTGCTTTTTCTGCCGAGTCTTTGAAATTGACCGTCGACGCAGAAGAAGGCGACTTAACATCGATGATTTCCAATCCGTTTATTCCGGAGGCGATATAGGCGCAGTCATGCCCGAGGGCAACGGTCCTGGGGGCTGCCATGTGCCCGTATGCAGCTACTTCTTTCGGCGTCTGGGGCTTGCTTATATCGATGATTCTCAAGCCCCCTCGACCGTTGCAAACGTAGGCGAAGTTATTGTCGATTTTTATGTCGCTGATTTGCCCCAGAAGAAGAAGAGAACCAACTGTTTCAATATGTTTTGGGTCTTCAATGTTCACAACCAGCAAGTTTTGCCCTGCGCCGATATAGGCATAATTGCCCGCCACTGCAATGGCGGAAAGTTTCCCTCCCTTCTGAGCAATTACGTCGAAATTCTTGGTTGGCGGCAGACGGGGGATGTCGAAACGCTTTTGACTGAAGATGTCATAGCCGGTAATCAACTGCGTGAAAGCGGCAAGGCGCCATAGTCCGGCACTTTGAGCGTAAGCGGCGGCGACAATGAGCGCGGAGGCGGACACCCAAACCACTAGAAGGGGCGATATCTTTACGCGTCTTGCCTGCGCCGTGGGCGCCGGTTGTGAGAGTTGCTCTTCCAAGGATGTTTCCTGCAATTCATCTTCCATTCAGCAATAAGGTCTACTGAATAGATGAGAATTTTAGGCTACGGTTCCGATTACAGAATTGTCTTTAAGTGCTTGACCAGCAAATGGTTTTCAGCCGGACGTCCGGTTGTTACGCGGAAGCATGTCGGCAGTCCGAAGGCAGCCAGAGGGCGGATGGCGATACCGCGCTTGAGCAATTCTTCGTGGATGCGATTGACCTTTTCCTGGCTGTTCATCTCGACGAGGATGAAATTGCCGTGTGAAGGCACGCGCTGAAGTCCGAGCTTGTCGAACGCGTCTTGCAGGAATGCCATGGCGTGGCGATTGTTCGCCAGTGTTTCTTCCAGGAAGTCTTCGTCTTGCAAAGCTGCCAGACCGGCGGCTTGCGCCAGAGAATTAGGCTCGAATGGCAGTCTGATGCGGTTTACAAAGTCGATCAGATATTCGTGACCGAGTCCGTAGCCGAGTCTCAAACCTGCCATAGCATAGGCTTTTGCGAATGTTCTCAAAGTGAGAACGTTGTCCATGCGATAGCTCATGGAGTCCGGGTAATCCGGATTGTCGCAAGCGAATTCGTAATAGGCTTCGTCCATGATGACGAGGACGTGCTCTGGAATCTTCTTGATGAAAGTGTCGAATTCCTGGCGCGTGAAGATGGTGCCTGTGGGGTTATTAGGATTGCACAGGTAGATGATTTTGGTGCGATCGTTGACCGCATCTGCAATCGCTTCCAGGTCGAAGTGATAGTTTTTCAGTGGAACAGTGCGGAGCTTAACCCCTTGTGCTTTGACAAGCACCAGAAGCCCGATGAATGTGCCTTCCGATGTCAGCACCTCATCGTCGCCGTGCAAGAAAGCACGCACGATGTTCGCCATGATACTTTCGGAGCCGCTGCCAACAGCCAGATTGTCGATATTGACGCCCAGTTTGTGTCCGAGCGCTTCTCTGAGCTTGTAACTGCCCGATTCGGGATAGCGGCAAATTTCCGGCAAGGCTGCCTGAATGGCTTTCAGTGCGGATTCCGGCGGTCCAAGTGGATTTTCGTTAGAGGCCAGGTTGATGAACTTCTCAATGCCGAGCTCTTTCTTGAGCTGCTCGGGCGGTCTGCCTGGCTTGTACGAAATCAACTGTTCGATGTGGGTCGGCACGAGTTTTCTCGGTGCCAGCTTTCCACCTTGTTGCACTACCAGTCTCAGTGGGTCGGTCTTAGCTGCCAGTTGTTGTATGTATGTTGCCATGGCTTCCGTTTAGTAATCGGTTGGTAATTCCCTGCGCAAAACCAGTCGGGCGGCGTGCCCGAAACCTCTCAATGTCACTGCGTTTGGCGCGGTCGGCATTAAGAAACTTTGACGCTAAAGTAACATCTCTTTTTCCCATAGACAAGTTAATGCGGGGTGTTTTCCGTATTTATCAGATATATCTAACCTTAAGACTTCCTTGTGTATCGGGCATATCTTTAGAGAAATAGCGTAAAGGGGCAATCTATGGACGTTTCGGGACTGAATACGCGCAGTAAGGGGCGGTTGCCAGGTTTAATCGGAATAGAAATTGTTGAGAGCGCTAATGAAAAACTGGTCAGTAAGCTTGATATCCGCGATGAACTTTTAGCGCCTAATGGCTATCTGCATGCCGCATCGGTGATCGCTCTTGCAGATACAACCTGTGGATATGGGTGTGTACTGAATTTTAAGCCTGACGTGGCGTCATTCACGACAGTCGAGCTTAAGGCCAACTTCATAGGAACGGCCCGGAAAGGCACTATTTTTTGCCATGCTGAGAGAATTCATAGCGGCAAAACGACCGAAGTCTGGGATGCCAGGGTGAGCGATGCCGAAAGCGGCAAATTGATCGCCCTGTTTCGTTGCACGCAAATGCTTCTTTATAGAAAGGAAAAGGAAGAGGTCAAAAACTGAGAAATTGGCAAGTGTTAGCGTTTAAAACACCAGAAACGACCATCCGATGGTCTCCTAAATAGCTTTGTGATAAGATCTCGCATATTACGCGGGTGTAGTTCAATGGTAGAACGGCAGCCTTCCAAGCTGCACACGCGGGTTCGATTCCCGCTACCCGCTCCATTTTTTAAGTCAAACCGCAACATCGGCTAAGAGTCTTCGCCGGTTTTTTCTACTACAGATATATGCTTGCTGCTATTCGAGGAGCGCGCCGTGGTTGATAACAAAATCTCTTTGAATGATGTTCTTGTCGCTCGCAAAAGAATTGCCGGCAAAGCGATCAACACACCCTTTCGTAAATCGCTCTGGTTGTCCGAGCTCACTGGCGCCGAAGTTTACTTGAAGCTGGAGAATTTGCAGGTCACCGGATCATTCAAATATAGAGGAGCGCTGAGCGCTCTGACCCGCAGCAAAGAAAATGCGCTCAGTAAGGTTTTTACCGCCTCAGCCGGCAATCATGGACTGGCTGTGGCGCAAGCAGCGGTAGAACTGGGGCGCGATGTGACAATCTGCATTCCTGTGAATGCGTCGGCTGTAAAGCGCCAGCGCCTGAAGGACTACAGCGTTGCTGTTATCGAGCACGGCGACGACTGTGAAGTGACTGAAAGCTATGCACAGCGCATGGCGAAAGAGAAGAAAGCTTTTTACATCTCTCCTTACAACAATAGAGAAGTAATCGCCGGGCAAGGAACTGTAGCCTTAGAAATGTTCGAACAGGTTCCGGAACTCAATAAAATCATCTGTTCGGTCGGAGGCGGCGGTCTTATCAGCGGAGTGGGCGTAGTTGCGCAAGCCGTGAAACCCAAAACCGAAGTCTTGGGTGTTGTTGCCGCAAACTCTCCGGCAATGACTTCTTCCATCAATCAAGGAAGAATCGTGAAAGTGATGCAAGAGCCTACTCTTGCCGATGGAATTGCCGGCAATATCGAGCCGGATTCGATTACTTTTCCGATGTGCCAGGAACTTGTTTCTGATTGGGCTGTGGTCGAGGAAGAGGACATCAAGACAGCCATTTTCGAATTCTTGGACAATGAAGGCATGCTGATTGAAGGGGCTTCCGCGGCTGCAATCGCTGCCGTGCTTCGCAAGCAAGTTCAAATCAAGCCGAAAGAGACTGTGGGCATCGTTGTGTGCGGCGGCAATATCTCGAAGAACGAATGGCGCGAAATTGTCGTGGAACATCTGGTTTCCAAAACGCGCAAATAAGAGTCCGATTAAGCAGCATTTCCGTGTCTTTCTCTTTTCCGCATGGCAATGCAGATAAGCGAAAGAGCGATTAGAGAAGCGAAGGAAATTCCCGCTCCGATTTTGAGCGAGAGCGGATCAAATACGAATACGATCTTGTGCTTGCCGGCAGGCAGATTGATGCCGCGGAAATTGAAGTCGGTTATGTAGATTTTGCTCGGTTTATCGTCGACAAAAGCTTTCCAACCCGGGTGGTAAGTATCGCTCAGCACAAGAAATTTGCCAGTCTTGGCGTCGGATTCCAATTCCACTCTTTCCGCCTCTAAGGAGTTGAGAGTTACCTTCGCTTCGGGATCGCTGCCAGGATTGTCGATCGCACAGGGTTCTTCGATCAATGCCAGGCGCATTGGATCGAAATTAGGCGCGCCATCGATAACCGACTTTCTGCAAGCCTTGAGAATTGCGTCTCGAGGCATGGTTTTTACTTCGTCGACAAGCCAAGCGCGAGGAGCAGCTCTCATATTTTCGTAGATGTTTGCAATCCCAACTTCGTCGAATTTTTTCCATCGCGATGAGTCCTGTGGTTGCGGAAACCGCGGGTCGTTTTTGGGAACAAATACATACCGCACCGCAGCGATATCCAGAGCTCTGTTTTCGGGCGAAGACCAGTCTTCCAAGATGAAGCCGCCATCCGGCATCGTGAAGAGTTGATAGTTTCTTTGCGGGATGAAGTTCATGTAGCAGCTGGCGCTGGGTATCTCCCAGACTGCCGACGGATTAGGATAGAGTTCGTCTGCCGAACCACGAGTTCCTCTTACCGGCAAAATGCGCTGATTCAGAGGTTTCAAAAGTTCTATATATTTTGCAGCGTGCGCCGGCGGGCTGAAGTCTGACTGTCTCATGGCAGCATAGCGCCAGGGCAGGAACCAACCAAAGCTCGCCAGGTCAACGAATACCAGCGCGATCAGCATCGTTTTTCGAATACGACAAACAGGTTTTTTCCAAAACAGATACAGAATGGGAATTTGAGCAACTGTGATACAGAGAGGAACATAAATCGCCGGATTGATCCAGGCGGCGGGAATGCCTGTGATATGAAATTGCTTTTGCACCATATCCAGCACCAGCAGCGATGGGTAGATCATGATCACAACGAACGCCACAACGATAAAGCAGGCTCTTGTTAATACCTGTTTCGTCACTTGCTTGGCCATCATCGCGGTTACTCCCAGCGATGCTAAAACCGCCATGCCCAGAGAGAAGTCGTTGAAGTGACGGGGCGGAACGCGAATATGATTGTAGACCGGAAGGTAGTGCACCAGCAGTCCAAACGGAGTATTGTCGCCCAGCGATAACAGCAACATCAGCAAGGTGAAAGAGAACCAGAGCTTCGTCTCGAGACTTCGCCATGTGGAAAAAATCGCGATGAAGGCGAGGATTATGATGGAAAGACCAATGTAACAACTGACGGTCTGCATGTCTCGTGGTCCGAAGTATGCAACACCATATGGCGAGTCTTTCATGCCTCCGAACAAGTAGGGAAATACGAAATTAAAGATTTGCAGAGGATTGTAGTAGCTGACCAAGTCGTCAGCTTTCATGTACAGGCGCATGAAGCCGAGACTGGAAAATTCCAGGGCCGGAAGCACAGCGGCCATAGATATGCCTAGTCCAATTATTGCGGAAAGCGCGAGCCATCCGAACGTTTTCCATCTGTTCTTGCTCGCGAGCAAAGGAAAGCAGCAGACCCAATATGCAATGGACATGGCCAGAAACGCCACTACTGCTGATTGTCCTGCCAGAATCAGGCAGCCCAGTCCGATAGAGGCGATAGCAAACCAGACCAGCGAGAACTTGATCCTGAGCTCATTGTAGGCCCAGAGCACGAGCGGCAGCCAGATCTCGCAATGAATAATCCCGCTGTGTTCGAGATTGCTCATTATCCATCCGTTCATTCCGTAGATGATACTGCCTATGATGGCAGCTGTTCTGGACTTGGTAATGGAATAGATGAGCCCGTAGGAAAAGCAACTGCACAATATGTACACAACGATGATGTATGCGTTCCAGTCCCTGATTAGCCCGTGAAATATCCAGGCAAGCGGGTACCAGTGTTGAGTCTGTGGGTCTGCGAACAACGGATAGCCGCAGGTGATAAATTGGCTCCACAACGTGTGCTTCATGAAATACAAGCCGCCGTACAGCAGAAAATTGTCACCATTGGACAGAATCTTGCCTGCGAAAATAACGGGGCTAAAGTAAATCAGGTACAAGATCGTGTATCCTGTCAGGACACATAGAGCGTGTCGCCATCCGCTTTTAAGGCTGTTGAAAAAATCACTCTGCATGGCTGCCGGCGCGCGTATCTCCTATGACAGCAGTGCTATTTATAGATTTTGGCGATGGATTTTGCCAGTGTTGCTTAACTATGCGCATGAGAGCGTTGAAGTAGCCTGATGCCACATTCGGAATCGCAAAGGATGAGCTCCCCATATCGATTGTTCTGTTGATCCACGAGATAGGCACTTCTTTGACTTTATAGCCACGCAGAACCGGCTTTAAGCCTGTCTCTACGTTTGCCGCAAAACCATCTTGTTCCAAATCGAGATTCTTCAGAATGTCCGCCCGGTAAATCTTCAAATTATTGGAAATGTCGCGCACTCGCAAATTGAGGAGGATATTCATCAGCAAATGGAATGAACGATTGCACAGCAGCTTGATAAAAGGATAATTCCACATTACTGAGTCGTGTGAGAAACGGCTGCCGATAGCACCTTCGTAACCATCGGCAACGGCGTCGAACATATCCCGCAGCTCGGGGATGACTTGGATAAAATCCGCATCCAGGCTCATGATATATTGGCCTGTTGCCGCTTTATAGCCGTCTCTGAGAGCTCTGCCCACGCCTCCTGGTGGTGTTCGTTTAACCACTTTCACTCGCGGGTCTATTTCTTTCATTGCGCTGGCAACCGCATATGTGTTGTCTTTGCTGTTGTCGTCAACGAGCACGATTTCGTGAATGTAATCGTTGTAAGACTGTGTAAGCGCCTTCACCAACCCGGGAATGGTCGCTTCTTCGTTATAGCAGGGCACCACGAATGAGACTGCATTCTTCAACTCCGGACGTGTGGCAAGGTTGACTTTCGGTCTTCGCTCTTGCTCATCTCCTGGTTTCTTGCCCCAGATATAGAGAGTTCCGCACAACTCACTTACCAGCGGCGCATGCTCCAGCAGAAAAGCGACTGATTGCAGAATTGGAATAAGCGGGCGCGGAGTCCAGGGGTGAATAATGTCGTAAGGGACGATTTCCAAATTGACAAATCCCTGTTGAGAAGCAATTCTCATCAGTTGATAGCGTCGCATACCTATCTGGCAGGGGGGATGATTGCTCATTTTGCGAACTATTGGAATGTGGTTTTTCAAGAAAACTTGAGGATTCCAATAGTTCGACTCGAAAAACAGCAATTGACCGCCAGGCTTGAGCAATTTTTGCAAAACCGCCAGAGTCTGGGGGTAGAGGTCATGGCAGATAATCGCCGTACCGACTATGTAATCAAAACTGTTTACGGGAAATTGCGTCTCTAAATCGGTAACGGTGACAAATTGAACATTTGGCAGTTTAGGTGCTTCTTTTGCGAATTTTTCGTTGAAAACTGCAGCCGTAATCGGATTTTCGCCGCGTAGCACGGTGGTCAGATGTTCTGTCCACAAACCGCTGCCGGAGCCCAATTCGAGGATTGTTTCCGCCGGTAGAATATGAAATGAGTGTCGCACCGTCAGCGCTCGCCACCGCAGTTTTACCGGCGATGAATTGGGATAGGCGCGCCAATAAGCTTCGCGGCTCACCTCCATTACACGCAGATTGTCTTCTATCGACATTGAATAACAGGCCTGTATTTCGTAAACACATTATTCCACAGACCTGCCGGCGATCACGGCGCCGCTCTCAGTCCGCTACTGCTTTCTTCTGGCTTATCGAAGTGATGAAAGCCAGGGCATAAATGGCCAGGGCAAAGAGGTAAAGAGTCCTGTAGCCGAAATACATTGAGTTGTATTCCAGCAAGCCGCCCAGCATAGCGCCCATCAAGTTGAATGCCATGGCTGATGTTATGTCTTTATGCTTGTTCAGCAGCGCTGAAAAGATGGCGCCCGAAAAGAGCATCGGCATAGTCAGCACTGCTACGTTTCCGATCTTCCCGAGCAGCGAGCTCTCGTATCCGCCGGTTCCTATGATGTACCAGCCCAGCAAGATGCTGCCCAACAATAGAATGAATGCCAGAGTGGTGTTCGTAAACTTGGTTCTGAGTACGAGCAAATTTGACAGATACGCCATGATCATGATGGCCGCAATAACAATTCCCACAACATACCAGGTGTTGCCGAAATTCAGCCCCAGCTCCGTAATAGCCTTCGTCTCGATCAGCATGAAGCCGGCGCCGAGGAAGAAGAATGGTATCGAGGACGGCGTCATCTTAATCGCGTGCATCGACCTGATCATGCCGAAGGAAAGCAAGAGCACAAGCCCAAACATAGGAAAGTAGGAGAAAGGATAAATGCGTGCCGGCATGTAGAGGAACGGCCAGTCGTCTGTCGATGCCTCCGCCTTTAAATTGGGGTCGGCTAGATCACTTTTGACGTCTACATAAAATTCTCTGTCCAGCAGTGTATCAGGCAACTTGAAATCGCCATTCTTGTTCTGCAAGAAAGTATAGGAGGTGTTCTTAACGCTTACGGGCTCGTGTTTGTCGAACGCGTCATACATCATCAGATAGATTTTTTTCG
>JAIETE010000295.1 GCA_019745505.1 Candidatus Obscuribacterales bacterium | reverse complement strand
AAAGTGTCTTTGCATCATGCGTATATTGGAAGCTGGATAGTAAGGAGGCAAAGCGCAGGCAAGAGCGATGTTTTGAGCCTCAAGCATCTCTTTGATGCTTTCTAGTACGAATTCTAGCGTTCTTTCGCGCGCTGAAATGCCCAAAAAGAGACTCCTGAACCGCATAAAAGGATAGAAATGCTCGCTTTTTGGGTATTTTTAATCTTGGATGGGAATTCCACCATGGACACGCCATATTTAATGTCGCAGAATACTGACAACTTACTATGTGGCCTTTCGGGTCACGCTTATTTCTCCCGCACTTCTCGAGTCTAGTCAGGAAATGGCTAATTCCACAACGGCCAATACTGAAGAAAATAAAGAGGTCAAAAAACCTCCGGTTGCTGGCGCGGACACGAATCAGGAAGTTGACGAAAAGGATGGAGACGGCGCCGAGCAGAAGGACAAGATCAACGCCGAAGGTGTGCAAGCCGCCTACACTGAATGTGCGGACCGCTCAAAAGTAAACGCAGACGGCACAGCCACACCTAACTGCCCGAAAGCCAATATCACTTCGGATGCCATTACCTTTACACCCGCTGAGGAAAAGCCCAAAGACGGCGGATTCTTCGGCTTCATGGGTCGTGTTGCCAAAGGCGCATGGGACGGGCTGACAGGATTAGTCAAAGGCGCTTACGATGCCGCCGCCGGAGTGGTTAACAATGTTCTGGACAATGTCTGGAAGCAAGAATTCGGCAGCGAAGCGAATGCAAAAGTCATAGAAAAGGATGGAAAAGTCGTCCACCTGACTGCAACCGATGGTATTGGTAGAGAATCCAAGGTAATCGACACGAACGGCAAGATTACTACCGTTCAGGACAGCCGTGGCAATACCACCCATTATGATTCGACCACCGGTCAGATGTACGCCACAGACAAAGACGGCGGAAAGTACACCACTGCAGAGAATGGTGATTCTATCTACACTGCCAAAGACGGCTCTCAGGTCATCCAGCATAAAGACGGAACCAGAGAATTCAAGGATAAGTCCGGCAACAGGATGGAGCAGGGCGACCGGACTCTAAGACAGCGTTTCGACAATTTGGACCGCGTAATCACTGATAAAGCTGTTATCGATACAGTCAAGGATTACCACGGAAGGGCCGTCGCCAAGATCTTCAACCACGGAAACGTACCGCCGGAGAGCGTTCCAACGGAAGTACGCAATCAGCCTGGTGTACACAATTTCGGTACTCAGACGGAAAAGGTAGAAGATGACGGCTTCAAGACGGTTCAGGATAGGGATGGCCGCAGGCGTTTCGGGCATTGCCGCGACGGCAAGCTTTTTGACGTCAAAGAAGGCGCAGACGGAAAACCTGAATTCTACAGAAACGGACAGAAGGTAGATTTTGAAAACCTGCCTGAATGGATGAAGCGAAGATTCGCTGCTGCCCGCAACGGCTCCAACGAATCTACTGTCGCTGGAGTTGAGCAAGTAAAGATAGCTACTACTCCTGAAGGAAAACCGTCTACGACAATCGGCGCAGTTACAATCTCTGCTTCTCCTGAAGGAGTGATCAAAACCGATGTCGCGACCGGACCGAAGCCGGAAGACAAGGTTACTTACACTAATGAAGCCGATGGAAAACAAACCGGTCCGGGTCAGGATGGACGCCGATTTGTTTTCGACACTGACAATAAAGAAACTCCTTATCGTGAAGTTGATAAGGACGGCAATACGGTCTTAACGTATAACGCCAATACCAACAGACTCTGGACTCCCGAATATACAAGTACACCCGAAGGAGTCCAGCTTGCCAACGGCAATTTCATTCACCGAGACGGAACCGTCACCAACAGTGAAGGCCGGACAATTTTGAACTCGAACGGATATTCGTCTTCCAGTCCCGAGTACCAGCATGCCAATGCGCAGGTCATCAGTGCCGTTGGCAACACCAGCGGCATAATTGGTCAGGCTAAAGCGAATCCAGTCGGAATGAGTGAGAGCGCCATCGAAGGTTGCATCTCGGATCTTAGCAAAGCGCTTGCGCAATGCATCAAGACCGGCAACTACGAGAGGATCAATCAGATCTTCGGAGCCATTGCCGACGCCTATGGTGCGCTAGCCGATGTGCGTGTCGCTAAGGCTAAAGAACAACAAAGACAGCTTGCCATGCAAAATGGCGACGATTTAGAGCGATTGAATGCGGCAAACAGGGTAGCCTGAACACTTGATAATTTCGCAGGCTATCGCATCGCCTGTGTCGGATTTGTGTTCTCAGACTCTCGGCTCGGCTGCTAATATTTGAGCAGTTTCCGCGAGGGGTAGCCGTGGCAATTCCAATGAACACCCATGTGACCGTCTTGCTCATCAGTGGTGAGCAGGTTGAAGGCGAGGTCGCCATGGCTGACCAGAATACCTATCTCTGTCTGCGCAGGGAGAATGAAACACTCTATTTGCCATGGTCTGCCATCAAGTGTGTGCGCGGACCGGTTCTGCCGGAACGCTCGCCTCTGGGCGCCGCCAGATTTCCTCCACAATCCTAGTTCGCATTCTATATAGCCTTCGATTACTTGAAGCTTGGTTCAATACCGTTTGCCTTGAGCCACTTTTCAATTCTCGTCAGCATCGACTTCTCTCTGAATTCTTCGAATCTTTGCAGTTCTTCTGGATGTTTCTCCAAAATCTTTCTGAAGGCGCTTACTTTGTGAGGGCTCTCGAATGCTATGGGCAAGATGCTCTTCAAATCTGCCTTTTCCACGGTGTCAAGGAAAGAATTCAAGTCTTCCAGCAGATCTTCTTTTGTCAGTTTTGGGACATACAGATAGCGTGTGGAGTTTTTTTCAATTTCGTCGGTGAGATCGCGCAATTCAATGAGATTGCGGTTAACCATGCGGGTTTCTCCCTCAATCTTGTCGAGGTAGTACGAGTTGTCTTGAGAGTCATCCAGCCAAGCAAAGATAATGTCTTTGGTTGCTACTCTAAGTTTGTCCAACTCAAAACTCCTGTAACTACAGACTTTTGTCGACTAGCAGCCAGATTCTATCACTGAAATTACCGGTTGGCTTGCCGGCATTATCGATTGCAGCCACTCTAATTCCATAGATGCCTGTTTTCTCAAAACGATCGAGATCGATTTTTATGTTGCCTGCAGTGCCATTCAAATCCAGCTTGAAAGCGCAATCTTTGGGAAGTTCACCACAATCCGCCAGCAGTTTTAGCTGATCCTTCCCGGTTGAGAACAACACGGCTTTGGCACCGCCTGTAATGGCGGATACGTCGAAGTTGAGAGTGATAGATGGTTGTGTTCTGTCGATATGGAAAAGTCCTAGTTCGGCGTCGTCCGGATAGTTGTAGCAGAGGTCTGCGAAACGCGCTTGTCGAGCGACTTCATCCGTTTTTCTTGCCTCGATGCACTTTAGCTTGGCAAACAGCCCGCCTTCTCTACTTTCTTTGACGATGCCGATTCCTTTCAGCTCTACTGTCGAGCTGGATGGAAATCCAATCGTAAGTTGCGTCGGTGGTCCGTTGGTCGCCCAGCCCGTCGAGCGCAATGACAGGTTGTAGCGGTGATATGCGTTGTCGTTGAGTTTTGCCGGTGCGATTGCACGACGGTCTTCTTTCTCGTATTGGCCTGTGTGCAGTGTCATCCAGTGCAATTCGACATTGGGATTGCTGGGTTCAACAGGTGTGCTGATTCGTGCGTCAATATAGAAAGAATCGCCGTCCAGAGGGCTCAATATGCGAGGGAAGAGCCCGATGCCCGGCTCGTGCTCTGAATTGCTGGCTATTTTGAGACAATTTTCCTTAGCGTCGAGGCTGACGGTTTTCCAGAACTGCAACGGGGGATTGAGCACTTCTGAAATTTGCTGTGCGCTCATAATTACAGCAGGCTCATTGGTCTTCGGTTCGACGATGATGGGCAATAAAGAATTGAATGTCTCATCCCAGCGGCAGGTGTTACCGCTCAGCTTGCCCGCCGCCAGAGCGTCTTTCAGTGCTCCTCCGGAGACGGTTGGTGCTCTCATTAGACCATTTGCGGCGTCCAGCACTACAGGTCGAAACGGTGAGACGAATGGCACAAAAGATACACTTCTAGGCATATCTTTGGTCAAACAGAATTGCGCTTTTTCTTTGGCACAAACAATTTTCGCCGACTTCTGAATCTTTTCCAGCAGCTTGGAAGCGTTTTTGTAGTGTTGGCTTTGACCGAAAGAATGGCGGCATGATGCCACCATGAATGTGAGGCAGACTACGATTGCCGGTGCGGCAGCCCAGACACGCTTCTGGCTGAGTGCGGATGCCAATCCGAAACACATCATTGGAAAAAGCAGAGCAAGACCTGCCTGAGCGTGTGCCAGATAACGATGCCCGTAGAAATCGTCAGCAACTACTGATTGATTGCCACCAACCAGCAATCCAAAAAATACCCAAGCCAGCGCGGTAAAGATCGCGACGCGATATCTCGGCCGCTTCCACAGTCCATATGAGCAAAGAGCTGCAGCCAGCCCAAAAACAATATAGAGCAGTATGTATTCCAGGCTGTACTTCTTCAGAATGGCTCGATTGATTGGAAACATCAGCGTGAGCAGCATGCTTCGTGCACCGTTCGGCATCATCGCCAGAATTGCTCCGACAGGATCGTTGCCTTTGAAAATCTCCAAGGTCATCAGTGCTACAGAGACGGCCATCATTGCGCCCAGAGTGGTCAGAAATCTCTTTCTGCCGGGCGTAGAAGAGTTTCTCCAGAGAGCTTGGTATTTTTGCCGTGATTCCGGATCAAGAGCAAAATTCAACAGCTCAAACATGGCGACAATCTTGAGCAGGTACCAGCTTTTGCTGTAAGCCAGGTAAGCGCAGATGAAAAACACGACCGCAAGAATGCTGTTAAGTCTGGCGTTTTTGCCCTGGTCAGGATTCAGAATCGGATGGGCTGAAAGGTAACTATTGAATGAAAGCGCAAAAAAGAGAATCGAGAGCTCAATACCTACTGCGCCAATGAAATTGATCAATTCCGAACTGAGCGGGTGAACCGCAAAAACAAGTGCGGTAAATGCGGATATCAGAATGGAGAGGGTCTGATTTTTCTCTCTTTCTTCCGTCAGCTTTCGCGCCACCAGATATAGAGCCACGCTGCATCCGGCATGAATGAGCATGGATGCCAACCTTGCCAGCCCCGGGCCCAGCTGCGAGAGAATCGCGCAGGAAATGGCGGCTAATGGGCCAAATGCATCTTGCGAATCTGGTCCGCTCCAAGTGAAATAACTGCCCCACCCACCAACGGCAGAGCCGGACAGGAGCGCTTTAGTCCAGGCGGCGATGAATTGCTCGTCAAGGAGAAATTGACTGCCTAGAGAAGGGAGAAACACAAAAAGTGTGGTCAGGAATGACAACACCGCGATGCAGATACAGAGTGATTTTTCTCGCATTTGGTTGCCTAGTCTAGCGCATCGGCATTTTATAAGCTAATTGATGCCGGATGCTGCATAATTTCTTCTATGAGCGCAGATGCCATACTGCATATACCAGAGGGTATTAATTTCGATTGCACCGGTTGTGGAAACTGCTGTTTCACCTGGCCTGTGCCTCTTACTGACGATGACATAAAGCGAATATGTTCCCTTGAAATAGAAGGTGTAAAAGAAGAACCTGTTCATCTAATCGATACGGGCTCGCAAGTCACGCTCGGTCAGCTTGCGTTCACAAGTGCTCTGGGCAAGCGCAATGACGGCAAATGTCAATTTCTCTCGCCTGACAACCGTTGCCGAATTCATGATCAGTTCGGGGCGGACGCTAAGCCGTCAATGTGTCGTTTGTTTCCCTACACCTTCACATCCACGCCCAATGGCGTCTATGCGTCGGCCAGCTTTGCTTCCACCGGAGTGCTCTTCAACAGCGGACGCCCACTGTCCGAGCAGAGGCAGCATCTGATTCACACATATCAGTTGTTTCAGAAACTCTATTCTGACCTGAGCCCTGATTGGACAAATTTGCAATTTGTAGACGGACAGCCTCTGCCATTCGAGGACTATCTGGAAATAGAAGGAAGGATACTTTCCGCGCTAGGAAGTAACGATGCGAAAGAATCTTTACGTGAAGAAAGAGCAGACAAGATTCTTATTGGAATAACTAAGCAAATAGCCCTTTCGGTAAAGGAAAAACGTGATTTTGACAAAATTCCGGGATTGCAAACAAAGCCGCGCACGGTCGATTCACTTTTGATCAATGCTCTTCTGTCTGCGTATTTCCCTGATAATGTCTACAGAGAAAATTATTGTGAGATCGACACCGCATCGCTCGCTCGCCATCTTGTAGCACCACCGGACAAAGTGCTGGCGCAGTTCGCTGGAGGCGCGGTCAGCTATGGAGAATTGAATCAGTACTCACTGGGCCGGCTGAATGAGCAGGCTGAAAATCTGCTGTTTCGCTTCGCTTATTTGAAAGTTTTCTCCAAGCTCTACTTTGGCCCTGGCTTTGCCGGACTCAGTCTGATTGCCGGTCTCAATCATCTTTCAACGATTGTTTCTCTTGTTCGCATTGTTCTTAAATTGGAAAATGTCAGTGCCAGAAAACTGGGCTCCGCCATTACATTCGAGGAAGTTGCCGAATGCGTCAGGATTTTGGAGCGCCGGCTGACTGTGGCGAAATATTCGAGAGAAACAAAAACAATGCTGGAGGTTCTTCTTTCCAGTTCTGATAGAGCCGAGCGCATAGCAGCTCTTGCTTCCTAGTCGGGGGAAAGAAAAATCACTGAGTCAGCGCTGACTAGAGAATTTTCACAAACGTTTCGATCGCTGCGTTATCGAAATTACAGACTCTATTTTGTCGGGCAACTGCTTTCTCTGTCCGGAACCTGGATGCAGCAGGTTGCTCTGAGCTGGCTTGTCTACAGGCTGACGCATTCGGCATTCATGCTGGGTCTGGTGGAAGGTGCCGTGCTCTTTCCTGTCATGTTGTTCGGACTGGTCGGCGGCTGGTTGGCAGATCGAAGAGATAAGAGAAAAGTGCTCATTATTTGCCAATTGATCTCAATGCTGCAGGCTCTGATGCTTGCGCTTCTCACTTTCAATAACCAGATTCAGGTTTGGCATTGTGTCGTGCTTGCTCTGCTTCTGGGCACTGTCAACGCGTTTGAAATACCCACCCGGCAGTCATTTTTGCCTGAGCTTATCGACAGAAAAGACCTGGTCAATGCAATCAGCCTCAATTCATCCATTTTCAATGGAGCCCGTATCATCGGCCCGGCCATTGCCGGAGTGGCGATTCCCCTGGTCGGCGAAGCGGCGTGCTTTTTCCTCAATTCTGCAAGTTACTTGTGGACATTGCTTGCCTACTGCCTGATTTCCATCGATAACACTGCTTACAGCGATGGGGCGGCGTCGAAAAAGGGGATCAGCGAGGGCGTTAAGTTCATCATCAATTCGCCGACAATCTTGCGTCTCATGTTTTTGGGCGGAGCGATCAGTCTTTGCGGGATGAACTACAACGTTCTCATGCCGGTTTTTGCTTCTGACATATTGCACGGTGATGTGCGCACGCTGGCGATGTTGAGAGCCGGTGCCGGTCTGGGCGCCTTTTGCGCCGCTTTGATGCTGGCGAACAGAGGCAAGGGTGATTTCCTCAAAGTCAATCTCGGCTATGCTTCCGTGTTGTTTGGGTTGAGCCTTCTTGCTTTTTCATGGTCCAAACAGTATTGGCTGTGCCAGACGATTATTGTTTTTGTCGGATTCTTTCTCACCTCCCAGTTGAGCGGCGGGCATTCTCTCGTTCAACTGTCGGTCAAAGACGAGCTGAGGGGCAGAGTCTTGAGCATATATCTGATTGTTATGATGGGCTTTTCTCCTCTGGGCAGTTTGATTATTGGCTGGTCGGCGCATCGCTTTGGCGCACCACCTGTAGTATCGGTCTGTGCCTGTATCTGCATGCTGGCCGGGCTCATCTATACTGTCTGGGCCAGGGGCGACAGAAGCGCTGCCGGCCCGGTTGCCGTTGATGCTCCAAAATAAGCAAGTGCGGCGTTTCTGGTGGAACACGCAACCGGCGTGGAATGATAATCTTAATTCTCAGTGGCAGAATGAGCTGAAATGACTGAAAACGGCGACGACAAGTCTATAAACTCCACCAAGCCTTCGCAAGCGGAATCGCTTGCTGACTCGGCTGGGGTCAAGGACGGTTCCGGATTATCGCTGAGCAGCAAGCTCCTGATTAGCATTCTCATTGTGAATACTTTTGGAGTCGGTATCTGGATCGGCTCTCAGTTTATGTCCCGCGAGCAAAATGACACCCCGCGCAAACCAGTCGCAGGGCAGTTGGATACGCCCGAAACCGAGCTGCCTGTGGCTGTTCCGCACAAACTGACGGTGAGGAATCTGGGAGAGTCTACTGTTGCAGACATAGCGGAAAAGGTCGCGCCTGCAGTCGTGGCAATCGAAGTCACCGCTAAAAGCACTGCCGAAAAGAATTTGGCGGCTGCCATCGATTCGCCATCTCCTCAATTCTTCTTCGGACCTCGTATGCGCCCCGAGCAGACTCCGCAGCCGTTTACAGACGGGCAGGAGAAACGTTCGGCCGGCTCCGGGGTGATTATCAGGGAGGACGGCTATATCCTCACAAACAGCCACGTCGCGCGCAACGACAGTCTGATAAAGGTCACTTTGAACGACAAACGCGAGTTTCAGGGGCAGCTAGTGGGTAAGGACAATTTCACCGACCTGGCGCTTGTGAAGATTAACGCCACCGGATTGCCGATTGCCCGGCTGGGCAGCAGCAAGAGCATAAGACCGGGCGAATGGGCTATAGCCATAGGCAACCCCTTTGGTTTCGAGCATACCGTCACCCTGGGCATTGTCAGCGCTATAGGCCGCTCTGTGGCGGATTTGAACCATCATGTGGAACTGATTCAAACAGATGCCGCCATCAATCCCGGCAATTCCGGCGGACCACTATTGAATCTTGGCGGCGACGTAATT
>JAIETE010000303.1 GCA_019745505.1 Candidatus Obscuribacterales bacterium | reverse complement strand
AGAGCTGGCGCTGGTAGGTGCTGATATACACATCCAACCAGCCGTCGTTGTTCCAGTCCGCGCATTCCACGCCCATATTGCCCTGGACGTTTCCGAAAGGATCGTAGGCCAGGCCCACCAATCCGCCGACCTCTTTGAATTTTCCAGTGCCGTCATTGAGGTAGATGGAATTCGCGCGGAGATCATTGGCCACGATGAGGTCAGTGTCGCCGTCGTTGTCGATGTCGGTCGGCGCATAGGTTTCGTCGACCGTGATCGAGCCGGTGCTGGTCACCACAATATCGCCTTTTTTCGCCTTGATGAGGGCGTTTGCCACCTTCAGCACATCCGCTGCGATGTGGTTCTTCAGTCCGTGCAGTGCGCTTTTAAAACTATCCACATAGGCGTCCGGCATCGGAGCCTCGGAGGCAATCATGCCGGCATAGTCAACAGGACCGGTTTGCGCCAGCAATGTGGGTAATGTTTTCTCATTGACTACGATTGGATTGACGAGAATGGTCACGTCACTGCAAGAGAAACTGCCGTGGAAATTGGCTATATCCATTATCTTTCCCTTTCACTTATTCAGATTTGACTGAGTTGAAGATCTGAGACTGGATGGGCGCGACCATGAAATCGCACACCGATATAAAGCTTGTATCGGACAGGCTGTCGCCGCAACCAACGACAATACTGTGTGGACCGGCCAGATTATCGAGGAAGTAGCGTGCCGCATTGACCTTGTCCAAATATGCGGGGTAAGCGCAAAGCTGCCCTTCATTCGCATGCATACGCCAGCCGCGCGGCAGGAACTCCTGCAAGGTGTCGCCGACAGCATCGAGACGACTCTGATTGTGATCTGCATCATGCACCTTAAGGAAAAGCGGCAACCCATTGTCCGAAACAATGGATGCTTTGGTGCGGTCACTCGGACTGCTGGAGCGAGCCACCGCATGCAGTGCTTCCAACGCAGGCAGCGCCAGCGCCGATTGTGCTGTGACGTGTTGCAGCCATACAGGATCGGGAGTGCCGTCCGGATGCAGTATGGTGGCACCGAAGCAGGTGATTGCAAAGCTGCTGAAGCCGAGTTCTACATGACGAAAACTTTCTGTGGAGCGCCCGGTAATTGGAATGACGGTGGCTGCAAGACTGAGCCAGTCCAGGAAGGTCTCCTGAGCGCGACTGCGGTAAGACAGAGGCTTGCCGGAGGCGTCGTAGACGCAGGCATCACCGAGCGCCTTTTCGTCACCCACGTACTTGCGGAATTTGCCGACAGAGTGGCAGAGCGTATCATCGATGTCGGTAAGGATAATCACGTTGCGCACGTGGTGTTGATTCGAATTGCTCATTTCATATCCTTTGTTAAATCCATGCCGGTGCCACATTTAGTGGCGCCGGTTTCTTTCGATGGAGCGATACTGCAGCTGTTTACTAACCAGCGAAGCGAACTGTCGTTGCTTTCAGTTCTTCGAGCAAGACTTCGTCGAGAGTGCACGCTGGAGTTTCGATGCAGACGAAGACATGCTCGTAGTCGTCGCGCTTGGCGTTGTAGAGATAGTTGTTGATTCCGTCTTCGTAGTTATCCATGAAGATGAGCTTGTGCTCGATGGCGCTGCCGGCCATAATCGGCGAGCGAGTAGTGGATTGATAGAAAACGTCCACCCCGCGACTTTCCAGAAATTCCGCCAATAGGAACGGCGGGTACGCGAACTCGCCTGTGCCCAGCACGAGAACGCGGTTGCGTTTTTCCAGCCCGAATCCGATTTCTCGCGCCAGCGCCTGCCACTGGCCGGTAACCGGGACGCAAATGTCTCCAGCCATTAAACCCTCTCTGCCGAAGTTTGTGCGCAGGAACAGGCTCTTATTGCGGCCGTTGCCGACGGCATTCGGCGAACTCACAGACTGCAAATCCGGCGCTGGTTCGAAGCTGTATTGCCCGTTCAGAAGAGCAATCGGCACGGTTGGAATCGGCATCTTCTCATTATTGGAATGCCCGCGCAGCACGCCGCGCCAGTCGGTAATAACGACGGTAACTGCCTGCCGTATGTTGGGGAGAACGTGTTTGATTTCTTCGAGAAGATTGTGGAAGGTCGCGCCTGTTGATGCCTCGTCGTCGATGAGGACGATCGTGCGGGCGTTCCGCATCAACTGGTAAGCCGCAACATCCTTCGGCTGATAGATCAGATGTTCTGCGGCATGTGAATGGTCTTCCTTGAAGGTTAGAACGGTCGGCCGCCCGGTGTTGTAGCGCGTCGTGTGGATGAACATCGCGTCAGTGCGGCCCGTCGTCTTCACCCATTCATCAAAGACACCATGTCCGAGCAGAATCGCCGTCTCGGCCATGCCGATGAAGAGTACAGGGCCTTCCATGTCCGGCATCAGCTTCGCCAGCCGTGCATGAATGTCGCGTATAGTCACCGGGCGTGCCGCGAGATGCTTGCCCAGCACATTCGACCGAAAGAGAAAACCGCGCTTGCGATTTTGCCGAGAGGCAACGCCCAAAAGATAATCGAATGGGAGGTGTGCATGATCCACCTCAATTTCAAGCCGCCCGGTGGGTAGCTCGAAAGTGCGGCTTTCACCCGGTTCGCTTCTGCGAGAATCTTGACTCGTCAATGCTAATGACCTTTCTACTTGTAAATGTCGACAGAGCTTCGAATAGAAAGCAGACACTGAACCCACAGATGTGAGCGAGAAGAGATGCTGAAGTAGCGGCGATGAGATTGAAACTTGCGGTTTGCGGTTACTCGCGATCTGGATTATGGATGGGTCTGATTCGAACCTACGCTTTGCAGCCGGTCGGGGCAATAGCGGCACGTTGAAATCGATGAATTTTAGGCATGTGGTTTTCCCACTAATTTCTTTGCCCTACTTAATCTGTGTTGCCCTTTTCAGCTGTTGCTTTGTTCGCGTGTTTCTTTCGCCTGTTGAAACGCCCAAAATCTGATGATGTTGACGATAGCAACCACGCACTGTGCAATCAGTTGCGCTAAGTGGAAAACATTAGGCGCTGAAGTTTTTGAAACTTTGAAATTCGAAATTTAGAAAGGAAATAAAGAAGCATTGCAAAGCGCATTTTTCCTGTCGACTTTGCCTGGTTGTCAGTTCGTAAGGTGAATTGACATCCGCCAACTACTTTCGCCGAATAGCCGCTTCCCAATCCAAAACACTCAACCGAACTACCTATTCAATCGTTCAAGCCATTCAATGTTCTCAAACCATTGAATGGGTTAGTCACAGCCTGTTCGCGAAATTCTGATGCTCTGTGTGAGCGCTGATGTCTCTCGTTCTTAGGTATCGCCGTCAGGCGGTGTCTATCTATTCGTCCATGTTTGAAGGAGCGATACATACATGAATTGGCACAACCTCAGTGTCGAGCAAACTCTGGCAAGTCTCGAATCCGACCAGAGCAATGGTCTCAATGCGAGTCAGGTGGAAGAACGCCTGGCCAAGCATGGTTTCAACGAACTGAAAGAGAAAGAGGGTGAATCATTGCTCTCGCAGATTCTCGATCAGTTCATCAATCCGCTGGTATTGCTATTGCTCGGCGCGGCAGTTGTCTCGCTGATTTCCGGCGATACGAAAAGCGTCGTCTCCATCCTGGCCATCGTTATTCTCAACGCGGCGCTCAGTATCGTCCAGGACCGGAAGGCGGAAGAAAGAATGCAAGCCTTGAAAAAGCTTGCCGCTCCCAATGCGCGCGTTCTGCGCGATGGGCAGGTGGTTGAAATTCCGTCGCGTGGTCTTGTACCTGGTGACATCATCCTGCTCGAGTCGGGCGACATCGTTCCTGCCGATGCCCGGCTCATTTCGTCCATCAATCTGCGTGTTCAGGAATCGCAGCTCACCGGCGAAGTCAACGCGGTGGAAAAGACAATTCGACCTGTTAAGGACGAAAACGCGCAGGTCGGTGATCGCAAATCAATGGTTCATGCCAGCACCTTTGTCTCTGCCGGGCGCGGCTCGGCAGTTGTGGTGTCGACAGGTATGGACACTGAATTCGGCCGCATTGCCGACTTGACCGAATCGGTCGAGGAAGAACAGACCCCGCTGCAGAGCCGCATGGAGCAGCTCGGCAAAGGACTGGTCTATGGCTCGGTGGCGGTTGTAATCGTGGTTGTCGTCGTCGGTCTGTTTTTCGGCGCCGACTTTAAAGAGCTGGCGCTGACGGCCGCATCGATGGCTGTAGCAATCGTTCCTGAAGCCTTGCCTGCGGTGCTTACAATCACCCTGGCGCTAGGCGCTCAGCGGATGGTGCGTGCTAACGCTCTGCCGCGCGGTCTGAAGGCTGTCGCGACGCTGGGCGGGGCCAAAGTGATTTGCTCGGACAAAACAGGCACGCTGACCCGCAACGAAATGGTGGTGCAGCACATCCACACGCCCTCCGGCATCTATACCGTCGAGGGTACCGGATACAGCACCGATGGCGCTATCCTGCGCAATGGCCGCAAGGTTAAACAACCCGGTGCGGATTTGCTGCCGCTGCTTCTCGCGGCCGTCGCCTGCAACAATGCGACGCTCACTGAAAAAGACGGCGTGCCGTCAATCATCGGCGACCCGACAGAAGGTGCGTTGGCTGTGCTGGGCGAAAAGGCCGGCATTGAGCGTACTTCTCTGAATGCCTTTATGCCACGCGTGGCCGAGGTGCCCTTTGCTTCGGAACGTCGCCGCATGAGCGTGATTGTCGAAAGCAATGAGGACGTGTCAGTGGCGGCGCCTTTCACGCTGTATTTGAAAGGTGCGGTGGAAACCGTTCTGTCGCTCTGCACGACCGCTCTGGTCAACGGCAAGCTCGTGCCTGTTGGGGAAGTTCTCGCCAGCGCGCTGGCAGCCAATTCCGAGCTGGCCAAAAACGGTATGCGCGTGCTTGGTTTTGCCCGCCGCTATCTGCCAAATCGGCCTGAAGAAGGCGGGGAAGCCGACTATGAAAGCGAACTCGTCTGGTTAGGCCTGGTGGCGATGATCGACCCGCCGCGCCCGGAAGTGCGCGAGAATGTCGAAATCGCCAATCGCGCCGGCATCCGTGTGATCATGATCACCGGCGACCATCCCTCGACTGCCAAGTATGTCGCGGGTGAAATCGGGCTGCTCATGCCTGAGTTCAGCAATGTCGCTACCGGCAGCGACCTCGATATGATGAGCGACGACGACCTGCGCCGTGTGGTCGAATACACCAACGTCTTCGCGCGCGTGTCGCCGGAGCACAAGCTGCGCATCGTCAAAGCGCTGCAGAGCCATGACCTGTACGTCGCCATGACCGGTGACGGTGTCAACGACGCGCCCGCCCTCAAGCAAGCCAATATCGGCATCGCTATGGGCACCGGCACGGATGTGGCCAAGCAGGCTTCCAACATGATTCTCACTGACGACAACTTCGCCAGCATCATCCGCGCGGTCGAAGAAGGCCGGACCATCTTCTCCAACGTGCGCAAGTACGTCAAATACATCCTCGGCTCCAACATCGGTGAGCTGATCACTCTTGCTGTGGCGCCGCTCTTCGGGCTGCGCGTGCCGCTTATTCCCGTTCAGATTCTCTATATGAACCTGGCGACGGACGGACTGCCTGCGCTTGCGCTCGGCGTCGATCCAAAGGAAGGCGACATCATGAGCGAGACTCCGATCACGCCCAGCGAAAGTGTGTTCGCTCGCGGTATGGGTTCGTATATCATGCGCATCGGCGTGGTGTTCGGTGTAATCAGCGTGGCCTTCATGCTGTTTGCGCACCAGATCGCTCCTGACGTGGTTCTGGAAAACGGCACCGTCGTCCAGGGCGCCTGGTCAAGCATGGTCTTCACTATGCTCTGCCTGTCTCAGATGGGCCATGCGCTCACCTGCCGCAGCAGCAAGACCTCAATCTTCAAGCTGGGCTTCGGCACCAACCCCTGGCTTCTGCTGGCCGTTGTGGCTTCCAGCTTGATCCAGTTGCTCCTGCTCTACATCGCTCCTGTGGCCGCCTTCTTCGGACTGCAGCCATTGAGCGTCCAGCAGCTGGGTATTTGCTTTGCGGCATCGCTGATTCTGCCTGTCTACTGCGAAGTGGAAAAGATCATCATGCGCCGCCGTGCGTAAGGCCGGAGGTTAGATAGATCACCGGCAGTCACAGTAAGAGAGACCACGGTGTTCTAATCGGAAAAGGAGAGGAAGTCCTGCCCCAGTGTAGGATTCCCTTTCCTTTCTGCGCCTCTATAGCGGTGCGGATGTGGTTGCTCTCACGGCAATCACATCATGCATCGAAAAAAAATTGTCTTTATATGGAGAGATCATTAGTAATATCTTTGTCCTTTATAGGGCACCGCAATCGGTGGCGCCGCGTTTAATTTGTCGGCTGTTGATGCGCTTCTGCAAGGTTTGGTGCAAACGGACTTCTAATTTCAGACTCGGCTAAGATCGCCTCAATTTGCCCTGGTTGGCAACGTTTGCGCAAAGGGGGTGAATCGTGAAAACCCGCACTGTGCAGCGTTTTCTTCTCGTTGCAAAGTGTGAAGTCGCTGGTTGGTTCCGGGAATGTGCGGCAGTTAGGCTGGCAGTACATCCGTTTCAACCCAATCCGACGCAGGCACCAGCAACAAGCAGCACCAATCAGCTCCACCAAAGAAAAACAATGCATGCAGCGCGCATATGGAGTGACACGGGTGTGCACATGTATCCACAAGCCAAAAGGAGCTCCGTTCTATGTCGAACTTCTGGGACACGATTCGTCAGAATGCCGAAGCCGCTCACGCCGAACTTGCGAAGAAGGCCTCCCGCTTCAACAACCGCGCTTTTCTCGAATCCGTGATTGCCGCTGCAGCCCTGATTACGGCCGCCGACGGTAAGGTTGACAGCGCCGAGACCGATAAGGTCCTCGGTTTCCTCAACAAGAACGCCGCTCTGGCCGGCTGGTCCTCAGACGAAAAGGCGAAACTCTTCCGCGACAGCCTCAAGCAGGCGGGCGATGAGTTCGATGCCATTCTTCTCTGGGGTAAGGTCGCCAAACAGAAGGGCAATGACGAGGCCGCCACGACCATGGTCGGCCTGGCTGCTCTGATCGCCAATGCGGACGGCGATTTCGCGGACGCGGAGAAGGCGATTCTGAAGCGGATCTGCTCGTCGGTCGGTGTCGACCCCGCGCCGTATCTGTAGAATCTGCAATCCACGACAAGAACTCTGGACCCGAAAGGCCAGGAAAGTTGGGTGCCGCCGTCGGCGGTGCCCAATTTCTTCCGTTCAAAATATTCCAAGTCTATAGATCATAGTTTTACTTCAATCTTTATCCTTTATTGGCACGCTTCGGCGTCCGCAAAAAACGCATTCTTGCTGGGCGTCCATCATCTTAAAAGCCCAGAAACTCTTCCGCCGGGTTCTCAGCTCAGCTTTGAGCCCCAAGTAGTAAAGCCAACGTCCAAGTAGGGAAGGAACACGAGGAAATATGGCCACACTCATCGTTTTGCTGTTGGTTCTGCCTGGTCTCTGGGCGACTCGTCAGTGGCTGGCCGCTCGGCTGGTCTCCGTGCCGTTTGCTCCGGTGGCACAGAACGCGGCGAAAGCAGCCAATCTCACCGTGCTGTTCGTCTTCGTCCTCATCTTCGGATATGCCGGCAACGTCGCCCCCGATGCATGGGACCTGGTGCTCGGCATCCTGTCGCTGTTCTTCGTCTTCGTGGGGGTCCTCTGGGCCTATCGCAAGGTTGATGAATGGCGCACGAAGAAGAACTTGCGCTCCTAACAACAAAGCGCGGTCACGAAGTGAACTAGGTCGGGGCGGGAGTTTTTCCCGCCTCTTCCGAAAATATTGAATAAGAGTTTATTGCAAGGGCCGGCTCTCTCGCATCGCAAAGGCGGGCGCGACGGCAGTTTTGGAGTCCACAGCAAAAGGAGAAGCCGCTCTCTCAGCGATGGAAGCGGTGTTGCCACAAAGGCCTCAATTTGCTGGGGACTTCTTAAAGAGTCCCAGGGCAAAAGGAGAACTGCATGACCCTAAGTCTGACAAAAGGCGCCAATATCAACCTCACCAAGACCGTCCCGAATATGAAACTCGTTCTGGTCGGACTGGGATGGGATGCGCGGGCCACATCGGGAGAAGACTTCGACCTCGATGCCAGCGCATTCCTGCTGAACACTGCCGGCAAGTGCCGCGGCGAGCATGACTTCATCTTCTACGGGCAGCTCAAAAGCCCGGACGGCTCCGTCGAACACACGGGCGACAACCGCACTGGTGCGGGCGACGGTGATGATGAAAAGCTGCTGGTAGATCTGACCAAAGTGCCGGCCGATGTCGACAAGGTCGTCTTCACGGTGACTATCTATGAGTCCGAAAAGCGGCGACAGAACTTCGGTTCCGTGCGCAATGCCTTCATCCGCATCGTCAATCGCGCCGACAATGCTGAGGTCGCGCGCTATGACCTGACCGAAGAAGCCTCGTCGAACACCGCCATGATCTTTGCCGAGCTCTACCGCTACAACGGCGAATGGAAATTCCGCGCCGTCGGTCAGGGCTACGAAGGCGGGTTGGCCGCGATGGCTCGCAACTACGGGCTTTCGGTCAGCTAGGCAAATCCGGCTCATCTGAGCGTGCCGGTCTCGCACCGGTACGCCACCGTATTCAGTGCACCTTCAGCAGAGTAAAGCGCCCAATATAAAAAGGAAATAGCAGTGACCCTCACTCTCAGCAAACGTGATTTGAAGCGATACAACATCGAAGCGCACACGGACGTATCCGGCAGCATGGATGGCAAGGACAGCACCACCGGTAATAAAACGCGTTATCAACACGCGGCCGGCTGGGTGGCTCGCCTGGTGCAGGAATGTGAGCTGTATGATGAAGATGGCGTGACCGTAGGCTTCTTCAACGACAGCTTGCTGGTCTATGAAAATACGACCTTCGCGTCGGTCGCCGGAAGGTTTCGGCAAATCCAGCCGGGCGGATCGACTGATACCGCCGGACTGATTCAGGCTCGTGTCAATGATTACTTTGATGAACGGCTGGGCAAGCCCGGTGTGCCCGGCAGGAAGGGCGGATTCCTCTCGCGTGGAGCGCCCGACATTCCTGCCAC
>JAIETE010000212.1 GCA_019745505.1 Candidatus Obscuribacterales bacterium | reverse complement strand
TCGGTGCAAACAATTACCATCAGCAGTACAAGTCGTCTCATCCACAAAGGTCAGCTCCGGCAAACAACTTGAAGGACCCATGTCTGTAACTACGACAGCTGCAGCACCAGGCGCTACGCTCAGACTTCCGTAACCGATAACATCAAGCCGAGATTTCCAAAACTCATAAAAATACTCGCTCCCATTTCGTGCCTGGGAGCGAGTAAATCTTATGTGTTGTCGTGTTTGTGACTTCGACGGTCTCTGGTTATGGTCCGAGCCCCAGGGTTCCAGATCCGCTGGACACACCGCTGCTAGTAGAACCGAGTCCACCAACACCACCACTGCCTGCAGACAAGCCGCCGGTGCCGCCGGTCGACCCACCGCTCGTTCCACCAACTCCACCAGTTCCACCGGTTCCACCAACTCCACCAGTTCCTCCGGTTCCACCAGTTCCTCCGGTTCCACCGGTTCCTCCGGTTCCTCCAGTTCCACCAGTTCCTCCAGTCCCACCGGTTCCTCCAGTTCCACCTGTTCCGCCAGCAGCACCGCCGCCGCCAGAGAGACCACCGGTACCACCGCCACCGACGCCACCACTGCCACCGCTGAGTCCACCGGTTCCACCAGTGCCACCCGTGCCGCCTCCTGTGCCGCCTCCTGTGCCGCCTCCCGAGCCACCGGTACTGCCAGGGCCAGTAGTTGCGAGAAGGTTCAGGCCTTCAGGGTGCTCGGAACTACGGCAGGAGTTAGATGCCATAGCGCTCGGCTGTCCCACAATCGGCACACTGCCGATGAAGGGAACACCAGACAAGTTCAAGAACGGGTTGACCTGGAAATTGCAGCGAGTTTGGTACTCGTAAATTTTGGTCGAATCGTAGGGGTGCGGCAGCGCTGAGTTGGGACCGTAGGTCGTACGTGTGTTGTTGCTGTAGTCGATCTCAATCAAGTAGACGTCTACACCGCAGCCTTTGACGCCACCTTGAGGCTTCAGATTAGCAAATTTACCGAAGCCGGAGTTGAGGAGTCCATTCGACATTGTCTCAACAGCATTCATGGCATCGCCATAGCTCGAAGCATTTTGAGCTGCAGTCGCGCAATTGGTTCCGATAAATTGAACCGTCGCGCAAGCTGTTCCATATCCGATCAAGTTAATGAGCGGAAAGAGAATCATCATAAAGAAGATAAATAAGACGGGCGCAAATTCGGCAACACTGCCGGCTTGGCTCCGCTTTTGAAGTTTGGATTTACGCATAATAAGAACGCCTCCAGGCACGTTGCAGGAGTTCAGCACATGACTCTAATTATTTGACCGTCAGACCGTTCTTTGCAGTTCGGCTAAATTGATGGTCATTTCGCCGTTTCCGGCGATAGGCCGCATGATGTCAAGTTAAATATTCCCGTCCCCCATTAGGGGGTAACGCCGATAACGCTTTGATCGGCAAAAAAGAGAACATTTAATAAAAGTCTTGTTTGCGTCATATGCCGCAATTTTCACCACTTGGAAACCTAGAAGGAGAAGAGGTATTCGAGGTCCTCTTTAGTTAACTCTTTGGCGACACTCTCGTCTCCGCCCATCACTAACTCTGCAAGTTCCTTCTTCTTCTTTTGAAGAGCAAGGATCTTCTCTTCTACTGTTCCACGTGTGATCAATTTATAGTTGAATACATGCCTAGTTTGTCCGATACGGTGAGCTCGGTCAGTCGCCTGGTTCTCTACCGCCGGGTTCCACCACGGGTCGTAATGGATGACATAATCGGCACCTGTGAGGTTGAGACCGGTGCCCCCCGCCTTCAAGCTGATTAGGAATATCGGCAGCTTGGGATCGGCGTTGAAATTATTGACCCTATCAAGCCTTTCCTTAGCCGGCGTCTGACCATCGATATAGGCATAATCGATTCCTGCCTTTTCCAACTCTGCACGAATGAGAGTCAGCATCTCGACGAATTGACTGAACACAAGAATCTTGTGACCTTCGTCGATAATTTCATCAATCATGGCGATGAAGGCCGATAACTTCGCGGAAGCGGCCGGCGGGGCGTCGCCTCGGTTTTTCAGCAAACGAGGATCACAACATACCTGACGCAATCTGAGCAAAGCAGCAAGGACGGAAATCTGCGAGCGCTTGATACCGCGTGACGCAATCTCGTTGAAGACCTTCTGGCGACACTCATCCAGAACGTCCAGATAGAGAGAACGTTGATCATCTTCCAATTCGCACAGATGAATGATATCGGTACGGTCCGGAAGCTCTTTCTCCACCTGACTCTTCAGTCTTCTCAAAATGAACGGGTGAACAATCTTCCTGAGCTTCTGTCCAGCACCATCCAGTCCAGCTTCGATGGGACGCTCGAATGTCTCGTTGAAATCCTTGTACGAGCTGAGGAAATCAGGCATCAAGAAGTCGAAAAGCGACCACAATTCTTTCAGCCTGTTCTCCACCGGCGTACCGGACAGAGCCAGCCGGTGAAAGGACTTCAGGCTCTTAGCCGCAATCGCGCCGACTGATTCAGGATTCTTGATGTTCTGAGCTTCATCAAGGATGAGAAACTCAAACTGCAAATCTTTCAGCGTTTCATAATCTCGACGGATGATACCGTATGTGGTGAAAATCACGTCAGGCTTTTTAGCGTTGTCTTTCTGAAGGGTCTTAAGAAGCTCGCCCCGATCGCGACCGAGGAAAAGCGCCTTCTTGAGCTTGGGAGTAAAGCGCTCCGCTTCGCTGAGCCAGTTGTAGACAACCGATGTTGGCGCCACCACCAATGATGGCATCTTCTTTTTGCCGTCCTTGTGATGATCTAGAAGCAAAGCCAACGCTTGAACGGTTTTCCCGAGACCCATGTCATCCGCGAGAATACCGGCCAGTCCGTATTCGCGCAGGAAGGAAAGCCAGTTGCAACCTTCTTTCTGATAACTACGCAACTCGCCGCTGAAAGACTCCGGCAACTCGATGCCTTCGAGCTCTCTGAAATTGTGAATCTTCTGGAGGAAATTTTGGAACCCTTCATCTGCATCTATCTCGATTTCATGAGTTTCGAGCGCATGGGCAATCGGCAATGCCTGATAGAGAGGACGGGAGGTATCTTTGCTCTGACCGATTGTTTTGAGCAAGCTCAAAAGGGTCGTCATTGGCAGCCGGACGCACTCGCCGGTCGATAGTTTCAAATAATTGCGGTTGCGGAAAAGCGACTCGATTACCAGCGGGAATGGAATTGCCTCACCGTTGGACGAGCAATCCAGATCGAAATCGAACTTGAACGAATCTTTTTTAAGCGAGAGGCAAGCCTTGAGTTTGAGCGGCTCCTTGCGAACTTTGTAGTTCTTCAAAGCTTCGATGCCTGTCACTTCCCACTCGGCACACTGCTCCGAGGACAGGTAATAAAGAGCATCCAAAGCTGCTTCATCGGCAAAGAAGAAACGATCGGCAATCGTGCGTGTTGGCTGCAAGTTGGAAAGAAAGCGGCGAACTTGATGCTCCAATTCCCACTGGCGTTTAACCCAGACGCTCTGCCCGGTTTCCGACATAGTCCGGGTATAGAGTTCGGACTCGACAGCGCTAGTCTCATCGCGAGAGGGCAGGACAAGAGCACCGTAACCGAAAGAGAGAGACACTTCCAACGAAACATCATTGGGTCCGCTGCCAATCGCTGTTGTCGGCACACCTTTGCGCTCGCCCAACTTGATGACGACACGAGGCGCATCTGTAACGGCAACCGGGAACGGCGCATTAGTCTCATCGAGACGCACATCCATGCGCTTCTGCAAAATCGGCAGGTCAACGGCGAGAAACTTGGGAACGATCTCCAGCTTCACAGTCATCTGCCCGTGTGCATCGAAGAACTGGAAAAGCCGATGAATAGCACTCAAGTCGATGCTGTAAAAGGTATTCTTGGACATGACCCAACTGTTCTGACCAAGAAAGAAGACCGGATGCTCGAGAGAATTTCCTTCTTCATCTTGTGCTTCCAGCTTCAACATCAGCTCGCCGCTTTCAGTCTCAGAAAGGACGGCAAGCGGCTTGATTACTTTGTTTGAAAAACCTACTTCGCTTCCGTCGGCTGTATTGACGAGCTTGCTGCAAAGACTCAAGTGTCCGATCACGGTACCTTCGTCGCCACGAGGAATGCGATGACCACCGGCGATACCTTTGGTGGTCTGGGGCAACTGAGTCAGATATTTAGTGAGCCGATAGATTTTGGATTCCGGCTCGAGAACATTCAAAAACTCGGGCGGCACTTTGAGAATGTTGACCTTGCCTTGCTTCTCTTGCGGCACGGTGCCGACTATCAAGGCAAGCGGTTTTTCCAGCACGAGAACACCAAGCTGATGGCGCGCTTCATCGGGCTCCGCCTCGGCGCCTTTGGCATCATCGAGCATATCCTTTGCTTTGGGAGCGCGCTCTTGCTGGTTGTCTCGCCCTCTGTCATTCTCAGCCAGGTCAAATCTGATGCCGGGATTGCCGCGAGCGATATGCGTAAGAATGACTGCCACAGAGTGCTTACAGACTTCTTCGAAGTACGGACAGGAGCATTCGGCTTTGAATACTTCCTCAGACTCGATATCGACATGGACTTTATAGGGCTGCGGCTCAGAACCGATCACCAGAGCATCTATTTTCTGCCCGCCGTCTGTTTCTTCGTACTTAAGAACCTTTTTGCGGCGATAGTACTGCACACCACGGCGATAGACAGGTTCGCTGCTCGACTCCTGCAGGGAATTCAGCGACAGCGTCAGTTTCTTACCGGAGGCTGGTTTCATTACTTCCTTCTACTCCAGGGCTCTACGGCAACTCTAAATCGAGCCGGCCAGAAAAAGCTCGCATTGCGCGGGCTACATGCTAAATCACCTACCCATCCCACTTATATACATCACGGGATGCGGGCGGCGTTAGTCCCACAGCAATTAGCTTATCATGGCCTACTTATAGTCAGCTAACTACTAAGCAACAACACGAAATCAAGAGAAATACGCGGTTACAGTTTTTAATTGCCCGCCCTGCTCAGTTGTTAACTGTCGAGCCCGGACGCATGTCAATAAATCGATCTGAAACTTGCTGCGCTCTGTTGTATGCGTTTTCGACAAGTTGATGCATTTCCACCTGACGATTCTCGAGAATCTGACAATAGTCTTGCAACAAACCAGCCTGCGACCGCAATGCCTTGGCATTGTCGGATAATGCCGGAATGAGCAACTCGATTTCTTCCAGCAAGGCACTGGGCGGGTGAACGGGAGGGCGCACCTTAACCATCTGCTGCGGGTCAAGGTTTTCAGCCTGGGCCGCTGTAATTTGCTGACCACTCACCAATGCCAGAGAGTTCTTTAGTTGCTCCAGCGACTGCTTGAGTCCGAGAGCACGTTTATAAGATTGCTCGGCTTCCTTCTCCAGCCACGCTTTTCTGGTTTTTTGATTGGCCAGCTCACCGGACAGATGGGCGAGGGCGCGTTGCCTGATTTCAAGTTCTTTCTGGATGTGTTCGAGTTCTTTCTCCTTCAACTCGATGCCGCGCCGTCTCAACCAAATGAGCAATATGACTACCAGGCAGAAGAAAATTGAAGCCAGGGTTATAAACAGATATCCGCGCTTGGAGCCGGACAACTCCCAGAATCCAGTGGTCAGAAAATTGTTCAAATCTTCCATCAAGGTGGGCGGATAAGAGCGCAGGTAATAGACTCGACCCAGCACGCGACTGGGCTGGGATTCGCTCTCTATCTTGACGGCAGCAGTAGACCGGGGCGACTTGTGCTCATAGCTGGCACTGATTGGCGGCGGGTCGGTCAGTAAGTCGAAGGGCTCGGCCTCGTTTTTCAAATTCTCCGGGCTGAGGCGTTTCTGCCACGACTTGCGGCGATAGACTTTGTCGGTTTGATAAAGAATGGAATTGCCCGTTGGGTCGGTAATTACCAAACCAAACAGCCCATAAGTAGAGTCGAGGACTTGCTGAATCTGGTCATCGCGACCGGAAACAATGAGCTGGGAGAGCGTATTGGGAAGGGTGTGATGCAGTAAGTTGAAGTCCACTGTCTGCACACGGTGAACCGTACCGGTCCAATAGCTTTCATAGAAAGCGCGGCAGAGACTGAACCAGATCACGACCCCAACAACAATAAGACCCGGAATCAGGATCCGTTTCTTCAGAGAAACGATTAGTTGATCCAGTTCCAGGTTGAGACCCGTGCCCAAATCCGGCTGTTGACCCGGCTTGGGTCCAAGATTCTGTCCAGACAGGCGTCTTTGCACGGCAGCAATCCTCGATACGAGGATAGATATAACATTCGTTTCATCAAAGGTACATACGTATATCCACTATGTACGACTAGGCAGGTCTTGCCCCAGACAGGAATACCATCCTAAAGCCTTGCACAGCCTGGGTTTTGAGAAATCAGCCCAGACGGTCGGAAAGACGCCAACATGAAGAAGCTGAAATATTCCCCTGAAAACCTGGTTCAGCCGGTCACCAGCACACAGACGGCTAATAAAAACAGACTTACTGGTCCGGTAAACTTATCTTCCAAGCGCTTCGAATTGTCGTATGAAATCTCTGCTCGCATACTGCGCCTTAATTTTGACCGTTTTCTGCATCTGCGCCCTGCCTTGCAAGTCTCAGCTCAACGCCGATCCATTGGGCACCTTTGTGCCTTTCGGCAACAGGGACGAAGAGAGCGAACGCTTGGCGCGCACACTGAAAAACGAGCAGGAATTGAAGTTTCGCACGCGCGTACTGGCAAGGCGTGGAATCGTCATTGTCGAATTTTCACTGCCCACCTGTCCGGCATGCGATCCTGCCGCAAAATCAATCATCGAGCTTGTGTCCAAATTCGGCGGGAAAGTAGATTACGTCAGACTGGATCTGAACAAAAATTTGGGTCTGAGTTACAAATACGACGTTCCGGAAGTGCCTGCCGTACTTGTTTTCAAAGACGGGCGACTGGAAGAGCGCTATGTCACTTACAAGAAAACACAAAGCGGCGAACTCGCCCGGTCACTCTCCAGTCTCTTGACAGAGCCGGCGTCGGCGGATTCGCAGGTGGCGGCACAGAGCAGACGGTCAATCAAATTGACCTATTGAGTCCCCCAAATTTGAGGACGGACAGACCAATTTTGCGCACCATAGGTGGTGCCAGAAAGCGGCAGCCCCTCTGCCGCGGTATGCGCGCCTGCATTTACAGTGATCATCCCAGTCATTCTTGTTTTGCCAACAACAAAACCTCACCCAACTATGTTGGCTGCCCAACAAAAATGGAAAAACTTTCGAACTTCTGGAAGAGTGAGGTTAGATCGAGCGATTTCAAGGGAATTAACAAAGAGTCGGAACTTCGCTCCCGGAGGAAATCCTTAGAGCAAGCGTCTTTGACAATTGATCACAACCTAGTTGAAAACCCGCCCCCCAGGGGGCACCATAACACCAAGATGGTGAGGTTCCACGGAACCAAGAGAATTCACCAGGCGCTTTCGAGCGCCTGGTCTCGTTTTTAGGGTGCACCATATACGACACCACGAGCGAGCGGCTTGTTTTCAACAAGCGCTATGAATTCACCCGTGACCAGAAGCCACAGATGTCATGCACTTTAAATAGAGGGAGGGATCGAGTTACACTACAGGCGGGTCAGGCGATTTTGGGTTTTCCCCCAAAAGGTTGCTGGGCTTAGGATACTGTGAGTAACACATGCTTCTTTTTCTGACTGTTTTTGTCGCTTCATACCTCTACCACGGTCTTGGCATCACAATCGGATACCACCGCCTGCTATCGCACCGTGCCATAAAGATTCCGAGAATTCTTGAATATTTCATAGTCTCGGGTGGATACCTCTGCTTCGAAGGCTCTCCCATAGCCTGGGTAGCGACCCACAGAGTCCACCATAAATTCACCGACAAGGAGGGAGATCCGCATTCCCCTCGCGACGGGTTTTGGCACTCCTTTATCGGCTGGCTATTCGCCCCTCAATTCAAAACCCCTAAAGAACAGTTTCCCGTTGTCGTACCGGACTTGCTGAGAGACCCCGTCTACCGCGCTCTCGACCCGTCCAATCCCAAGACGCAGTGGCTGATCTGCTTGTCCGTG
The DNA here is from genome assembly GCA_019745505.1 of Candidatus Obscuribacterales bacterium. Lineage (GTDB taxonomy): Bacteria > Cyanobacteriota > Vampirovibrionia > Obscuribacterales > Obscuribacteraceae > QKMZ01. The sequence continues at coordinate 1,092 of JAIETE010000212.1, read as the reverse complement.
TGCCTGGTATTTCGCGCCTTGATTTTGCTTTTTCTCGGTCCGGTCGCCCTTGTAGCCAATCTGCTGGCGGCTGCAACGATATTTATAGCGGCTTTTCTGGTCAATTCGGTCTGCCATGTTCCCCAGTTTGGCTACCGCAACTTCGAGACGACCGATGGCAGCAGGAATGTTTGGTGGGTCGGATTGCTTGCCTGTGGTGAGGGCTGGCACAACAACCATCATGCCTTTCCTCAATCGGCGCGACACGGTCTGAGCTGGAAAGAGCCGGATATTTCCTGGTACGCGATCGTTTTGATGAAGGCACTTGGTCTGGCCAAAGACATTCGCTTGCCCAAGAAAAAGGACTTGGAATTAGCTACTGACAGCGCTTGGACGCCAGATTCCGATAAAATTCGCCTGCCGGACAATCTGGAAAATATCGAAAACCCGGTTGCCGCCCTTGAAAAATTGGCCGAAATTGAATCTCGCCTGACCCCTGACGCAGTCTAGGTTACAAAACAGTTAAACTTAACGCCTGCCTGGGCTTTCAAGCCTCGAGGCGAGCTTGGCGCGCTCCTTAAGCAGCGAGTTTTATGCACTCTTTGCGACCGCAGAAATTAAGATGCGCTGCCAACGGGCAGAATGCATAAGGAATATAAGAGTTTTTGCTTTAGAATCTACAAAGACTATGGAGTAGGTACGTTCGATGACAAGTGAAGCAGGTGGAGTACGTCTGGGTGATTTGTTGACTCAGGCAGGCCTCCTCAGACCGGAAGAACTACGCGAAGCGATGCAAATCGCCAAGCATCAATCCCTGCCGGTGGGACGAGTCTTGATCATGTCGGGCTTTCTTTCCGACGGTCAACTAAGAGCCGCCGTTCAGGCTCAATCCCTGCTGAAAGACGGCGTCATCAGCCTGGAAACGGTGCTGCAAGCGCTGGCGATTGTCGGCAAAGAAGAAATGGCACTAGAAGAGGCTTTCAGACAGCTCGGTCTGGAAGTGCAGCAGAGCCAGCCTACCAACAAACTGGGCGAGTTGCTCGTCGAAGCCGAAATGGTTACCAAAGAAGCCCTCGACCAGGCGCTGGCTCAGTCCACCCAGAGCGGACTGCC
>JAIETE010000014.1 GCA_019745505.1 Candidatus Obscuribacterales bacterium | reverse complement strand
AGAATCATCATGCCGATGTTGAGCAGGATGCTCAAGAATGCACTGCCGCCGGAAGCTTCCTTCGGCTCCTCGGCGACGTGCGTGACCTTGGAATCGCTGAGCGCGGTCAGCAGGCGCTCGGCGCCGGCTTCACCGGGAACAACCACCTGCTGGCGGCTGCCGTCGGTACGCTCGATGATGGCCTCCCGCACAGTCCCCTGCGGAGACTTGAGGAGGGTGACGCTCTTGATGGTGGATGCGCTGTCGCGGATCGTGGTCTGAGCATCGGAAAACGTGATGGTCGTGGGAGTTGCCTGATTCGGCTGACCGTTCTGCGAATTCACGCCGTTGTTGTTCAACGACGAGAACGCAAAGACGAGCAGCAATCCAAAGGCAATCCACCCGAACCACTTGAAGGACTTTTTGTCCATAGTAGCCTCGTTATTGTTGCGCGGAAGTCGCCTCCCGCAAACTGGTGGAGCTCTTAGAACTGGGACTCTGTCCGCCTTCCAGGTCAACCTCATTGAGGTCGGTGCCTGTCAGCGCGGTACGGCATGCACAAAACGCGTCCATGAGACCGCCAATTGGCGGCGTCTAAGCGGGTTCTGTGCGGACTACAGATCTATCCAGCTTCGGAGCGGACTGTTGATTGAGACGGCTTACGCCTGGACAGAGTCGTCGGAATCGTTCTTCTCGCGAACGATGCCGAGCTCGACCATCTCGTCCCAGACCTTCTTCTCGGCGTCCTTGATCCCCCACTCACGGGCAGCCTTGAGCTGCTCGAAGAGCGGCTTCTCGACGGAGCGACCGAGTTCGGCCCAGCCTTCGATGGTCGTCGGAGCGTCGATCAGCTCGTCGCTGCCCGACACGGGCAACTTGCTGATGCGTTCGCCGTCGCGGGTGAGTCCGGCTTCTCCGGTGATGACGTTCAGGTCGAACATCACCCGGGCGCCCTGCTCACGCAGATCCCGCTTCTTGGCCTTGAGACCGATGAGTCCGAGCCGAGCCGGCTTGCCGACCTTGGCCCACTCCTCGATCGTACGCTTGGTGCCTTCGACCTCGCTGCCGTCCGCAGTGCGGATGACGCGCGCAGTGAGACCGTCGGCAGACAACTCGTAGCGGAAAGCACGCTGAGACACGCGCACGCCTTCGCCGAGTTCGAGAGCCTTGATGTAGCACTTCAAAGCCCTGATGGTGAAGCCTTTCAGCTTCTGGATGTTGTTGGTTTCCATTGTTATTGCTCCTCTTTCATGCTGAGGTTTGCAGCTACCGGTGTTTGGAACGCTGTGCTACTCTCCGCGGACAGCATGATTGCGTCCACCGAAGAGCCGCACCACCGGCAGTGCTGGTTAAGAACGGCGTTTCCACCATTGGAGAACGCCACGATAGGAGCTGTTCGTGCCGGAACAGCGCCGATTTCCCACCCAGCTACGTGTCACCGTCGACTGCAAACACAGCCGAAAAAGGACCTGGCGACAAGCGTGGCAAGTAACAGTCTCTCTGCCTTCCTGAAATTCGAGACTGGATGATTCGCGCGTAATTTTGGCAGCACGAAATGGCGGGGGTGGTGACCTGGTGACTGCGTATGCGAACGCGTCACAGAAAGTGAGGCTAGACGGTGAGTAGGAAGCTCGCGCGGGAGGCGAATTTCCGGGGATGACTCACAGAGGGGTAGAGCGGTGGCTCGGGTTGTCTAGATGTCTCACAGGGTTGAAAGGAAGGGCAGAAGTCAAAAGTAGAAAAAGAGCTAGGTGCTGTTCAAGAACGCGCGGCTTCACAGCTTTTAAGAGAAAGAGAGAGTGGAGAACCCTCTGCAGGAAGCTCGTTATAAGCCAGGGTTGTCAGAAGCCCGAGGTCGCCAGTCGGCGCGGATTTTTAAAAAGAAGAGAGCGCTGGCGGATGTCAGTATGTGTCTGAAAAGCCGCAGCTGACATAGGTTTTGGGCGACATACACTTAGCGAAGTTCGCATACGAAACAGTTTGCACCGCATGCGCAGGCATCCGCAGGAGAAACTGCTGAGTGTCGCTTAAGAAGCCGGATTTCAAGGGAGGATTCGAATTGCTTATCGGGCAAGTCCAGTAGTTACAATCGAGCGCGCTTGCGCGATGGTTCTCGCTGACGCTCGCCATTGCCTGTTTTTGCGGTTTTGTCGGCTAATGACAACTCGCTCTATGGGCGTTTCCAAATAGTTTCTCAGGGCAAACAGTGAGTTGAAAAGTGGTGCCGAATTGAAGATAGAGACACCTGTTAAAGTAGGAAATTCATTCAGCTGCGTTTGCAGACAAATCGACCTTTCTTTCAAAACCGGGGACTTAATATGCTCGATGAGCTTTTCGGCACGACCAAGCCGCTGATTGGTGTTATACATCTGTTGCCCTTGCCGGGCTCATCGCGCTTCGATGGACACCTGGAGCAGGTAATGCTGCGTGCAGAACAGGAAGCGGCCGCTCTCACCACTGGTGGTGTCAATGCCATTATCGTGGAAAACTTCTTCGATGCTCCATTTACCAAAGGTAAAGTTGATACCGCCACGGCCTGTGCGATGTCCCTTGTCGTGAAGCGTGTCATGTCGATTAGCGATCTTCCCGTGGGCGTCAATGTCTTGCGCAATGACGGTTTGACTGCGCTGGCCGTCGCCGCGACAACCGGTGCGAAATTCATTCGAGTAAACGTGCTTTCCGGTGCAATGGTTACCGATCAGGGCATAATCGAAGGTGATGCGCATGCCCTGCACTTGTATCGCCGTCAGTTGATGGCCAATAAAGATGTGAAAATCCTTGCCGATGTCTTGGTCAAGCATGCCAGCCCGCTCACGGCGGATGCAGATATAAAGCTGATCGCCAAAGATACGGTAAAGCGCGGACTGGCCGATGGGCTGATCGTAAGCGGCACCGCTACTGGCTCGGCGCCGGAAATGAGAGATTTCGAGGCTGTGCGCGAAGCTCTGCCGGAGACGCCGTTATTTTGCGGAAGCGGTTGCACTAGCAGCAACGTCAAGGAAATACTATCCGTGGCCGACGGCGTAATTGTTGGTTCATCCTTGAAGCGCCAGGGGCTGGTAGAGAATCCGGTAGACGTAGAGAGAGTCAGAACTCTGGCGCAGGCTGCTCCGAAAGGCTAGACGGGGCTGCACTCGCATTGCTCACGTTCCAGTATGCTCCGCGCCTTATCAATGCTCGGTGGGCATTCTAAAACTCTATTCCGCGGCTGCTGCCGCTGTCTTTTGCCGGGCGGCGTGGCTGGTTGCGACCGGTTGTTTTTGTCTGCGAAGTTTGGCTGGCTTCTTCATATGCAGGAACACTGATAGCCTCACTGGCAGTGCTTCCTGCGCTCTCGCCCTGGTAGTAATCATCTTCGATCATTCTGGTTTTCGGATTTTTCTCGAGCAGATTCTTAATTCTCTCGAAGTCTGCATCGGCTTGATACATCCAGCATTTGACGCGGTCGCTCCAGACAACCATGTCCACTATTGCCTGGGCGATATCGGGGTTGTCCTGTCTTAGTCTGGCAATGACCCAGTCCGGCAGCTGAATCTGCGACATGCTTTCCGGTTCTTGCGGTTCGACGACGACGCAGATGCCTTCAGAAAGGAGGGTGGCGAGCGATTGAATTTGATGGCGCCGGGTCAGGGAGAGGCGTGCCAGAATGGCACTCAGAGGCTGCCTGCCATCGAAGCTGGCCAGTAATTGCTGTGCTGATTCGTGCAATTTCGGCAATCGAGCGTCTTTCACCGGGCTGAGAACCGATTGTCCTGAAATACGCAATTGATCGAGAAAGCGTTTTTGCTCGGCGTAATGCTGACCTTCTCGAATCAGCTTGTCAGTGGTTTCTTCCGGGTCTTCCGGATTGATGGAGCGTTCGTGGTCGTCCACCGCATCAATTTCAATGAAAGAGAAAGTGCCGGAAAGCCAGAGGAAAAGCTCAAAAAGCGCTTCTCTGCCCAGCAAGGCATCGGCTTCAGCATGAACGATGGAACCATCTTCAATTAGTACGGTTGCTGTCTTTGCGCCTTGCAACAAGCCGAACTTACCTGTCAATGCGCCGTTGCGCACCAGTTGCAAAAGATTGGGCAGGGAGACTTTGGACAGCTCGCCGGTCAGTTGCATTACACGCGGTATCCTTCAAACTGCTGAGGTTGTTGACTTCGCATTGAGCCACTTTGATTCAGCTCTAACAGTATACAAAGTATTGCTTAAGGCGCCGTGGAGCCTTTTGCTCGCCCGGGCGTGCTATATACTGAAGCCTTCGTACTTTTAGCGTACTTTAAGTGCTTTCGAAGTGCTTTCAGGCACTATTTCGTACTTTTCCAAATGGGTGCGATTTCCGGCGCATTTCGTGCAGTTTTCCTTGGGAGTATTCAAGTCATGGAAGTAAAAGAGAACATCGAGCATAAGAACAACGATCCGGCAGATGTTCTGGGCGATGAGGATAAAGACTCAGACAAGGCTAAGTGGTACACGCAAACCATTCAGCAGACGGAACTCGCCGACTACTCGCCCGTCAAAGGTTGCATGGTGATCAGACCGTATGGCTATGCACTTTGGGAGAACATTCAACGCGCTCTCGATAAGATGATCAAAGACACCGGTCACCAGAACGCATATTTCCCGATGTTCATTCCTGAATCGTTCCTTACCAAAGAAAAGGAACACGTCGAAGGTTTTGCTCCGGAATGCGCAATCGTCACTCACGGCGGCGGAAAGAAATTGGAAGAGCCGCTCATCGTGCGCCCGACTTCGGAAACAATCATCAACTACATGTTCGCTCAGTGGGTCCAGTCATGGCGCGATCTGCCGCTCTTGATCAACCAGTGGGCCAATGTTGTCCGCTGGGAGATGCGCACGCGCCTCTTCCTGCGCACCATGGAATTTCTCTGGCAAGAAGGGCACACCGCCCACGCTACATCGGATGAGGCTCAGGAAGAAGCCAAAAAGATGCTGGAAGTTTATCGCACGCTTGCGGAAGACTGGCTCGCCTTGCCTGTTCTGACCGGTGAGAAAACTGAGCGTGAACGATTCGCCGGTGCTGTCCAAACCTATTGCATCGAAGCCTTGATGCGTGACGGAAAGGCCCTGCAGGCAGGAACATCTCATTTCCTCGGTCAGAATTTTGCTAAAGCCTTCGAAATTCAGTTCCAGAACCAAGAAGGTCAGCTCGAACACGCGTGGCAGACCAGCTGGGGTGTTTCAACCCGATTGGTGGGCGCTCTCGTTCTGGGCCATGGTGATGACAAAGGCTTGATTCTGCCTCCGAAAATCGCTCCCATTCAGGTTGTTATCGTTCCTATCTACAAGCAAGACGCAGAAAAGGTCACTGTTATCGAAACTTGCAAAAAGATTGAAAAAGCGCTTGTCGAGGCAGGTGTTCGCGTCAAGCTGGACGACAGAGACAATCACACTCCCGGCTTCAAATTCAATCACTGGGAACAGAAGGGCGTGCCTGTGCGCATTAACATTGGTCCTAAAGATTGCGAGAAGAATGTTGTCGAAATCGCAAAACGTCACGACGGAACTAAGACTCGCGATATAAGCCAGGACGGAATCGCTGCTTACATCAGCAACTTGCTTGTAGAAGTGCAGCAAGCCATCTATGATCGCGCCCTCGCCTACAGAAAAGAGATGACGACGCAAGTGGCTTCTTACGACGAGTTCAAGAAGCTGGTCGACAAGAAAGGCGGCTTCTTCGAAGCTTATTTCGCGGGTTCAAGCGAAGACGAAGGCAAGATCAAAGAGGAAACGAAGGCAACCGTGCGCTGCATTCCGTTCAATCAAAATCACGCTGAAGGTAAGTGCTTCTATACCGGTAAGGCGACGAAACAGAAGGCGATTTTTGCCAAAGCCTACTAGTACAGTCAAATCGTTTTTCAGGCACGACAGTGCGCCGTAAAGATGGTCTGTCCGGCATTCGTTTTGCCGAGCAGGCCAGGCTGTTTGGCTCTTTTGTCTCTGATTTCACCGCGTTCACCAGTCCGAAACTCGAAGCTTTTTCGGACTGATTGAGAGCCCTGAAACCCGGCGCTGGTGGCATTTATTGATCTGCGCTAGTTGTGCCTGTTGACAACCGGTGATGTCGAGAATCCCGCCATTGCTGCGTTTTGGGGATTTGCCTTGAGTCTGAAAAATGGATTTTTTTCGGACTGATTGCCGGTGATTCGAATCTAGATGGTCTGAACGCCTCTGTTTTCGCAATTTCGCGGAAGCCGCGCTATCGACTAACCTGCCGGTCGGACCGGCAGCGGTTTTCGAGCGTCGCTTGGCGACCGGCTGTCTGTCTTATGTTTCGACGATTGCAGTTTATGAGAACGGTTACCTATTAGTATTTTTGAATTCAAATGAAATCAGAATACTTGGTTTATTTACGACCGAAATCCTAAGTTCTAAGCACTTCATATTTCTTCCAGCCCCAAGAAACTCTCGTAAACTAGCTATTCGTGCTGATTCCCATTAATACTGAGAGCCTCGAAAGAGGGCGGTAATCACACGAATCATTTGAGCTCAGAACTTAAGAGTGCTCGAAGAATTGGTTGAAGGAGACCCTGCGCCGTTCGGTGCGAATCGAAACAGCGTAAGGGCGAATGCCGTATTCGAAAATCCGGCAATTTCTATCTAAGAAGCGAGCACCAAAATTTACCCTGACGCGGTGCAAAGCCTTGTCACGCCTGGTTTACAAGCGAGACTTGCCGGCTGCGTCATGGTGTAATTGGTGCGCGCGTGCATTTGCACAGGAAGGTATTCCATGAAAGCTCTAGCTGAATACGCGCTCGAAGTCGGCAAGCACGAAGGTGCAAGCTACGTCGACGTGCGCATCATCGATCAGAAGTATCAACACATTCAGACCAAAGATCTGACTGTAGCTGAATTCAACCAGGGCACGTCTTCCGGCCTCGGCGTTCGCGTTATCGCCGGTGGCGGTTGGGGCTTCGCCTCGACTCAGACGCTGACCAAGAAGGCGGTTGCTAAAGCCGTCAAAGAAGCCGTGAAGGTAGCGCGGGCATCCGCGACCTGCCTTGCCGAGCCCGTCAAGCTGGCGCATGAGCCGGCCTATGTCGCGGAATGGGTGTCGCCGCATCTGGTCGACCCGTTCACGGTCTCGACAGAAGAGAAGCTCGCCTTGCTCTTCGACTGCGCCAAAGTGATGCTCGCCGTCAAAGGCGTCACACTCGCAGGCGGCTCGCTGTCCTTTATTCGCGAGGAGAAATACTTCGCGTCTTCGGAGGGCAGCCGCATCAAACAGACGAGCATTCGCTCGGGCATCGGCATCGAAGCCAATGCCACTGACGACCATGACCGCCAGAGGCGCTCCTGGCCGAACTCATTCGGTGGGCAGTACGAGCTCGCCGGCTGGGAAATCATCAACCGCTGGCCGATCAAGGACCACGCGCAGCGCATTGCCGAAGAGGCTGTGCAGCTGCTCACCGCGCCTTCCATGCCGAAAGGCAAGAAGGACATCATCCTGACCGGCAGCCAGCTGGGACTGCAGATTCACGAGTCCTGCGGTCACCCGAGCGAACTTGATCGCGCCCTTGGCTGGGAAATCAACTTCGCCGGCTTCAGCTTCCTCACACCCGAGAAGCTGGGCAGCCTGCAGTATGGCTCACCCATTGTCAATCTCGTCGCTGATGCGACCGAGCCCACCGGGCTTGGTTCGTTCGGTTTCGACGACGAAGGCGTGCGCGCCAGGCGGACGTATTTGGTCAAGGACGGCATGTTCGCGGGCTATTTGAGTTCGCGTGACACGGCTCACCTGGTCGGTCTCAGTGAGTCCGGCGGAGCCATGCGCGCGGAGTCCTATGCCTACGCGCCGATCATCCGCATGACCAATATCTCGCTTCTGCCCGGCAATGCAGGCAGTCTCGAAGACTTGATCAAGGACACGAAGGACGGCTATCTCTTCGACATCAACAAGTCCTGGTCCATCGACGGTCGCCGTTACAATTTCCAGTTCAGCTGCGAGGCGGCCTGGGAGATCAAGGACGGCAAGCTCGGTCGCATGTTCAAGAACCCCAGCTACAGCGGTATCACGCCCGAGTTCTGGAATTCTTGCGACGCCATCTGTTCGGTTGAAGAGTACGTCAATTGGGGCGTTCCCAATTGCGGCAAAGGCCAGCCGATGCAGACAATGTGGACCGGCCACGGTGCTGCGCCTGCGCGTTTCCGCAACGTGCAAGTGGGCATCGCGACATCCGACGCTGCCACTCCGAACGACGACAGCGCTGGCGCCAACTCCGATTCGCAGGGAGGTGCACAATGATCAACGAAGCAAAAGCAAAGAAGATCATCGACGGCGCCATCCGCTACGCTCGACGCAAGGTCGACGGCATCGAAGTGACGCTCAGCGGCTCGAACATCGCCACGTCGCGTTTTGCCCAGAACGGCATGACGCAAAACCAGGCGCCGACTACCGAAACGGTATCGGTGCGCGTTCTTCTCAAGGGACGGCAGGCTCGCTTGAACGGTGACGACATCACCGAAAAAGCTGTGCGTGCGCTGATCGACAACGCCATCGTGGCGGTCAAACTCCTGGAGAAGGACGAAGACCTGCAGCCGCTCATCAAGCCGAAGGGCAAGCCGAGCAAGAGGGGCAAGGCAGTGAGCCGTTTTGACAGCAAGACGGCGAAGATGTCGGCCATGGATCGCGCCAAGGAAGTGCGAAAAGTGATCGACGTTGCCAATGCCAAAAAGCTCATCGCCTCAGGGGTCTACGCTTCCGGCGAGACTTACTCGGCTTTGGGCAACTCGGCCGGGCACTTCGTGTACCATCGCGAAAGCTCGGCGGAATGCTCGATTACGATGACCGCTCCGGATTCGTCCGGCTGGGTGAAAGCTCAGGCGGTGAAGGCGTCGGAAATCGACGTGCAGGAGCTCGCCGAACGGGCCGCCGCCAAGGCGCTCATGTCGGCGAATCCGCAGGAAGTCGACCCCGGCAAGTACACGGTGATTCTCGAACCAGCCGCCGCGCTCGATATGATCGGGCAGCTCTGGTATGCCTTCGCCGGCACGAGCCACGTCGACAAACTGTCGTGTCTGCTCGGCAAACTCGGCAAGAAAGTCTTCGGCGAAAACGTCACCTTCTGGGACGACGTCAACCACAAGGACCAGTCGGGACAGCCTTTCGATGGTGAAGGGTTGCCACGGCAGAGCCTCGCTCTCGTTGAGGACGGTGTCGTGAAAAACTTCGTCTACGGTCGCCGCA
>JAIETE010000164.1 GCA_019745505.1 Candidatus Obscuribacterales bacterium | reverse complement strand
TCATAGTAGTCGGTGCGCGCTTTGTTGAAGCCTATGGAAATCGGTTTGATAGAAGGTTGCGTAGTCGTCCAAGAGTCGACCAGTGGTTTAGCCAGAAGACCGCCGCTAATGAGAAAAACCACAATCGCTGAAAGGCAAAACGCCAGTAGCGGCGAAGCTGAAACCCGGGCTGATTTCGGGCGAGCCTGTTTCAGGTTTTCCTCAACGCCAAGTTCTTTCAGCGCATCCACCCAGAGCGCCAATCTGATTGACGTGGTGGGCAGATTCAGTCCCGGCAAGCTTGCCGTGTCTCCGCAGTGCATTGCTACAACTGAGGTGTCGTCGAATATAGGCGAGCCGGAATCACCCGGAGCCAGAGCCAGATCATGAAGGATGTGGTAACTGTCGGAGCGTCTCAACTCACCCAGCATGCGTCCTAATTGCGCCAGAGGGGCGGGCGCCGATGAGTACTGTCCTAAGTGGACCGGATAGCGAACTGCTGACAGGGGCTGGAAATTCCTCAGCTCCTTTGCATAGGTAATAGGCAGAGCACTAGCTTCTCTCTCCGTTCCCGCTAAATCGACAAGCAGAATGGCAGCATCAAAAGTGACCAGCTGATCGGCTTGCCTGGCGAAATTGGGATGCAGTCTTACTTCGCGAACTGCATAACGATTTCCGGAAGCGGGAAACTTGATTTGCAAGGACTTGGATGAGCTGACAAACGGCTCAACGACATGGCCGCAAGTGACAAGAAGATTTGGCGCCGCCTTCCAGGCTTGACCTATGATTGTCTCTTTATCGCCGTCCAGCCTGATTACGTTGGCCAGGGCGGCACTGAAGACATCAGGATTATCGGGAACCCCGCTTGTCTTGTGCTGATTTTCCATCAGAGATACTAAGACCCAAGTCCTTTCTAGTCCCGTCCGTCCAGCCCTGCACTTCCCCTGGACTGAGGCCGGCGTGACCGGTCTGGGAAGCTATTTAACAGGATTATAAGTGATTGTCGGGACTTCGAGTCAATTTTTGATTGCCAATTCTTACCTGGCGGAAGTCCGTGTGCACTACCTTTTGCCTTAAGACGATATGATCTTACGATTGCTGTACGAGGAGCTTATCTTGATAAGTTCCGGCATCCGAGGTCAATGTGCTGACAAGTCAGGGACAAATTGAAGAGCTTCTGGATATAGCGCCGGACTGGCGACAGATCTTCGATTCTTTGTCGAAAGATGCCGGTTTTGCAGATGGTAAGGGCTCTTCCGGCGACATTAGCGGCACATCCGGTTTTCAATCGGGAAAACCTAAGGCAGTTGGACTTTTCGAGCTTTTCGAGCGCCTTGGTGCTAAAGCTCTTTACAAGAAGGCTCAATTGCTTAAGGACGACAGGGAAAAGTTTCTGTCATTGGTTCGAAATTTTTACCTGCAGCCTCTGGCTGCCAGAATGGTCGCCAATAATCAGAATTTGAAGCGTTTTTTCGTGCAGCGCCGCGTTCCTGCCGATGAGCAGAAACGACACGCTCTTTCTATTGCCACAGAACTATCCGAAAAGCTCGACGCAGCAGTTCGCAAGCACTTGGTGCAGGGAGCAGAAGATGGGTTCAAAGCGCTCTTGCCTGCCTACGTTCAACGCTCCGTGCATAACCAGGCGATCGACTATATAAGGGAAGAATGGGACTGGGAAAAGAGCACTCTGCAAGATTTGAACCTCGATCCCGAGCAAGAGGATCCCCGGCAGAATACTGCCGATGACAGTCAGTACATGCCCGAAAACCAGGCTATATCAGGAGAACAAGTCAGCCAGCTCAACCAATTGCGCGACATGCTGGAGAAGATGCTTGCTGACAAGAAAAATCCAAAAGAGCCTCTGGAAGTGGTTGATTGCATGTTCGGATTGGGTTTGACAAAATTCTCGTGCGCTGGAAAAGAGCTGACCATGCGGGAATGCTGCGATATTCTTCAATTGCCTGGTGAAACTCAGGCGAGGAAAATCGCTCGTTGTCAGGTACTCTTGGACAAAGGACTGTCTATGGTTCGAGAAGGCATTCGTCAAAACTTGCCTGGTATTGCGGATTGCTGGCAGAAGGAAACCAATGTCAATCGAGCTTCCCGGCGTGAACTCAATCAGCAACTGGGTATGACCGAGAGCGAAGTGGAGCGATTGATTGTTCAACGGCAGTACAGGCGCCTTCTGGAGTTGGTTGAGAAATCAATTTTGAAAGAAGCCCGACTGAAGGAGCTCGAGGCTAAAGGTGCAGTGGCGGCTTTTGTTCCTGTTGATATAAATTCTGCTACCAATCGCGATTTGATGGATATTCTCGGTCTCAATAAGGAGACTGCCCAGAAGGTCTGCGATAAACGTCCATTTCCCCACCTGTCCAACCTTGTCGAATTGAAACTCATCGATGAAAACGGACTGAAAACGCTTCTCGGCCGCGGTTGTGTGCTGAAGGTCGTTGTAGAAGGGCGCAAGGACATAAATTCGGCGCCATTAGATGAATTAGTGCGCGCAGGGATAGAATCGGGCCTGGCAAAACGTATTGAGCGCGGTCGCCCATTCGGCACCTGGGCGGAACTTGAGGACTATCTGCAGATTGACCTCAGTAAAGAACCGGTATTAAGACAAAATTTCTGTTTGGGGATTTTTTCCGACTAATTTTCCGGGCTTGCCCGTTGACCTACCTGTGGAAGGACACGCGCCTCCAACTGGGACCGAAACTAGAGGGTTTGTGAGATGGCTAGCAAAGTTGAGATCTGCCCGGAAGTAGCCCGCATGGCTCAAGTAAAGGTGCGCTCGATTGGTGCCTCTTTGGCTAACGAGCTGGCCAGGCTGATTGCCGAAGAATCGATCCTTGCCATTGATCCGGAAGTCGACCTGGTTGTCGAAGCAGCCAGTACATTGACTGAAATAGATGCGCTGGTCTCTGCTGCAGGCGTCAACGGCATCGGCGTCAATGGACGGGAGATTGATGTCAGACCACTCTCGCAAGACGGTTTTATTTCGGTTCCGCGCGTTCTTATCGGCACTCCCTACTTGTCTGCCGGTACCCTCGTCGTACAAATGAACGGTCATAGCGGTCAGGTAGTTGCTCATGTCGGACCGGGAAGCTTCCTCGCTCAAGAGGACAAGACCGGTCAGGAAGATTATGTTTGCGTGCGGGTCAATGTCGATCCAGCCTTCGACCTGGAAAAAACGCTTCTGTCTCTCGTCAAGGCTCCGGTTGTGGACTTCGGTCAGAACCTCAAGAGCCTTCCTGATGAAGCTGAATTGGCTCGCTTTCTGGCCAATCGGCACCAGATGATTCTGGCACGCCAAAAACAGATCGTTACAGCTATCGCCAGTAAAGAGGCTGTGCGCGAATTGTTCGTCAGGGTGGCGCAGACGACTCCTTGGGCTAAATTGTCTCAAATCCTGCAAACAAGCGGTGTCTGGGAGGTGCGCACTTTGCGCTTCACCGAGAAGCTGGTGGAAAAATTCCCGTCTTTGAGCCGCGATAGAGTGAAAGAAGAGATAAAGAAAGCGGGTGAGGAATTTGGCGGACAGCCGGAAACTCCCGAATTTAGGCGAGAATTGATCAAGCGTTTAACAAAAATGGAAGTGGAAGAGCGCCTGAAAAGCAAGGCTCCGGCTAAAGTAAAGCAAATTATCGATGCCGTAGTCAGTGGTCAGAGCGCTAAGGACGCTGTAAATGCGATCGTTTCCAACAAAGTTGCCGTAGCTATTGCTGTATCGATCAAGGAGCAACGCAGTGCCATTGCTGATTTCTGCCAGGCGTCTGCAGAAGAGATCGGACTGGCATTCGGGCAACTAGCACTTCAACCTGCATATGCAACGCATAGCTTCGACCCCGAAGCTGGAATGGAAGCAATAAATGAGGCGCTGGCACTCCTGGAAGCAGGACAAATTGCAGAAAGAGTTGAAGACTTGGATATGGATCTGGCAGTCAGCTAAGAGCTTGGTACAATCGCTACATGTCTCGTAGCGCCAATACCACAACCAATTGCCCGGCTTGTAAGAAGCAGAATGACGGAGCCATGCATTTCTGCATCTTTTGCGGAACAGTGCTCAATCCTGCCAAGGCTAAGCGCGCCGATAGGACCTGTGTAAGTTGCGGTCGTTTTGACGAATTGAACGACAGCTTTTGCATCCACTGCGGCGCCAACACTTCGCAAGGCGTTTCGCGTGATTCCATCGAAATGGGCGCTCTCAGGGAAGCGAAGCACACTCCTGTGATGGCGACGGCGCGTCCAGCTTCCATTCGTCCACCGGCAGCGCAGAGTGTCACGAAAAATCGGGTCAAGGCAGTCAGTGCGCAGGTTGCGCAAGAGCGACTGCGCGCCCAGGACAAAAATGCCAAGAAGCCGGCCGGCAGTCTTGTTTGGGCAGGTGCTGGAGCAGTCTTAGGGCTGGTTTTTGCCGGCTTTGCTCTGCAAACCGGTGCCCTTGTTCAGGCGGCGCGCTTCTGTTTGCCCAGTCAGGGGCTGGCGATTTATACGGAGGTGCCGGCCATGACCGTGCTTGTAGAGAGTCTGGAGGGCAAGGACTTCTTTATCGGCTTAACCGGTCCAAAAGGAACATTGGTCGTTGATAATCTGGTCAATGACAAGAGCTACAGACTGCGCATGGAAGGACACGGATTCGAGACAGTCTATTTCGCGCCATTCAAATACGATGCCAGCCGTGCTTCTATTCTCGGTTATCCCCAGAAGATCTCTTTGCCACCTCGACATATTTGACCGCGGTTGCCAGGATCTGGCATTTGTCCGCAATTCAGGGAAAATACATACAGAGGGGGGAGTTTTTCCAGATGAAAGGGTCGGGTCAGGCCGAGAAAGGTAAAGTGTGTGCCAGTTGCAAGCGCGCCTTGCCATCTGGCGCCAAGTTTTGCGGTTTTGACGGGACGAGGGTGGACGATCAGACCGAGAATAAGGCGAACGGGTCGGCAGGCAAGCAGTGTTCAAAATGCGGCAAACTTTATCCTGCATATGCTCAATTCTGCCCGGCTGATGCTTCCAAACTCGTAGAGGTTAAACCTGAAATCGAGAAAACTGAAGTTAAACCTTCTCCTTTTGCTGCGCCTCCCGGTTTCGCTCAGCCCCAGGCTGCAAAAGCTCCAGCCGGCGAGCCGGTTTCTGCCCGCGATGCCTCGCCGCCTCCCGCTGTTCCTAAGGACCTTACTGATACAGCCCCACCCATAGACGAAGAACTGGCACGCTCCGGTGATTTTGGACGCAATCAGGCAGAACCCCGTAAGCCCACTCAAATGGCGGAAAGCTTTGACGATGACAATGCGGGTTTATTCCACAATCTGATCGGCAAGAAAATCGAGGGCAAGTACGAAGTGCAGTCCATCCTTGGTGAGGGCGGCATGGCGATTGTCTACAAGGCATATCACACCAAAATGGAACGTTTGGTTGTCATCAAAGTCATGCAAGGCTGGCTTCTTTCCAATAAGAATGCCGTCGAGCGATTCGAGCGCGAGAGTAAAACAACGGCAAAACTCGCTCACCCGAATATTGTTACGGTATTCGATTATGGAGTTTTGAACGGCAAAGAGCCATATCTGGTCATGGAATACATCAAAGGCGAATCACTGGGCGACAAAATTGCCCGCCAGGGCGCTTTACCGTTTGCAACCGCCGCCGGTATCATCATTCAAATTTGCCGTGGATTGCAAGAAGCGCACAGCGTTGGAATTATTCACCGCGACTTGAAGCCTGACAATATTCTTTTGCAAGATCGCAGCGATCGCCCCGACTGGGTGAAAATCGTGGATTTCGGTATCTCCCATCTCGTTCAAGGTGCTAAAAGGCTGACCAAGACAGGCAAAATGGTTGGTACTCCGGAATATATCGCTCCCGAACAACTTAAGGACAAGCCTCTGGACATAAGGACCGATCTCTATGCCCTGGGCATTATTCTCTATGAAACATTGACAGGCAGAGTTCCCTTTGAAGGCGAAAGCGCGGAAGGCATTTTAATGAAGCATCTGCTCGAGCCCCCTCCGCCACTTTCGCTGCATAATGACGATTTTGCCGAAGGAACACCTTTCGATGCGATTATAGCCAAGGCCTTGCGAAAGGAACCCGACGAACGTTACCAAACCGCAACAGAATTTCGCTTAGACGTCGAGGAAGCTCTCAACAAGGTATTGTTAAAACGCAACTCCAAGTGAGGCTTTCAAAGGGGTAGAGGACAGAGGGACGGATGACAAGAGAGACGGGGCGACAAACTAGGGATGAAGACGGCGCGGCTATTCCGCCTTCGGCATTGCCAACCCTATCATCCGGCTCGGATTTGTCAGCCAGGCAACATTTTGAAAAGGGCTATCAAGAGCACCTGTCCGGTCGCCATGAAGAAGCGATTATTTGCTATCAGAAAGCGATTGATGCCAAATCAATGTACGAAGCATTCTTCAATATGGGTCTTTGCCTGAGGATGGTCGGCCGTCTGACCGAAGCGGAAGCTGCTTTGGCACGTTCCGCCAGCTTGAATCGTCTTTATCGACCGGCCTATAAAGTCTTGAGCGAAGTCCAAAAGGCTCTGGGCAAGGAAAATGAAGCCCAGGTATCCTGGTCTCAGTATTCGCGTCTTTAGCGGCAAAAGTCTTTGATTTGCTAATCAGTTTATGGTCGTGGCTGCCGACATGGCATTCACTGGCAAATCGGCAACATTCAGCCTGGGCAGCCGTTCTGCTGATTCAAGTATGCCTGCGATCAAACGGGGCAAGACACCCATGTCCGTCCTTTGCGCCGTCTTTTGAGCGGACTGACAGGTGATTTCTTCGCTTACTTGGTCAAGGAGTTTTTGCATTTTCGCTTCCCTTAGTAACTGTTGCTCTCTGGCGTAAACCTGGCAATCCTGCACGGTCACTTTGACGTTTTGCGGGGTGCGGCAGGATTCGAAAAGGGCCGGTGTGTTATCGGTATTTGGTGTGGTCAGCGTCCAGGCTGGGGTGTTGACGGAAAAACCGTTGTCTACCCTGCGCAGGAAGCGCTCGACCATGAGAAGTGCTTCGGCTCGAGCCACCAGAATGTTCGTCGAAGCATTGAAACGATTGTCCGAAGCCGTAACGAAGTCTCTGCTTGCATTGGAATGCTTCATGAGCTGAGTGTAGGCGGTCCTTCTAACTTCACGCTCGAAAGCCGGTACACGGTCGAGAGTTACAGTTTGCGATTCACTGGAATTGATATCCAGTACCGGGACCGTGTCAGCTTGAGCTTCCTCTCTGTCGACGCGGTGCTTTTCCACTTTCTGCAGAAACAATTTCAAGGCTTGGTCCGGATTGCGAACCGGACGTAATTGCAAGGTCGGTGCGGAGCGACTTTCCCATTGAGTCGGTTGGTCTTCATCCATCTTCGAGATAAGGGCCGCTACCGAGACCAGCGAAGAATCCAGTGGTTGTTTAGTTCTACAGCCTTTGCCCAGGGTCTTGCCGTTTACCGAGTCGTAAGAGCGAACTTCAGCATTGCGCGTGAAGCAATCATGATTCTCTAGTGCTGATAGCCTTGCGGCCGCAAGATTTGCGCTGGTAAACATAGAATCTGGTCCGTAGTAAGCGGAGTTCAGTGGGGCATCACTAATGTAGGGCAGGCAGCGTGAACTTCTCGTAAACAAGTGGATTATGCCGAAAGATAATTGCAAAGGCATTTCGATGTGCCCACAAGGAATTAATAAGTGCTTGAGTGTTTTTTTGAAAGGGGCTCCCGTTTGGAAACGCTGCACTCACTAAGAACGAAAGGACTGGCCGTTGTCCTTGTTTTGCTCGCCTTTGAAATCGTCATTTTGGGCTGCTTGTATCTGCAAATAGAGCAAGCCGAAACAGAAGCCCGCCACGAAGAAAAGCTAAGAGATATAGCTGCGCACACAGTAAAGCTCGGCCGGCTTCTCTGGGACAGCAGGCGTCTGTTGAATCGATATTTGAGCGCAAGAGACCAGACCATATTGGATGCCTACCGGCGATTATCCGCCGAATTGCCGCCCACAGTGGATTGGCTGAAAGCTCAAGGAGACTTCAACAACGAGCAAAAGCTTGTGTTTTTGAGAATTGATAAGAAGGTCAATCAGTGCTCTGAATGACGGGAATAATTCGATGCTCATGGTCCACTAGACACTTATCAACGACATCATACACCTGAGTAAACTAACCGATCAGAGACTGGAGCAAGGACCTTTCGAGTAGAGGCGCTTGCGCGAAAGCAATCGCCGCATGATTTTCGCCGGTGTAATTGCCAACATAGTTTTGGTGATTGCTCTGTCCGTCATTTTTACTCGCAATATTACCGACCGGATTAAAATCATGGTCTTAAACACTATTCTGCTGAAGCAGTCAAAGGAGCTTCAGGCGCCAGTCTCAGGTTGAGATGAGATCGCCAGTCTCGATGCGGCTTTTCATCAGATGGCTTGCGATCTGGTTGAAGCACAATGAGTAAAGCAAGCTTTTGTGGCTATGATTAGCCATGAACTCCGCACTCCATTAACCAGCGTGCGGTTTTTTTTTAGAACTCCTGTCCATGGGAGCTTTGGGTGAGGTAAGCAAGCAAGCGGTAGACCAGTCGGAACGTGTTCATGCCAATGTGGAGAAGTTGATTAAGCTAATCAATGATTTGCTCGATCTGAAAAAAAATGGAGGCCGGAAAAATGCAGATGCCTCCGGAATCTATCTCATTGAACGCTGTCGTGGAGCAATCTTTGGAGTCTGTTACAGAACTGAGCAAGAAGGCCGAAGTGCAAATTCAGGTGGAACCGTTCCAACTCGATGTTTTCGCCGATGCCGATCGACTGGAACAAGTTCTCATCAATCTACTCTCAAATGCAATCAAATTTTCAAACAAGAACTCGAAAGTATTCGTATCTGCAGAGCCTGAAGGTGAGTTTGTTCGAGTGTCAGTCAAGGACAGTGGGCGTGGCATTCCATCTGACCAGCAGGAATTGATTTTTGAGCGCTATGCGCAAGTTGACATTAAGGATGGCTCTAAGAAAGGAGGCACCGGTCTGGGCTTGCCGGTATGCAAACTGATAGTCGAAGAATTGGGAGGCAAAAATGGAGTAAACAGTAAAGATAGCCAGGGCAGTACCTTCTGGTTTCTCTTGCCCGCCGGAGATCCAAACAAATAGATGGCTAGCTGGGGGCACCCCAGACCATCTGCAATTCTGAAAGTTGCCGCTTTAATTCATTTTTCAGGCGTTTGTCACTCGTCACATTCGCCTCAGAGCAAATCTGCCACCATC
>JAIETE010000184.1 GCA_019745505.1 Candidatus Obscuribacterales bacterium | reverse complement strand
GATAGTGTTCCAGATAAGCAAGATCCGGAATGTCGCGCAAATCCCAGCAAACGAGCGCACCAAAACTGGTCACCGCCAGCACAAATGCAGTGCACAAGACCATCATCGTGTATTTGATGACATTTCCAATCTTGTAGACTATTGGCGGAAACATGATCATGAGATTTTCAAATTCTATCAACTCATAGTTTGCTGCCTGTTTCGAATGGTGGCACAGGTTTGGTAAAAGCGTCAACAGAAGAGGCGATTTGCATATGACGGCAATTAGACAACCGGTTAGATTAGCCACCAGTAATGATGCTCAAAGCATACTGGACATCTATGCACCCTATTGCCTGAAATCTCCCTCCACCTTTGAAGTACAGGCGCCGGAAGTGGAAGAAATTCGCAACCGGATTGAAAAAACGTTGACCCGATTTCCCTATTTGATATTTGAAGAGAACGGTCAGCCAGTCGCTTACGCCTATGCCGGCCAACATATGGAGCGCGCGGCCTACCGATTTTCCGTTAACGTATCCGTATATGTTAAGGAAGGCTTTCATGGCACGGGCAAGGGAAAGGCCTTATATGGAGTACTTTTGCCCCTTTTGAAAAAGCAGGGATTTTGCAACGCTTTTGCCGGAATCACCATGCCGAACGCAGGCAGCGAGGCTCTCCATAAGTCGGTGGGATTCATACAGACGGGTCTGTACAAAAATATCGGCTACAAGTTCGAAAAGTGGCATGACGTATCCTGGTGGCAGCTACCGTTGCGCCCTCTTACAAATCATCCCAGCGAACCGACCCCAATAAGCAAAATGCTCGAGGATGCCGAATACAGCTTCCTCAAGCAAAATAATTAGAGCGAACAATAAACTCTAATGATTCACGCAGCCAGGATATATCCAGGGCGCATCGTAATTCGAAGTCTGATGTTTGGGATCAAACATCCAGCTGGGAGCCGTGGCAATCAACATGCCCACCATAACGGCCATCCAAATGGTCCTCAGAGAAATCTTCTCCATAAGTCGCTCCCGCCTCGAATTCGAAGCTAACGGACAACTGCCTACGCATGTTTCATTCCACAGTCCCAAAATGCTTAAACGGCGCTAAGAATCATGCGGTTGTCAGGCAGTGACTTCTCAAACACCAGGAAGTTCCACCTGCCCCCAATTCCCGCAAACCTTCCCGAAATCGAATATAGAGGCTCTGGAAGTTAAAGCGTTAACGCTTTAACTTCCAGAGCCAAGGCTTGAATATTTCGAGCTGCTCTTGACTTCCGCCCGGACAGTAGGCTTTAGCAGCGATTAGAAGTTAAAGCGTTAACGCTTCAGCTTCTATTCGCTTAACACGCTGGAGATCAGTCGCCCGTCCTTCTCTTCGAATCTTTTGGCAAGTAAAGTGGACGGCATGAGCTCAGCGGCACTCTGCGCGCATTCAACAAGCCTGTAATCCATTTTGCGGGCGAAATCGAGAAGCATATCGAGAAGGTTTTCAATTCCTCCTCCACTTTCCGGCTTTGCAAACAAGCGTTTGATTTCGATCGCGTCTTCAGACATCTTCGCGGCACCTGCATAGCCTGCGACTTTGCCTTCTATCTCCAACACGAGAAAAATTCCGTCGCGTCCGAAATAATTCCACTCCAGATTTTTTAAATCCGCATCGCCGCCATCCAGGTCCAGCTCTTTCGAGATGCTCGCCAGGGCGTCCTTGGCGAGCGCACGAATGTGCGGCTCATCCTGTTTGTTTGCGATGCGGATTTGGCTCATTTAGCCACTACTGAACGAGGAACGCCACCATGAGAAGAGCAACGATGTTCAAAATCTTGATCATCGGGTTGATGGCCGGACCGGCAGTATCTTTGTACGGATCGCCTACCGTGTCGCCGGTAACTGCAGCTTTGTGAGCTTCAGAACCCTTGCCGCCATGGTTGCCTTCTTCGATGTATTTCTTGGCGTTATCCCAGGCGCCGCCGCCAGATGTCATCGAGATAGCGACAAACAGACCGGTAACGATACTGCCGACAAGAACACCACCGAGAAGTTTCGCTGCCGCATACTCTCCGGGCAGCGCATCGTTCAAGAAGGTAGCGCCTAAGATAGCGATCAGAACAGGTGTCAGCACCGGCAAAAGTGACGGCACGATCATCTGACGAATCGCTTCTTTAGTGACGATATCTACGCAAGCTGCATAGTCCGGCTTGGCAGTACCATCCATGATGCCCGGGCGTTCTTTAAACTGACGGCGCACTTCAGTAACAACCATTCCGCCAGCTTGACCAACAGCTTCCATAGCCATT
The DNA here is from genome assembly GCA_019745505.1 of Candidatus Obscuribacterales bacterium. Lineage (GTDB taxonomy): Bacteria > Cyanobacteriota > Vampirovibrionia > Obscuribacterales > Obscuribacteraceae > QKMZ01. Next base: position 7,026 of record JAIETE010000184.1, on the reverse strand, counting down.
GCAGCAAACAAGAATGGAATCAAACCGCCGATGAACAATCCGGAAATAACATATGGATTGGACAGGTCAAAGTGAATGACGTTTGCTTCTGCAGCAGTTTTGCCAGCGGCTAAGGCTGCGTTCTGCAAAGCCATGTTCAATTCTTCGGTGTAGGAGCTGAACAAAACCAAAGCAGCAAGACCGGCGGAACCGATTGCATAGCCCTTGGTCACAGCTTTAGTTGTGTTGCCTACGGCATCAAGCGGATCGGTGATTTCGCGAACTTCTTTGGGCAGTTCTGCCATTTCTGCGATACCGCCGGCGTTATCCGTAATAGGACCGTACGAGTCGATAGCGACGATGATGCCAGCCATTGAAAGCATGGACATTGCAGCCAGGGCAACACCAAACACTCCGCAAAGAGCGAAGGAAACTACGATACCGATAACGATTGCGATAACCGGGAAGGCGGTCGCTTTGAGTGAAACTGCAAGTCCGGCAATGATGTTAGTCGCACTACCCGTTTCCGAGGCTTTTGCGATGTATTTGACCGGACCAAACGAAGTGGAGGTGTAATACTCGGTGATAACGACGATTGCTCCCGTCACGACTAAGCCGACCATGGCAGCCGACCAGAGACTGAGCGTCGAGTATTGCAGCCCAGCCATATATTTGTCGGTGACAAACCAGAAAGCCACACCGGCGAGAATTGCCGACCAGACCAGACCGTTGTAGAGAGCACCCATGATGTTGTTCTTCTTGCCGAGACGTACGAAGAAGCAACCAATGATTGATGTGATGATCGAGGCGCCGCCGAGAATGAGTGGGTAATAGAGAATTTCTCCTCTGCCCGCGGCAATTTGTTCTTTGAACTGTTGCGATGCCAGAAGCATGGTGGCAACAGCTGTAACAGCGTAAGTTTCAAAAAGGTCGGCAGCCATACCGGCGCAATCGCCTACGTTGTCACCGACGTTGTCGGCGATAACTGCGGGGTTACGCGGGTCGTCTTCGGGAATTCCGGCTTCGACTTTACCGACCAGGTCAGCGCCTACGTCGGCAGCCTTGGTGTAGATACCGCCGCCCAGACGAGCGAATACCGATACTAAGCTGGCTCCGAAACCGAGTCCAACCAGCGCATTGACATTCTTCGTCGCCATGTAGAATCCGGCAACGCCGATAAGACCGAGACCGACAACTAGAAGTCCGGTCACCGATCCACCCTTGAAGGCGACATCGAGAGCTTTAGCCAAACCACCACGAGCCGCTTCGGCAGTGCGAACGTTGGCTTTGACCGACACCTTCATTCCGAAGATACCTGCCAGTGAGCTCAAAGTCGCGCCGACTGCGAAACCGGCAGCGGTCACCCAGCCGTCTTTGGGAAGGAGCGATCCGATGATGATGAAAAGACCGACACCGACAAGAGCAACAGAGGTGTACTGGCGTTTCATGAACGCATTTGCGCCCTGCTCGATTGCAGCTGCAATCTCCTGCATTCTTTCATTTCCGGGGCTGAGACCGAGCACGTAACTTCCAACGACAATCACATAAAGAATTGCCGCTGCGCCACATCCTAGGACCGCGAGCAGGTTGACATCCATTTTGGAAAACTCCCTTTAGAAGCTGATCTGTTTGTAGAAGAAACTGAACCGGTTGGGAAATCTAGGGACCGAATTCGGTCGAACAGATTTTGTTCAGTTTTGCAGGTTCTGGAAGGCGGAATCTTGGCAACGCATTTGGTTGTCGAAATTCGCATCCGGACGGGCAAATCGCTGGGGGTATGGGAAAAAGCGATTGCACTCGAAACCACGGAAATCAATTTAACAGGTTAACGGCATACGTCAGCCCAGATGAGGAAAGCTCAATTTTATTTGTGCCTCACATGTGGTGGCACAGCGATATCAAGGGAATATAAGGGCTGCATGCGACATCATCTGAACTGTCGTAACGAATGACACCACTTACTGCTTGACCCGCGTGTTATTATGGCCTGGCGGTCAATAGTTAAGGTGGTCTCATGTCCTGGAAAACTGGTTCTCATGCCTGTTTCCTAACACTCTCTGCCTTACTGACCATCGCCTGCCCGGACTCACTCGCTCAGTCCTTTTCGGCAGCCGACAGGGTCGTCTCCGTAGCGCCAGATCTGGCGCACGGCTCCATAACAATTACTACCAATTCGAAGAACCCGCTGCCGGCGCCGCAGATTCAGTATCTGCCCGGTCCTGATGGAAAGACGCTCCTGGTTGCCGATTTCGAAGGGGTCTCGTATCAACTTGCTACTCACTTATTGAAGCCCGAAAGTCTGGCTCCCGACGCCTGGCGTCAAAGCGGCATTCAAGAAATACGCATCGGGCAGTTCAGCAGCCAACCTCCGACTCTGCGTATTTCGATCGGCGCTTTCAATGCCAGGGCTTTTCGCAGCCTGGCTTTTCATGCACGTCCTGGCGCACTGATTATGAAATGGACACCAGGCTCGCCGTCAGCCGTCTCACGCACAACGGCAGCGGCCGATAATCACGCCAACCGCATCAGGACGGCGCCCGTTAATGCCGCACCCGAACCGATAGCAATAGCACCAGTGGCACCCGACTACCGCAAGTCTGCAGATGCGATCGCTTCTCACAGCACTACAGCCGGTGGCAAACAATTCAAAGATGTAACAGCAATAAATGCAAGAAAGCCTCCCGTCGCTCGAGAGATTCAAGCGCAAAAACTGCCGAATATTCCTGAATCGGAAAGCAAGAAATGGCTCTCTCAAAATAGTTCATCTTCCGGTATCTGGGAAGCAAAACGCTTCAAATCAGACTCTTCCGGCGAGGTCCTCTACAAATCGACAAATGCTCAAACTGCTCAGACCATAGAAAGCAAATCGACCGATGAAAAGGCATCGCAAAAGCCACCATCGGCGGTAGCGCGTTGGCTGAAATTGAATTTCTCCCCAGCCAAAAGCAGCGACGCTCAAAACGAGAGAAATTACGAGAGCAGGTCTGAAGCAAAGTCCGATGAGAAGCCAGAAGCAAAGCTTTCGTCAAGACCGGAAACAAAAGCGTCTGTACCTATCGATGCGAAAATCGACAATCGTGCCTCCCAAGCCGATGCAGAGAATGCCGGCGATATGCAAGACCAGGGGCAAGTCACTGTTTGCCTAAACGATGTCGAACCATTGAAAGACAATGGCGCCGCCGACGTTGTCGTCAAGGCCGACAGAAAGCTCAATTACAAAGTCTTCCGTCTGCACGAACCGGAGCGTTACGTAATCGATTTCGATGGTTTGCCTGCACTTCAATCAGCCCCTTTGCCCTCTGTTCAAGACGAAATTCTTATCAGAGGCATGAGAACGGGAACACCCGATGACACGGGACTGACTCATCGCCTGGTTCTCGATCTCAAAGACAACACCGTAGAGGTCGCCGACGCTCTGGTCGACAACGGCATGTCGCTCAGTCTCAAAATCCGACCGACTTCCGGTTCACCAATGCCGGTCGGCTTGAAGACGGGGCTCGTCAAAGACAAACTTATCGTTCTTGATGCCGGTCATGGCGGCAGCGATCCCGGCGCGCAGAGATCGGGAGTCTCGGAAAAGGATTTGACTCTGCAAATAACCAATCAGTTGAGAAAGCGCCTCACTCAAATGGGCGCGCGCGTTGTAATGACACGTTGCGACGATACTTTTGTGTCACTGGAAGACAGAGTCAGAATTACAAACGAGACAAAGCCGGACCTCTTTGTCAGCATTCATATAAATGCCCTCGAGAGCACATCGAGCATTTACGGAATCGAAACCTATTATCAAACCGAACAAAGCAGAGCCCTGGCTGGCGCTATTCACCAGCAATTGGTCCAGGGGCTGGGCGTTCCGGACCGCTCTGTGAGAAAGGCCAGATTTTACGTGATTAACCACACGCCGGTTCCGGCCATCCTAGCCGAGGTCGGTTTTATATCCAATCAGCAAGAAAGAGATAATCTGGGATCGTCCGATTATCAGGCCAAGATAGCCGACTCGGTTTCAGCAGGCATCACTCAATTCTTGACCGAGAAGCATGAACTGGCTGGGAAATCCGAGAAGTCCCCCATGTAGGTGGAGGCTTGCCAGGTGGAACTTTACCCGCCTAAATCGGTCCCTTGGAAAGTTAAAGTGAATAAAACAAAAACATAAACTTGTGCCAACCATCACCACCGGGCTTTGGTTGAGAATCATAATGTTGGATTGAAACTTGCTTCTGGAAGTTTCAAAGGGTAGCAGGGACCGAATTTGTCAGCTAATAAAATTCATCAGCCAGACGGAACTGGAGACGCGATCGGGCAGGGCGCCCGGATCGGTCTTTTTGATTCCGGGCTCGGCGGGCTATCCGTCCTTCGCCAACTTTCCCATCGCCTCGGAGCCAGTGCTCACTCCTTCGTATATGTGGGAGACACGGCAAGATGCCCGTACGGTGACCGCTCAGCCGGCGAAATATCCCATTTCGCATCGCAAATAGTCCACTGGATATCCAATCAAACCGTCGACAGCATCGTCATTGCTTGCAACACCAGTGCCTCCGTCTCTGGCGACGAAGTTCGCAAAACAGCAAATGTTCCGGTCATCGACCTGTTCAGCGTCACGGCCGACCTGGTCGCATCCCAATTCAATAGAATCGGTGTTATTGCTACCTCAACAACTGTCAAACGCAAAGCGTTTTCCAAAGCCATACACGAAAGAGATTCTCACAAGAGCGTCACGGAAATTGCCTGCCCCGATCTCGTGCCGCTCATCGAGCGCGGCTTGAGTGAATCGAAAGAGATGGATGCAGCGCTCAAAAAGTACGCGGACAAACTTCTCAAAGAAAACACTGAAGCAGTAATTCTAGGCTGCACTCACTTTCCCTTTGTTGAAGCGGCTCTGGCACGGCTCTTGCAGGACAGAGTTCAACTGATCGATCCTGCTGTGTTATTGGCCAACTCGATTGCCAAATCCATCGCTGCAGCTAATCCGCAATCGGCGCTCGCCCTGGATATCGACACCAGACCATCCGCATATACAAATGGACAAGCGAGAATTTCACGCTCTCACATATACACAACCGGCGATCCAGCACGCTTTCGCGAGACAGCTAAAATCTGCCTAGGTTATCCGCTCGACACCGTAAACGGTATTACAGTAGATGAGTTGACTATGACTTCACCAGTAATCTCGCTGGTAGAACATGCCGTCAACACAACCACTGTGACTCCGAATATGGTGCCGGCCACGACATGACCCAGCAACTTTCGTTCGCAACCTCTTCTGTCACCGTTATAACATCACTGGAAGAAGCAGCCGCCGCAGCTGCCGCCTGCCAGGCCTGTCGCCTTTGCGAGACACGCCAGAATGTAGTCTTTGCAGACGGCAATCCGGACGCGCAATTGATGATTATTGGTGAAGGTCCTGGACAAAGAGAAGACGAATTGGGCTTGCCATTTGTTGGACGCGCGGGTCAACTATTAGACAAAATTCTTGCTTCCGTAAACATTGATCGCAAAAAAGATACTTATATATGCAACATGGTTAAGTGTCGCCCGCCGGGCAACCGGGTTCCTGGCAAAGATGAAATGGAAGCATGCCGATCATTTCTTGAAGCTCAGATTGAATTTGTTAAACCAAAATTGATCGTATTGGCTGGATCGACCGCTGTGCAGGGAGTTTTGCAGGTTAAGGATCCGATAAGTCGTATTCGAGGTAAATGGTTCGACTTCAAAAACGGTGCTAAAGTAATGCCCGTGTTTCATCCTTCCTTTCTTCTGAGAAATGAATCGAGAGAGGTCGGAAGCCCCAAATGGCTGATGTGGCAAGACATCAAGGAAATACGAAGAGCGTTGGACGCCCTCGATAATTGATCTAAATCGCCAATACGAACGTGCGATTGTCTAAGAACGATTCTTTTAAAAAGATCATGTAGACGAAAAGTCAAAGCCAGTGGGTGATGACTTTTGAGCTAAGAGGATTCAATGGGTAAGAAAGCGGATACCTTTTACGGCGATTCACTGACACACGAGCTTGTGGAAGCCGTCAACAACGATTTTGGACGCGCGGTGCTGCGCCTGCCCAACCAGGGGCGCGGAGAGGTGCGAGACGAGGTTTTCGTCTATTTCTCCGCCGTGGCAATGCAGCAGGTCAATGCCATGTCTACAAAACACGGTATTGAAGACACCGATGCACTGCACGAAATCTATCAACTGACCAGAGCCAACCTGATTCATGGTTTCCGCCTCGGAAAAGACATGAAGAACGGCACCTGGGAGCCAAGCTAATCCCCTCCGTAATAAATTGAATGAGAGCGCGGTCAGATGACCGGCGTTTAATTCTTGCCGGCGCCTCGGTGTCTGTGAAATATCTGCAATTTCTGCTGAACTGAATCTAATTCGCTAAAGGCCCGGCGAGATCTTCCATCTGCCCGCGCCGAGCTTTCGTGCGGCCATTTCCGGTCCGGTTTGAGGTTATGATTCACTATTGTCTAACGAGTTTAGAGGGGTAACAATTCCTGCCCCATCCGAACGAAGCTCTGTTTGCCCAGAGAAAATTGCGAGGCTTGGCGTGGACTTAGAAAATCAGGCGAACGGGGAAATAACACTGATTTGCATGAAGTGTCAGGGCCGATTTCCCAGCGGAACAAGCGCCTGCCCCATCGATGGAAGACCACTGACGCCCGTTCTGCCTGATCCGTTACTGGGCACGATTTTTGCCGATAAATACGAGATTCTCGCCGTAATCGGACGGGGCGGCATGAGCACTGTCTATAAAGCACGTCATACATTGATGGACAATTTTGTCGCCATCAAAATTCTCAATTCTGCGCTGGTAAGCGATCCGCTTCACATGGAGCGTTTCACTAAAGAAGCGAAAACTTTGAGCGGACTCAAGCATCAAAATATCGTACAAGTATTCGACTTCGGCATCTTCAACAATGCCAAGCCTTATCTCATCACGGAGTATTTGCAGGGCCAGAGTCTGGCCGAAATTCTGCAAACTTCGACAAACATCTCGCCCGAAAGAGCCGTGCATATTTTCTTGCAAGTCTGTGATGGACTGACCCT
>JAIETE010000012.1 GCA_019745505.1 Candidatus Obscuribacterales bacterium | reverse complement strand
CATACTGAATACAGCCTTCTCGACGGCGCGACGATGATCAAAGATCTCGTTAAGAAAGCCAAGGCTGAAAATATGCCTGCGGTCGCCATTACGGATCATGGTGTCATGTATGGTGCAGTAGAACTTACTAAAACATGCAAGGAAATGGGTGGCGTCAAGCCGATTATCGGCTGTGAAGGCTACATCATAGACGGCAATATCAAGGACAAAACCAAACGCACATCGCTCTATCACCTGACGATGATTGCCAAAAACAAAGAGGGCTACAAAAACCTCGTCAGGTTGAATACTCGCGCGCACCTGGAAGGTTATTATTACAAGCCACGCATCAATAAGCAGATGCTGGAAGAAAACCGCGAAGGGCTGATTGTTCTTTCCGGCTGCTTGGGATCTGAAATTTGCCAGCACATTCTCAAAGACGAATTTGACGAAGCAAAGCGTGTTGCATCCTGGTACAAAGAAGTCCTCGGCGACGATTATTACCTGGAAATTCAAGATCACGGTCAGGTTGAAGACCGCAAGGCAAACCGCTATCTGATTCAATTGGCGCGCGAGCTGAATATCAAACTTGTAGCCACCAACGACAGTCACTTCACCAACAAGCACGACGCACAGGCGCATGACTGCCTGCTTTGCATTCAGATGGGCAAGTCCGTCACCGAATCCAACCGGATGAAATTCACCGGTTGGGAATACATAAAAAACGGCGATGAGATGGCTTATCTCTTCCGTGACCACCTGGACACTGAATACATTGAAGAGTCGTTGCGCTCTACACTGGAAATCGCGGACAAGGTCGAGACGGTCAAGCTGGCGGCAGACCCGCGACTACCGGTGTTTCCGATGCCGCCCGGTCACACTGCTGAAAGTTTTCTCAATCACCTAGTCATTGAAGGCGCAAAAGCGCGCTACGGACAGGAGCTTTCTGATGAAGTTACCAACCGCGCGCGCACAGAATTGAAGGTTATCGAGGACATGAACTTCGCCTCGTACTTCCTCATTGTCTCTGACTTCATTCAATACGCCCGTGACAAGGGCATTCCTGTAGGCCCAGGACGAGGTTCCGCCGCAGGCTCCCTAGTCGCTTACTGCCTCGGCATTACCAACATCGACCCGATTCGCTACAACTTGCTCTTCGAGCGATTTCTCAATCCCGAAAGAAAGAGCATGCCCGATATCGATACCGACTTCTGCATCGAACGTCGGGAAGAAGTGATCAAATACGTTGCCGAAAAGTACGGGCAAGACCACGTTGCACAGATCATCACCTTCAACCGCATGACCTCGAAAGCGGTTATCAAAGACGTCGCGCGAGTTCTCGACTTTCCATTTGCCGAGTCCAACAAGCTGGCAAAGATGATCCCGGTTGTTCGCGGAAAGCCGACGCCACTCAAAGAAATGATTGCGGAGCACCCGGACTTCAAAAAGGTCTATTCGACCAACGAAGAAGCACGCCAGGTCATCGACGTTGCAAAACAGCTGGAAGGCTGCAACAAAACCTTCGGCATGCACGCAGCCGGCGTAGTGATCGGCGATGTGCCGCTGGAAGAGATCTGCCCTCTGCAACGCAACAACGACGGCACAGTCATCGCACAGTTCTACATGGAAGACGTTGCCCACGTCGGGCTCGTCAAAATGGACTTCCTCGGTCTGCGCAACCTGACGATGATCGACAAAGCGATCAAGATCATCAAAGAGACCAAGGGCGTCGAAATCGATCCGGATAAGATTCCACTCGACGATGAGAAGGTCTACACAACCGTCAGCAACGGCGATCTGACTGGGATCTTCCAGCTAGAGACATCGACCGGTATGCGGCAAGTCGCGCGCGATATGAAGCCTTCCAACCTGGAGGACTTATCTGCGCTCATCGCACTGTATCGACCAGGTCCGCTCGATTCGGGAATGATCGACAAATTCATCGATTGCAAACACGGCCGGATGAAGATCACCTACAAGACGCCGTTGCTTGAGCCCATCTTGAAAGACACGTATGGGCAAATCGTGTACCAAGAGCAGATCATGATGATCGCACAGAAGCTTGGCGGATACAGCCTTGGTCAAGCCGACTTGCTGCGCCGGGCTATGGGTAAGAAAAAGCCTGAAGAGATGGAAAAGCAGCGCGAGATTTTCCTAAGCGGTTGCGCGAAAAACGCCATTTCTCCAGAACTCGCCAACGAACTGTTCGATACGATGGTTCAGTTCGCCGAGTACTGCTTCAACAAGTCGCACTCGCAAGCATACTCGTTGCTGACTTATCAGACGGCTTGGCTGAAGACTCACTACCCGGTCGAATACATGACCGCTTTGCTCTCCAGCGTCGCCGACGACCAAGAAAAGGTTCGCGGCTATATTGCTGAATGCCAATCCATCGGCATCGACATTCTGGCACCGGACATCAACGTCTCCGGCGCAGACTTCACTGCCGACGGACAGTCGATTCGCTTCGGGCTATCAGCGATCAAAAACGTCGGAGAAGCGGCTGTAGAAGAAATCGTCTCGAAGAGAAAAGACAAGGGTCCGTATAAATCGATCAAAGAATTCCTCGAAACAATCGACCTGCGCGTGGTCAACAAGCGCACTCTTGAAGCATTGATCAAATGCGGCGCCTGCCAAAGTCTCAATGTCTCGCGCAAACAGGCGCTGGAGAATCTGGACAGCCTGGTTGAGTCCGGACAGCGAAGACAAACGGAGCTGGCGACCGGGCAGATGAACCTGTTCAATTTCGCCGCCGACACCGGTGTTGCAAAAGTAGATGAAACGCTGCGCGGAGATCCTGGTGAGTTTCAAGAGCATGAATTGCAGCGTTTCGAACACGAGCTGCTCGGCTTCTACATCACCAGCCATCCTCTCAAGCGTGTCTTCAACCGTCTCAAGCTGCTGACCACGCATACTCTGGTTGAGCTCAACGACATACCGGACGGCAGCAACGTCATCGTCGGAGGTCTGGCTGCAGGCATCGAAAAGAAGCTTACGAAGATGAACAAGCTCCTCTGCATCGTCAAGCTCGAAGACCTGCTTGGCACACGGGAAGTCGTCATCTACGGCGAGCAGCTGGAAAAAATTCCTGCCGATGTCCTGTTGCCGCAAAACTTACTGCTGGTAAAGGCGAAAACGAAGAAAAACGATGAAGGGCTGTCGCTGATGTGCAACTCAGTGCGCCTGATCGCTGATGCCTCGCTGGTTAGCATCTCTTTCTCCTCCGAACAAACCTTTGCCGATTTGCACCGGCTGAAAGACATACTGAATGTCCACAAGGGAGAAGATCCTGTCATTCTCAATTTCCCGAAAGGCAAAAAGAATCACTCGATCCTTGTGGGAAGCCAGTTTTGGGTGACCGCCGATCAGAGACTGGCGGACGACATCTCGACAAACTTCAAAGACAACGTCGCCGTAAAAATTGCCCGCGTGCGCGTGTAAGCTTAAACAAAACATTAAGACGTTCGCTCAAAACACTCATCAGAAGCCGGACTTCAGAGCCCAGCTTCGAGAATATTGCGAGTTCAAAAGATGGTGAAGCTGATCCGCTTGGCCTGAAAATCGCTGGGCCGATTTTCATTGCATGGACAAAACCCGCAGCCCAAGCCACTCTTCTTAACACTGTCGAAAACCCTCTCAGCCTCTGACTTCCCCCGCGAGGGGGAGAAATTGCCCGGCAAAAGCCAATATTAACAAAAACTAACAATCCTTCAAGACCGGCATGTAAAGCGCATCTCCGTGTGAGCAATTTCGACCTTAAAAAACCACCTTATCAAGGAGCGCTTATTTGGTGCCTGTCGGGCTCAAGAGGGAAAATGTTGCGGCGGGAACATTTTCCGTGCAAATCAGACTTTTTACTTGTAGAATGCGAAACGCATTTGTCATTAATCCCAACGGAGGACGACTCGCACCACACAACAACGCCCAACTCCCAGAAAGGAAGTAGTCCAACACTGGTGTTAAGTAAGCGTTTCGTGTACCCCACAGAGCTCTCGCTCTGGACACACTGGATTCCACTACATGTTCGTCACACCAACGAACATACAAGAGGGGGAAGAAACATGTTCGGACCACATCTCATTCTCGAAGCGTATGGCTGCCCAAAAGATCTACTCGGAGATCTCGGATTGGTTAGCGAAACGCTGGATGCATACCCGGCACAACTAGATATGACTAAGATCATGCCGCCGTATGTGTTCAGATATTCCGGCACCGTGCCGGATGACTGGGGAGTAAGCGGCGTAGTGTTAATCGCGGAGTCGCATATTTCCATCCACACTTTCCCGGACAAGGGATTTGTCACACTCGACATTTTCTCTTGCCGTGAATTCGATGTTGATGAAGCTATTGATTACTTCAAGAGCGTCTTCAAGCCCACGTCCGTCGAGAAGCAAGTGCTTCAACGCGGACGGGAATTCCCCCGCAGCCTGGCGAGAGCCGGCAGCATCGTGGAAAGCGAGCGCGAAAGAATGGCTGCAACAGTCTAGGAATTTCACTGACGGTAAAACTGCCGTTAGGCGAATTCCGAAACTGCAACATCAAACTGAAATCGCAAACACCACAGGCACCACCTGTGGTGTTTGTCTTTAGACAAAAATCGCGAATTGTCGGAGATTTTTTTGGACTACTTTTTGGAGCGCATTTTGGATTAGAAACTCAATTCGAGCCGACTCTGGTGACACCTTACCGGACTTGCTTTCCGGACGGCGGGCAGCGCGCAAACAGCCTTCACGAGGTAGGCAAAATTCACCGACAAAATCCCTCCAACGGGTGATCACAACTTTTTTACTAGGTGCGTTCCTATGCAAATCCAAACAGGTAGGTAATAATAAAAAAGGCACGTTCTCATAGCCTGCTGCGCACACCCCTTGCTGTGCGACAGAACCTGTAGGAAGCTCAAAAGTGGTGTCCTCAATTCCCGACGTCAAAACTATTCAGTTTCCCCGCGACCGGTCACTGGGTGAGCTTTACACCCTGGCAGAAGACGGGGCAACGACCTTCTTGGGCGAGGCTATCGGCCCCGTCAAAGTGCCGGACGGCGCCAAGCTGGCGCTGTATTTTAGTTTCGACGAACTCCTGGGCTGCCAGCCTCTGACACGCGTTCAAAACGACGTGCTGCACTCCGTGTCATTCCTCGGAGCCGAGATCACGGACGAAGATTTGGAACACGTCGGCAGACTGACGCACCTCAGGCAGTTGGATATAAGTTGCACCGACGTAGGTGATATGGGCCTGCATTTCCTGGAAGGTTTGACCAAGCTGAAGCGCCTCAACCTTTCTTCCACGAAGATCACCAACATCTCCGCCCCGCTGTTTTCCTGGTACCCAGACCTAATTGAGCTGCAACTGGATGATACGGACCTGGGAGACGGCGCTCTCGAATATCTCGGACGCCTGCAATCACTGGAGACTCTCTCCCTGTCATTCACAAAGGTCACGGACAAAGGTCTTACCGCGCTCAAGTCCTTGAAAAACTTGAAAGTGCTGAGGCTGAATTGCACTAAAGTCGCTGACTCCGGCGTCGTTCAATTATGCCGAATGACCAGCCTGAGAGAACTCTGGCTGCGCAGCACCCTTGTCACCTATCCAGGCATGGTCGAACTGACAAAATGGCTGCCCGACTGCGAAATCATCCGCTAATCATGCGAGTATCTGCATGGAGGCTTAGACTTGGAGCCGAATTGCAAAGCTTTTAAGTGATGCAACGGCCGCTCAGGCACCACCCTTAGTGCTTTCTACGCGCCTTCGAGAATGCGGATAAAAACATCCGGATTCACGTTACCGCCGCTGACGACACAGATGACACGCTTGCCTTGAAACAGCCGCCTGTTGGCGATAGCGGCACCCAGAGCCAATCCGCCGGTTGGCTCAGCCTTAAGATTGGCCAGATTGAAGAGCAGGCGAACCGCATTTTCGATTTCTTCTTCTTTCACCTCGAGAATCCCGCGTATGGCTTTATGCAAAATCGACCAATTGCGCTCACCAAGGCTGACGGTTCGCGCACCGTCCGCAATCGTCTGAGGTTCCTCCTCATTGACGATGATTCTGCCCGCCTCCAGCGAACGCTTTGCGTCATTGGCAAGCAGCGGTTCGGCCCCATATACTTCCATGCTCGAACCGGCCTGATTCAGACCGGCGATTAGACCGGCACTCAATCCGCCGCCGCCGACCGGCACTATTACCGTATCATAAGCAGGGCAGAGTTCGGCTAATTCAGCCCCCAAAGTAGAGTTGCCGGCAATCACGTCATCGTGATCGTAAGCGCTGAGAACCTGGGCGTCAGGATATTGCTCAGCCAGTTGAGAAACGCGCTGGGCGCGGCTCACTTTCTTCGTTTCAACAAGTTCAACGCGACCACCGTATCGCTTAACCGCCTCGACCTTAACTGATGCGGAATTATCAGGCATGACGATGATCGCCTCTTTCTTCATCAATGAGGCCGCATATGCCAGAGCCTGCCCAAAATTGCCGGAGGATGCCGCAATTAATCGGCTGGCCGGAGAGCGAAGCGCAGCAGAATATGCCGCCCGGAATTTGAAGCTGCCTGTGTACTGAAAGGTCTCACTGGCAATCAGCGTTTCGGAGCCTACTACTTCATCCAGCCTGGGGCAACGGATAATTGTCGTAGGACGAACAGCCTTTCTGACCGCAGCCAGATGGTCCGGTGATAGGTTGAGAGATGGCACGCGTATCAGCAGCGAATTCGAGTTATTGCGGAATCGCGTCTTGAGTTGCAGCTGTCGACTGAATCGCTGATTGTGGACGAACCACCGGCTGAATAACAGCAGGAGACTTGCCACCAAAAGGATTCAGTTTGCCCAAAGCCTTTGTGAATCCACCCGTGATACCGCCGCCCTTTCCTTGAGCCTTAACGGCATGCTGCGGAGTCTGGAATCCAATTGTGTTGGATTTAACAGGTGCGGCAGATGGTGCAGGCTTGGCGGATTCCGCATTGGCTACGGAATCGGTGCCTTCCCATTCGGCATCCTTGGCGATTTCTTGCTGTTGTTGCGGCTGTTGTTTGGCCGCATTTCTTTCGGCTATGGCTTTGGCGATTGCTTCCTGCTTAGCCTTCTCTTGTCCGTCGGTTTTCTTGCCCCAGAGCTTGGGCAGTCCGGCAACCTTCGATCCGGCAGAACCAGCTCCGCCTTTGACCTTCTCGCCGGTGCTCTTGAAGCCGTGTCCAATCGCATGAACACCCTTCATGAAGTAATCTCCCGATGCCTTGGCGCCGGTAGCAATACCACCGCCTACTTTCTTGGCTCCGGTAGCGATGCCGCCACCAACTACTTTCGAACCTTCGGCTATTTTGGAGCCGGCAGCTTTGGTGCCGCCGACGATGCTTGAGCCGGCATTCTTCATCGAATCAAGAGACTTGGACGCAAGACCATCGCCTTTTGCGGCTGGAGCCTCGGCAACGCGTTCTTGCTTGGGCTGTTTTGCTTGTTTGTCCTTCTTTGAGAAAAGACCGCCGAACTTGCCGCCGCCGCCGCCGCCGCTGGGTTTCTCCTCGGCCGGCATGGGCATCGATATATAGGTCGTGTGCGTAGACTCGACCACATCTTGATGAGCCCCTCTAGCGCCTGCAACTTTCGGTTTCTTGCTTAGAGGTGGCTGAACCGAGACATACGGGTCCAACATTGATTTGGAACCTGCGTTGGCGGCTGCTGTAGAACTGACGAACAATACAGTCAAAAGCAGCGACGAATAACGTTTAGAACTCATTGACAATTCCTCTTCTCACCCTGACGGTGTTGAAACCAACCGTCTTTATAGCACATAGCTAATAGAAGCCATGAGCCGCTTCAAGCCGCCAGAAGGGCAATCTGTGGCAATTACAAGAGGAAGCTAATTGGAGTTAATACTACCAACCGGCGGTTCAAATGTTTATAATCTGAACAGTGCCGCCTGCTGTATACTCAGCCAGTAGCACGCCTTTAAGCTTTCAACACAGGCATAATTCAGGTAAACAATGGAAAACGTACCAGCATCAACGCCGCCATTCATTCTGATTTCCATCATGGGCATTTGGCTTCTCGTATCGCTGTTTATGGGCGGGAAGAAAGCCTACTTCGACAGTTGGGAAAACGTCCCCGAAGACGAGGCCGAGAAGCCAGCATAGTCGCGGCATTCAGCAAATCAGGCGCCCTCCCGGGGGCGTCTTTTTCGTGCCTCTTTGAGATCATCGAGAGGCTGATTTTTGCCATTCGGCACGGGACGATAAGCAGCAGGCGCAACTGGTGGCGGGATTCTAAGCCTTGGCGTGCTTTTTAGGCATTTTAACTATCTCGACAGAGCAGGGAGCCTGCGAAACAACTGCCTCCGACACACTGCCGAGCAACAAACGAGTGATGCCTGTGCGCCCGTGGGAGCCAACGACGATCAGGTCTGCCGGCCACTCCTTCGCCGCTTCGAGAATGGTGTCCGTGACATATCCCTCTCGAACTTCAGCCAGGACATTCTGACGTCCAAAAACCTCGGTCAGCTTTTTCACCTTCTGATTGACCAGCGTCTTAGCCGCTTCTACAAGCTCTTTCTGAGCTTCTACGGCAACGGGCATATAATTCGTGTGCCAGCCTGCATACTCGGGGTGAAAGGGCTCTACAACGCTGAGCAATTTGAAGATTGAGCCCTCCGGCCAGCTGCGGTCGGTGACCGAAGCAATTGCGGCATCCGAAAACGTCGAATCATCGATGGCGACCAGTATTTTCATTGAAGTGCTCATGCTCTTTTACTCTTATGGTCCCGCTGCGCCGTTAAAACGCCAAAACTTCTACGCTCTAAGTGGATATCAGAGTTACCTTTCACACCCCTGACGCTGCAAATTCGCAATAGTGCCAGACTTCAGCTCCGAAATCCAGAAATTTCGAAAATCGACAAAACAATAGCTGCCTATATCAATCTTCCCACCGTGACAAAAAAGTGGGAATCGGTTTCGCCAAACCTCTATATATGGATACGAAAAACTTCCGACCTGACTATTTGAGTTTCCCCGTGCGAATTCGTCCTCAGCATGCGTATTTCGATAACATTCAATTTGATGCGACGCTAGTACATGCACCTTCCTAGTACCGCAAACAGCCATGCATAAATGAGTATGCGCACACTGGCACGATAACGACATTCATTTATTGAACGTTCGGCCAGCGTTGGTATGTGAAGACGAGCCAAACATGCGGAACTCCAACGGTTGTGGCTGTACGCGTTTTTGCAACAGCGGACACTTTACACAAAGGCAGTTTTGATTCTCAATCCGCAAACGCAATAGCAGCAAGGGTTTCGGGTGAAGCAATTCTATTCTTTTGCAAATTCAAGTTGCGCACGTGGACACAAATTGATT
>JAIETE010000043.1 GCA_019745505.1 Candidatus Obscuribacterales bacterium | reverse complement strand
GAGGCGAGAGCATCACCAGCTGGAGTTCTTCGAAGTACGAAACTGCTAGCCGCCAGTGCCCACAGTGCCACCGTTTGACCACCACAGAAGCGAGCAGTTGCCCGGGTTGCACTTATTCGTTTGATGGAGTCGGCAAAGAAGTTGATGTTGAAGTGAGAAATCAACCTCTAATTGCAGCCTCGACCAAGACTGCGACTATCACGTCTGCCGTCCCTGTGCCGAGGATAGTTCATGAGGATGTCAGTGAAGCTTCGACCGTGTCGCTGAATGGCGAAGACAACGAAAATACTGTTGTGACGGGCGGCAAGGGCGCCAATTCGTTCAATGTGCTTTCGGAAAATCTCGATCCTGATGAAAGGAAATGGGTCGAAGAGACGATTATCAACAGCTTGATCGAGAAGCTTGGCGATAATTGCCGTGTTGTTGAATCGACTTCTCCTGAAGGAAATTGCATCCGCACGCAATTGGAAGTTCTGACTGGAGATGTTTGGATACCAATTCTCTCTTACGAAATCAACGAAAACACATCAGTGCGTCACGAGTTTGCATCGGACGGCAAGCAACGCACAATGCCAATCGATTTGCCTGCCTCTGCGGCGCAAGAACTCATCCACAACGACTTGCAATCGAACTGGCAAGAATACTGCCGCAAGTTCCTTGCCGGTAAGCGTCTGACTGCATGATTCCATTCACTTTGGCGGAGCACGATCCGCTGAACATGCCTGGCGCTTCGCTGCGCAACAGGTTTTAGTCTGTCGTCACGTCTGCAAAAAACGACAGTTCGCCGTCATGCGTTTTGTTTCTCAATCGGAATACAACGTCGACGGTAAGCGGCTCTTCGTTGACATAGAGATTGTGCGCCTTGCCTTCTTGGTCGAACCAGGCTACCAGGTATTTTGTGGTGCCCGGCAATTGTTTGCCCATATACCAAAGCACTTGCCCATTAAAGCGAGCTCCGGCAATGTGTTTTGCAGCGCCGAATTCGTCGAGTAATACTCCACGTTCGTCCACCCTGGTGACGATATCTTCTGACGGACCGTCTTCTGTAAACGGCAATTGAGGCGGATGCATGATTACGTGCTCGTCGGTAAACTCAATCAACGGTGAGAAGCGACCGGCAGCGGAGAACAGCCTTCCACGACCACCTGCGAGAGGATCATCGACATCTTCGATTCCTAGTTCATCGACGAGCGGCAATTGATCCGGAGGAATTTGATGTTGAGGGTCTTGTTGCGTCGGGGGCGTTCCCGACGGTCGCGGTGGCGTAAAATCTCTTTGTCGATTTTCGTCAGGCATTTTGCTGTTGCTCCGCCTCGGCCTCGTTTTGGAAGTTTTCGAGGGCGGTGCGAACTTTGTGTAACAGTACTAACTGAGCGTCTGTCGATAGCTGTTGATCTTTGATCAGGTGAACAGCCAGACAGTAGGCGAGGTCAACATCACCTTGACCGATTAGACGCTCTGTAAGCAGCCGGCAGAACCAAGCTGCCGAATCCGATGCCGGGGTGTCCTTTCGGTTGATTGATGAGTTGAAGTCGAACTTGATTTTCGGATCTCGTACAACTTCGGATACTTCGAAGCGATACAAGCACTTTGAGGTGCATGGACCGCAGGTGGGCAGTGGACCTTGATCGCGTTTGTGCAATTCTAGGAAGTCATCTCGCCACTGTCGAAGCACGGCGATATCCAATCTTCGGTTGACTTCAGTGGGCTGGAATGCCGGTCTGAGAAGATTGAGCCAGCGCATATGTTGTTCTTTTACTTGATCGTAGAACCAGTAGTTCTCCTCTCCTTTTCTTTCGAAGTAACGCTCGGTTGCCTGCGTGAGTGCACACCACGTGATGCCGGTTATATTGCCAGAACGCGCTCTACCCCCGATAACCCGCTGGATTTCGTGGATAATTTGCGCTCTGAAGTGCACAAGCTGAGTTAGATCTTTCAGCGTCGAAAGCAGATAGCGGTTGTATACCTGACGGAAAAGCGTGTCGTCTGCGACCATTTGCGCGGTGTCAAGAATGTTCGAGTCGCACCTGTGCAGACAGAATTTACATCCAAGATGCCTGTCGAACGTCGCGACGATGTCGAGACCCTTCATGGCATCGCGCACGATTTGATCTGATTCTTCCGGTGTCTCAGGTGGTGGCACTTCCTTGGTCTTGTCGAACATGATCGCAAGGTGATAAGGCTGTTCCATTTTTTCTGCATACACGATGGCGCGCCCCTGTCCGAGCGCTGTGACGTGTCGCTTTTGAATATCGTCAAGGTTCATGGCGCCGCCCATGGAATCTCGGTCATCGACCGCCACAATCCGATGCATGATCTTCAAGTTCGTGTTCTTCAACGCTTCCGGCGCCAGTTTGTTCGGGATTTGGTCGGCGATGATGAATCCCTGACCATACGAACGAATTTCAGCGAGCATGTTGGTGAAGAATTCAACCGCTTTACCGGCTGGGTTGGCTGATTCTCCTGACTGAGCAGTCGGAACGTTTTTCAGCAGTCGGTGAGCCTCTTCGATGAGCATGACATGCTGCAAATTGTCGTGAGGACCTAGCGCTTCACGATACTCATATAGGAAAACCATGATCATTCCCATCAAGAAAGACTTTTCGCTGTCTTCAGAAACCATCTTCAATTCAATTACAGTTGGTTTTCCGAACAACGTTTCCATGGGAATTGAACGGCGCGTGTTGAGCATCTGCCCTTTACCGCCGATGAGCAAAGATCCGATTCTGGCTTTCAGAGCGGCTTGTACGTCAGGTCCGATTCTTTCCGAATATCCGAATGATTCTGTAATCGGTTCGATGATTTCGTAGAGATCTTTCATTGTCGGATAGATTTCCGGCGGGCAGTCAGGATCTCCCAGGCTGACTCCAGGGGGCAATCTTCTACATTTGTTTTGAACCAAATCCCAACCCCTGACCGAGTAAATGGAGTTGAGAGCTTTTTCCAAAACCTGCGGCATCGGCGAGTACATTTCAAAGGAGGCGTTAAATACCGACTTCAGTGCGTCAAGGTGTGTTTGTACTTTTACACCTTTCATGATCTCGAATGGATTGAGACGGAAAGGCGATACGGTTTCATCGCCCAGTGAGAAGGCCTGACCTACTCCTTTGAACGTTTCCGACATCAACATCATGTGTCGATATTCTGATTTCGCCGGCTCGCAAACCATGAATGGAATTTTGAACTTCCACAATTGACCGAGCAAGTAGAAACATGTGTTAGTTTTACCGCCGCCGGTTACGCCGCAGACAATGGTGTGCTTTTGCATCGCATCAACGTCGATGTAATACAGGTTGCCTGTATCAACGCCGCGGTCCAGGATGTTTCCGATGGCGATGATACGTACCGGATCTTTGGGCGGAATATTGGCCAGGGAAAACTCTGCAGAGCGCTTGATACGGAATCCAGGCATTTCGCGTTTGGGCAAGTGGATGTAAGCGGAAAGCAAACGCGAATTCAGCGGTGTCAGGAAACGATATCCAAGCAAAGTCTGGAATGATTCTCCTGATCTCTGATTCTTCACCAGACCGAATTGGGAAACATGCTCACGCAGTCCTTTTATTTCGTGCGTGCGCAACGGGGTCGGGCGGCTTGTTTCGTCAACATAAGTTGCCTGGATCAATGATTGCAAGCGAGCAAACACCGAGCGATCAGGCGCGAAGAAATATGTGCCGACCTGCCAACTTCCAATTGCGGTGCCTAACTGAATATGTTTCAAATAGGCGTCTTGAAGTTCTAGGTAATATTTGATGCGTCGTTTCTTTTCGGGGTCTTCGTTTTCTTGCGCTCGCTGGATTTGATCTACGACGTGAAACTCTTCTTTAGTGACATAGGCCTTCGGAATCGGCGCTGCCAGAACCATCATGCCGAAGTCTTTGCCTTGCAAGCCGCTGGCAAGTCGTTCGATTTGTTCTGATTCCATGGTATCGCCGGCGGTGGATTTGAGAGCCGGGATGCCGGTGATAATACCTGTGTGTGTGGCAAGTGGTGCCACCATCGCTTTCATTTGCTCGAGCGTGAACGGGTCTTTGTAAGTATCTACGCCGTTGTAGACGCTGTGCAAAATCGACTTGAGAGTGTTGAAGGAAATACTTGTGGAGTCGGTGCCATCGCTGCCGTCGCCAGTATTGGCGATTGAGGCACCCATATAGTATTGAACGCCGGTTTTGTCTCCCAGGACAAGAAAGGCGAGGTATGCCTTCTGGCTGTGCATGCCTGTCAGCGCATCTTCCATCAAGTACATGCGCTTAGGTCCCTGGTTGGGATCCTGGTTTTGCTGTGGTTGTTGTTTGGCTTGTTGCTTTTCGCCCTCGATGTCCCAGGAGCGCAGAATGCCGTCAACTCTGACGAAAGTCAAGCCAGGTACGGGCCAACTGACAATGTCCGCCCCGGAGACCGGGTCTAACTCAAGCCCGTCAAGGTCGTATCGCCTGAGGTCGGCGATTTTTTCTTCCCATATATTGCGCGGACCTTCATCCATGATGGTTGTCCCGGGTTTCCTTACTTATCGGTCGGAGCGCTTAAGCCGCTGACCCTGATTATACTCATTTAAGAAGTCTTTCAACGGCTCAGATAGCCGCGAGGGCAGAATTCTGTTCATTTCAATCATGACCTTTCAGGCTGAAATTAGTACTTCTGGGCAATAGTTGTACTTTTCAGGCTTTCAAGAAGCAAGAGCTAGGCAACATCCGGTTTCTTACTGTAGTTCGGACTTGTACCGGTGTGCATCATTTCGATGAGCTTAGACTTCACTTTAGCCTTAGGTGGATCCGCGAATTCGTGTGTCCTCAGGCTGAATGTGCCTGCAACCGTACCTACCCTGTAGCAGAAGAAGTCTCTTGTTTCTTGACCTACGACCCTGTCGATGTTGAGCTTTTCTTCGTCGGAAATTAGCTCGAACTGGGGTGAGGTGTTGACCTGGTTGAAGAAGTTCTGAATTGTTCTGTGTTTTACCTTTCTGCCATCAACGCGGAACATTTGCGGACCGAGCAGGTCTCCGTCTTTCTTAGCCAGAGCAAATGCGCATACGGTGCCGACGTTGATGATGATTTGGTTTCTGAAGTCCTCCGGTAAATGTTGGAGCGTCTTGCAGCAGCCGACAAAGCCGATCTTAAACTTGTCGGTTTCTTGAGTGAGCGCTTCAATAGTCTCTTTTTCAATGAAGTTGTTCATTTCGTCGAGATAGAGCGCGCATGGTTGCTGCTTGTCGCTGTCGTGAACAGACAGGCCTAGAGCCGCTTGCTTCAGTCCTGTAACAAGGAGCGAACCGAGCAAATTGGCGTTTTGGTCAAGTTGTCCTTGCGGAATTCTGACAAGCAAGACTTGCTTGTTGATGATCAAGTCTTTCAGTCTTAGATCGCCTACCGGCTTGGTGAGAATCGGTCTGATGCGTGGATCGCTGAGCATCGGGGTGACGCGGTTGAGAATCGGCTCCACCCAGTTGATCCATTGATCTGTTCTTGCCAGTCTCTTGTACTGACCCCATGTTTCGATCAGTGTTGAATATTCGGTGCGTTCTTTCTTTTTCTTCTCAATACCTTCTAATAGGATGTCTCTGAAATCGTTGTCTTGCAGAAGCGTGGGCAAGTCGATAAGGGTCTTGTTATTCGCCATAAGCAAGATGGCCGCGTTTCTCAAGATGTTGGCGGTTTGTTGGTTCCACTGACTTTGAGAGCCAGGAGGTTCGGTGTAGATTGCTTTGAAACCATGGACTATGGCTGATGCGGCATCAATGAAATTGACATCTTCCAGTGGTTCGAGCGGGTTGTAAGACATTGATCCGCCGCGATAGGTCGGGTCGACGATGACAATGCGCTTCGCAAGTTCCTTTCCTTTCACATGAGCAGCGGTCCAGTTAGTGATGAGGTCAATAAGCTCACCGTCCGAGTCGATTACGATAACAGCGCGGTCGTTTGACTCAATGTCGTGGCTGATCATGTTTGCCAGCAAGCGCGACTTGCCCTTGTCGGAGCCGCCCATAACGATCATGTGCGGATTGTTTGTTCGAGCTTCAGGCGGCATGGCCATTACGCGTGGTACCCAGGGCTTCCAGAATCTCCACTCTACGCGTGTGCCGAGAGGCATGGCGCCTTTCTTCCAGGGCTTCGACCATTCGCGCATCATCTTATTGTGCTGCGCTTTGTACTGAGATGGAATGTATTCCTGCTTGGCAAGGATGTTCAATTTACCGGATGGACCGAAGATGAACAACGCTCCCATCGCCAGCAAGACGCCGACACCGATCAGCAAGAATGCGATCTTCATGAAGAACGCCGACATATCGCCGCGATTGTGGCTGTCGTTCGGTTGCAACATTTGCAGCGGGTTGCCGCCACCAAGTGGTGCGCTGGCGACTGCCGGTATTTGTGGCTGCGGTTGTCCACTGGTTGCAAGAACGGCACCGGAAACAGTTTGAACGGCTCTCCAGCTGCCACTCACCTGAGCGATCGTGGCTCGCCAGAATTTGCCCATTTTTGTTTCATAACTGAGCTGACCTTGCATGTATGGGCGACCCAATTCGGTGACGCCGACCATACCTTTATATTCGATGCCTTTGCCGAACGGTTTACCGTCGCGCAGGTAGAACTTTCTAAATACGACGCCATTTGGTGCTACCAGGTTGCCTTGCAAAATCCAGGGACCGCCTAAGTCTTCGCCGCGTCCATAAATTTGCGTACCTTGTTGTCCGAGTTGCATCTTGAAGGAGTTGCCGTTTCTTTCCATGGGCGTCTTATAGAAGACGTTGTAGATGCCTGAGATATCGACGGCTTTCTGTCCACCGCCCAGTCCGCCCAATAAGCCGCCGCTTTGCGCTGCGCCGTTCTTTGGCAAGGAGCCGGCGAGATAAGTGCAGAATGTGCAGAAAGTATTGAAGACGACTACGGTCATGAAGGCGCAAATGGTGCCCAAAATAATCGCCGACTTGTTGCTTACCGTCATGCCGCCGAGGCTGATTTCGCGCTCTAAGAACGGCAGATTCTCATCGTCGTCGAGCTCGTCTGAGTCTTCGTCTTTGTTTTTACCCTTCTTGGGTTTGTCTTTGACAACTTCCTTTTTCTTTGCGCCCGGTCTTTTTATGGTCGAAGAGCCGCCGGAAAATGACTTTCTTGGCGGTGGTGCTTCCTTGTCGGAATCTTCGTCGTCGCTATCGTTGTCAGAATCCTTTTTATGCTTTCTTCCTGCAAAAAAGTCGTCGTCTTGATTTTCGAGTTTATCCGGTTTTTCGGTTTTATCCTCCTGAAGCTTGATTGTTTCCTTGCTGTCTTTGCTTGGAGCAAAACCTCGAGGGCGGGCGATTTTCGGACGAACTTCTTCGGTGTCTGAGAGCTTTGACTGTTCATCTCTTTTGCCCCGATTTACGCTCTCGTCAGGAAATGCATCATCATTTGATCTGGTTTTTCTGCCTGAATCGAAGTTGAATGCATCCATGCCAGCTTGAGCCGATTCTTTGATATCGTCGAGGCTGCCGTCGTCGCGCTTCGGTTTTCCAATCGGCGCGGCGCTGAAAAAGTCGTCGGCCGCACCTCCGGCAAATGTGCTTGCTGCTTGCGGTTTTGAAGCCGCCGGAGCAAATGGGTCAAATGCAGCTTCTTCTTCCAATGATGGAGTTGAACCGGATGCGGTGGCATCGCTGCGAGGAGTCGGCGCGCCGGCGTCGAAGAAATCACCACCGGGAGCACCGGCTGCTTTGTTATGAATCGCATTGGTCACTGCGGCCCCGGCTGCTGCCCCGGCAATGGCGGCTGCTGCGGCAATTGCTGCTGCCTGGCCAACACCAATGCCTGTGTCATTTTGAACAGGTTCGGAGCCGGGTGTTTGCCCTTCAGGTGCAAGCTCGCCGGAGGGCAGCATTTCATTGTTGACTGCTGCGAAATTGTCACCGGATTTGGTGTCTACAGGCATGACTTGAATGGGAGTGGCTGTTTCAAAATCATCGCCTGAGGATACCGGCGCAAGCGCGTAAGGTGATGAAGCCTCACCGCCAAATGAGCCAGCGCCTTCTATCAATTCTGTCTTTTCCAAAACTTGCGTCGGTTCGTAGAAACCATCGTTTGGAGAAGCTGCTGGGCTCTGGCTGTCGAACGAGAAAGGATCCAGCGGTAAATCCGACTGCGCCGCCGGCATCATCTGCGGTGCCGGCTCAGCGGCTTCCTGGTTGCCCGGTTTGGGCGCAAAGGCTCCAATCGGCTCTGCAGCGCTAACTTCAGCGGGGGGCTGCGGCGCGCCGAGGAACATGTTTTGAGCAGCTTGGGCTCCCGATGAAAATGGATCCAGGTTTGGAGAAAAGGGAGTTTGCGATGCCGGCGTAAACCAGGGAGATGTGCCTTGCGCAGGGTCGCTGGGCAAAGCCGCCGGTGTCAGAGGAGCTTGCCCTTGTGCGTTATCAGTAGAAGGAACGTTATTGCTGACTGGGTCGAATTGTCCCGAGCTGGGCGGCGCTGCAGGCGAAATTTGTGTTGGTTCGCCAGGAAGGGGCGGTGGTGTCGCCGTCTCGGCTTCACCCCAGGGATTGTCTGCAAAAAGCGGATCGTTGGCGGCAGGTTTGCGACCACTCATGAATCCAAGACTGAGTGCGGCCAGTCCGGTCTGCGAGCTGGATGGGCTCATGGAACTGCCCGTCGAGCCGCCGTTTTCACCGTTGTGCCCGTTGCCGTGGTCTCCATTGCCATTGCCATTGCCATAGCCATTGCCATGACCGTTTTCGCCGTTGTGTCCGTTGCCGAATCCGTTGCCTGATTTAAGCTTGTAAGTACCAAGCCGGCGCGCCGTGACCACTCTTTCAAGCACGAGCGGGTCAGGATCGACAGCTACGGCTAGAGGGGCTGATGTGTTTGACATGACCGGCAATGCGGTCGCTGAGTATTTGGATGCAGGCGTGCCGCAAGAAAGGCAGCTTTTGGCCTCACCGCGCAACAACAGACCACAGGTTTGACAGATAAGGATTTCCAACTGGCACTGCTCCTTTTGGCAGATACCCCGCGCCTATCTCGATGATAGCGCTAATTAAGACAGATATTGGCGTTTGCCGCTTGCTTGGCTATTTGCAATAGTAAATGGCAGCTTTAAGTCCTGATAGCGTCGTGATCTTATGTCTATAACCTCTGCTTGTCAAGCGCCAAATTTCTTGGCCAGTTGAGCAGTTTGGGATATATACTGGAGGTGGTAGGTGATCGCATTTCCAGGGAGCCGGCCAGTTATCAGCCATTTGTCAAAACGTCGGATTTCATTATCCGACGCCTAAAGCAAAACCGCGTCTGGAGCTTATTTTAGGGTTCCGGGTAGTGCGCCGAGTATTGTTAGTAAGGTGAGGGTACATTACCTAGTAAGCTAAGTATTTTGGCAACTTAGTCCTGGCTCGGTGGGGAGGCGTGGACCTGCCATAGATGCCCAGATAGCAAAAAACAGAAAGGCTAGAGAAGTGGCCTGCGAGTTGAAACCACTTTTCGCTAGAAAGGAAACTAGATGAGTCCTGAGGACAAGGG
>JAIETE010000023.1 GCA_019745505.1 Candidatus Obscuribacterales bacterium | reverse complement strand
TACTGTTTGTCGCTGCGCGTGTAGCTTATCTCCGCATCCGCATCGACAGCGCCATGGTGATGAAGGTTGAGGACAATAGTGCCGTCTGCATTCATCGTCGCGACGCCGATTGGTTCCGGCTTCTGACGCGCCTGTTCGGGTTGCCCGCGGCGTGCCGGTCCACCTTGCGCCAGAAGCATAGTTCCTTCGTCGGCAAGACGATTGGGCTGGTCAGGGCTCTTGCCCTGCTGATCGGAATTTTCAGCGAATTGTTCGCCTGAAACGCCTGGCCACATTTTTTTTCGGAGTGTGCAGTAAAGGGACGATATGCCTAGACGATAGTCCCAAAAGCAAATATGAAGAACACGGTTTCCCACATACGGGCATCTATCGCTCAATGGGTGAACGTTTCGGGGATCATGAGATGAAAAACCTGGCGCTTAAATGTATGAAGGCTTACCATTCGGTTCGAGTTTGACACTGTAAATCGAAAGCAGGTTTGTTCATGCGAGCAGCAATCTTCTTGGCTTTATCCTTTTCGTTTTTGTCCACTGCACAGTCCCCAGTGACCGCGGCCGCCCTGATTTCGGGGTGCGGTGCAAAGACATCCTCGATGCAATCCGTTGCGGCGGCCGGGGCGAAGGCAGCTGCAAATCCAGATAGCGATGCGGCAGACAGCGCGCCGGATGCTTATCCACGGGTAACAGCCATCGAGCAGACCATTCTTGGGCAAACTTTCGCGTATGAGCCGTTGTCTACTCGTCTTGAACGCATGGAGCGTAAGGCTTTTAAAAAGGTCTCAGACAACGATGATTTGAGCGCTCGGACCGATGCCTTGTATGACTACGCTGAGAAGACCTTGCACAAAAATCCGTTCAAAGCAGAGTATTCGAGCGAAGCTGCAGCCGACCAGCGGCTTGATGGTGGAGATTCCAACGACGGTTCCAGCGGAGGAAATGCGGCTACGGGCGGAAGTGAAGCAGGTGGAACATCCGATTATCCCCACGTAACGGCACTTGAGAAAGAAATTCTGGGAGAAACACACACAGGAGATCAGCTTGCTGACAGGCTAAGCCGCTTGGAGACTAAGGCGTTCGGCAAGCCTTCGAATGGTCAGGATTTGAGCGATAGAACCGATGCGCTGGAGAACTACGCAGAGAAGAAGCTGCATGTTAAACCGTTCGGCGCCGAGGGAAGGGCGGCAATGGATGGATCATCTCCAGAGTCCGGTCAGCCGAACCGTGCCGCAGGATTGTCCAAACTGGCTGCGGTCGGCAACACACTTTTGAATATGACAGGTTTTGGCATGATGGGAATGCCTGGATTTGGCGGAGGAATGGGCATGCCAGGGGCCGGCGTCATGAATGCAGGTCAGAGCCAAGCACCTGAGCAATCACTGCAAGATCAAAAGGTCGCCCAGCAATTAGACGACCCCCTGTTGAAAGCTTCGACTCCACCGCCGGCTTCCGCTAAATTGCTCACAAAGGTCGGTTGGTGTGAGATCCAAGTTTTTGGTCAGGCAAATGCAAAAATGCATTTGCTCGACCGACTCAATCAGCTGAATCTCACTTTGAATTTTGATCCCGGAAAAACCGGTGTAGACCTGATGGACCACATAGATAGTCTGATGAAACTAGCTCAAGCAAGAAAGTCATCGGTTCAGTCTGTTGGAGCTGCTGCTGCACCGGCAGTGCATTGAAATCATTTTGCCAGAAGGTATTTGGCAGCGATGATTAGGCAGAAAGCACCGAACGCGCGCTTCACTACGATATCCGGCAGCCCGATAGTGAGTTTCGCCCCAAAAAATGCGCCTACGAATAAGCCGCAAACCAAAATTAGCGCGCCCGGAATAATCACGTCGCCGTTCTTGTAGTACTGAACTACTCCGAGTATCGAAAAAGGCAGTAGCTGTGCGGCAAGAGATGTCCCTGTCGCCGTTTTGAAATCGATGCCCATAAAGCCCATCGCCGGCACCATAATGAGCCCGCCGCCGATTCCGAACATGCCGGACAGAACACCTGCCATGAGTCCAATCAAAGCGAAAAGAAAGTAGTGGAGAGTCGGCATACCAGTGCTCCTTAGGTCTATAGGAGCACAAGTATAAAGGGTTTTCCGGCGGGCCGCGGTTGCAACTGCCGCAGCCCACCGGGCGTTTAGTTCAAGCTATAGCCGCGCTAGACTTTGAGTTGGTTGAGTAATTGCGCGCTCGAAGGAAAGGCGTCGCCGACGCCTGCTGGCGTCACTTTTCCTGCACCTGAAAGACCTTCCGTTGATTTTTTCTCAGAGCCATTTGCCCTTGCGCCTGCTGATTCTTGCTTCGCTTCCGCGCGCATGCCGGTTCCCGCGCCGTCAGAGAGCGGGCTGTTCAATTTGTGCTCGCTTGCGGCTTTCTCTGCGTTTGAATTACCGCTTGCTTCGCCTGTAGCTGTATTGCGTTCTTGATTAGACCCAGATGAAGGGATGGCCTGAGACATGATCGTATCGGCGAATTCTTTATGCAGCCCGTTGCCGCTGCTTTCTTTTTCTCCTTCCAATGCTGCATTGTCGCTTCCATTTGACTTAGCGCCTTTGCGCTCAAAATCGTCGCTGCCGACTTCAGGTCTTGCCATTTGCTTTTCCTCAAAATAGGGTCCGGGGTCGTGCCTTATCTTGAGATTGCCAGCGTTGAAATAGCGTTAAGTCAGCAATTAATCGTCGGTGTGCCGTTCCGGCTGTCCTGTGCCCCTTAGCTTGTCGGTCCATTACGTTATTAAGATTGGGGAGATTTGCACACAATTCCTTTACGAATTAGAGGGAGAATTAAAAGACTAATTTGGTCTTCCCACTTCTCCTGCTGCATGTGATTGAATTGAGCGATGCCATATGGCTTTGGATTTTAGCGCTAAAGTTATGAATGAACAGGAAACACAGCTCGTTTCAGAAGAAACGACACCTCGACAGAATCTACTGCTTGTCGATGACGACATCAAGTTTTGCCGCCTGATAAGCGATTATTTGCATCGCTATGGTTACGTAGTCAGCTTTGCACACGAAGGCAAAACAGCTCTAAAGATGATGACGGAAGGCAGTTGGGATGCGGTGATTCTTGATGTGATGCTGCCTCAGATGGATGGTTTTGAAATTCTGCGGCGGATAAGAGAAACATCGACCGTGCCGGTATTAATGCTGACTGCGCTGGGAGACGAGACCGACAGGATAGTCGGTTTGGAAATTGGCGCAGACGATTATCTGCCCAAATCTTACTCACCACGCGAGCTTCTCGCACGCTTGAAGGCGGTGTTGCGGCGGACAGGACGAACGCTCGCCGAGGGAAAGGCAGACGATGAAGAGGAGATCATTGTCGGAGGCTTGGTCATAGCGCAAGCCGCTCATAGCGCCAAACTCAATGGTGAGACTTTGCCATTGACGCCGGTGGAGTATCATCTGCTGGTCGTTCTTGCGCAGGCTGCCGGTCGTATCAAGAGCCGCGAGCAATTGCTCAATGAGATTCGCGATCGAAATTATGACGTTTTCGATCGCTCTATCGATGTGCATGTTTCGGCGCTGAGGCGAAAGTTGGGAGACGACCCTAAAAGTCCCAGGTTTATACGCACGGTCAGATCTGTTGGGTACATGCTGATCCCTCCTCAGGAGATGGGGAGATGAAACTGGCTCAATCTCTGTATGTTGAAACACTGGCGCTGCTGGTGCTCTACCTCTCTGCTTTGATTGCCGTAGTATTCATAGTTTTCAACACTCAGTTCGGAGCCGGTTGGGATGCGCTTTTGCAGAGCCCTCTCGGCGACAAAGTTGACACGGTTGCTGATGCCGTCAGCAATCAGCTGCGCTCTTCTCCGGAGAAAAAGTGGGATGAAGTGCTGGATTTGTTCGGTGGTCTCTACCATGTGAAATTTAGCGTTTTCGATATGGAAGGGCATCAAGTCGCCGGCGAGAGGCTCGATTTGCCGAGTTCTGTTCTCGATCAGTTTGTGTTTCCTCTCCCGCCTCACTTCAGTATGCATGGAAAACCGTTTGCTCCGCCCTTTGCGGTTGCGGAGAAGGTCGGCTCCAGTATGGAAAAGGGCAGGGGACCAATATTTGAGGAGTTTCCACCTGAGGACAACGGATTTCCCGGGTGGAAAACTTTTACCAAGCGGGTTGAGCGCATTTATCCTCATGCTACGAAACACCAGAGGATGCTTCTGTCAGGCGGTGATAATCTTCTCTTCCGTTCAGAGCCTCTAGCTCCGCAGGGGCAACCGGATGGGCCACCGGATAGAACTCATGGAGATCCTGATGAATTGCCCTTCGTCGCGCCCCCTCTGACGGTTGCGGTAATGCGCATGCCAAGGCTCCCTATGCCGGCACATGGGCGTTTTTTGATTCATACGACGAAGCCGGATCACTTCTATTTCGGCACTCGTATTGATCTGGCTGGTGAAAAGTATATTCGCCCTGGCCCATCGGTGCTGCTTGCATCTACCGACAATATTTGGCAAACAGGTTTACTGCTTGATTTTAAAGTCCTGGCGATGGCCGGCGGTGCCATTGCCCTTCTGTCAATTGTGTTTTGGTTGCCATTCATATATCGCATAACCAGAGCTCTTTGCGATTTGACGCTGGCGACTGAACGAATCGCTGAAGGCAAGTTCGACACGCGATTGCAAACGCGGCGCAAGGATGAGATTGGGCGTTTGTCGGATGCGGTCAATAGTATGGCTGAAAGATTGAACGGTTTTGTCGGAGGGCAAAAGCGCTTCCTTGCCGACATTTCGCACGAACTCTTTTCGCCGCTGGCTCGTCTGCAAGTGGCTCTGGAAATTCTCGATGAGTCGTCGACTAAGGACCAGAAGGCGCTTATAGATGATATTCGTGAAGAAGTAGAGGAGATGAATCATCTAATCAATGAGCTGATTGCCTTTTCCAAAGCCGAATTCCAGGGACAAAGCCGAAATTTGGTGAGCGTTAACATCGAAGAGGTTGTTTACGAGCTTAGAGATCGCCTGGGTTTGAAAGCACGAGCGGAAATCGATATGTCCGATGGTTTATGCGTTATCGGTGACCGATTACTGCTTGAACGCTCGTTTTCGAACGTTCTGCGCAACAGTGTCCGTTATGCCGGAGATGGAACGCCTATATCAATCAAGGCTACTGTCGCCGGAAACGACGTTTCTATCGTTATTCAAGATCGTGGACCAGGTGTTCCGCCTGAAGCGCTGAAACATCTTGCCGAGCCTTTCTTCCGCCCCGAGAAATCTCGCAGTCGTGATACCGGAGGTGTCGGACTCGGGCTTGCCATCGTCAAAAGCTGTGTGGAGGCCTGTGGCGGAACATTGCAAGTTCGTAATCGCGAAGGCGGCGGTCTGGAAGTTGAAGTTGTCTTGAAACTGGCGCCGGAAACGGAAGCACAAACTGTAGCCGCTGAGCCGCGTGCCGCTCAGCAGCCGAGGTCTGATTGAGCCGCTCGCGGCGAAGGCGAGGACTCTTCTACTGGTAGAGAAGATAGGGACGCTCGGTAACTACAGCTGCTTCTTTTGCTTCACGGGCTGCCGCAAGGAGTTCGCCAGGATCATTGCACGTTTCCGGCAATGCGGCAGCGCCTACAACTATTGCTTCTTCAGCTTCAACGCCTTCCGGCAGTATCGATTGGCTGGTGATTGTTTCGTGTAAGCTGCGCGCGAATCTCATTGCATCGGCACTATCCGAGGAGCAAAGCAGCACCGCGAACTCGCCGTCTTTGACGTGTGCCGCTACATCCAGAGGTGACATCAGCGAACGAATTCTCTCGGCGATGCACTTGAATGTCTCTCTCGGTATCATCATCTCCACGCCGTTTTGCTTGATTGAGATTTCGAATACAACAACCGCAAAGCCTGATTCGGTCATTTGATATTGCGCGAATTGGCGTAGCAGGAAGTAGCTAAAAGCCCCGTATGTAGCAAGATAGGTGTTCGGATCTGTAAGAGCAGCGACTACTTGGCCGAGCAAGCGTGCGTCAAACTGCGCTGGTGGAGGCAAAGTGCTGGTTTCCGTTTTTTTCGGAGAAAACGAGCAAAACCAGTTTTGCGAATCCTCTAGATTGTAATTGGGCGGTTCCAGGAAGCCGAATTGTGGCGTGGGCAAAGGTGTTGTCTCGAGCGTCGTGGCGCCAATATCTACCGGCGCGTTCTCCTGTGATGTTGTTGATATCACAGGAAAACTGCCGGAGTGCCTCGGGAAACCTTGAATAGATGGAGTTTCTTGAACGTCATTGCTGGCGCCTTTGTAGATCGAATCGATGGCGAGCTTGCCCTGTATCATCGCGACTTCGCGGCTCTCTCGCGTCCACAAGGTGCTGGGCGTATCGCCGTTGACCCGTTCGAACGTCCAGCGTGGTCCGCCTTCGCCAATTGCAGGTGAGACTTTGACGACGAAACCCAACCCATTGGCTGGGTTTTTAAAGGGAAGAATGACAGGCTTGCGCTGCATTGTGGCTTCGGTCAGCATGTAGCGTAAGTCCTCTGTGTTAGGAACAGCGTTCATCTCGGCCAGCTTTATAGATTGTGTTTGAGTAGCTTTGAACGATTGTGATAAGGCCATAGCGGCAAGACCTCGTGTGTGCCAGGTGGATGGTCTTCAGGTTGTCTCAAATGGCCGCTTGTAGTCGATGCAAAGCTGCCCACCGCCTTGCAGTCGTGATAACAGTAAATCGCCTCAGCGTTAAGCAATTATGTTGACGCGCTGCCGTAGTGCAAAGCTTTTGTAAAGGCGGCGCGTCTAACCGGAGCATCGGCGGATCGCCGACCCCGGGCGGCAAGCTGCCGCCCGACCATGCCTAAATCCATCGCCACTGATAGAGCAAGTCGTTTCCGAGCTGAGCGCGTTTTATCACTGCCCGACCACTTTCTGGTACTGCTAGCTCTATTTCAATCTTGTCCGCGCTGGATATGTTTTTTCCTCTGCCCTCGGGAACGAAGACCTGCTCGATACCGTAGCGCACTTGGATTGTGTTTTTTTCGTCCGCCCATTCGTATTGACCGAGTAAGACAACCTCATCTTGAGCTGCCGCCGGTCTGGTTTTGGAGGCGCCGATTGGCTTCCATTGTTTGTCCGCGTCCTGTTTAAGACGCACAAAAACCTTCGAGTTGTATTCGAATTTCTCTTGACTGGGAACACGCGAGAACTTGTAGCCAAGCCTGATATAGTCGCCGCGGAACATATCTTGCGGATCGACCGGTTCCGTCAAGACGGTGACGGTTTTTCCGCTGGATAGAGTAAGTGCAGGGGGCAGTGCCAGGAAGAGAACGGCGCAGGTCTGGAAAGCGCAGGCAGAGGCGAAAAGGGTCTTTCGACTGATCATGAGTGCATTCCCTCCAGAATTGTTCTTCGCCCTTTCTCCGTGGCTGCGCCCACTATCATAAGCAGAATGCCGCCAACAACAAAGAATATGGAGCGATTCATGAGCGTGTAGAAGACGTCAAAGTAACGCGCAATGATGTCGATTACGAAGAAAACGATTGCAACATTGACCATACCCGCAGACTGAATGCGCGTTAGTCCGGTATAGATGAAAGCTCCAATGGCGGTTAAAAGAGCGATGTTGCCGACCAGCCTGGCGTATTCCGGAGCTGCGCCGAGAATAAGGCTGCCGATCAATGCGAAGCCGGCGCAGGCAATCATTTCTTCTTTGAATTTTGGTACCCGCCATGCCACTACCCCTAGTATCGTTAGGCAGAGAGCCAGCAGTGTTCCAAGATCAGGCATTCGGATGTATTCGCTGGAATGAAAGTTGTTTACTGTGGCGATGAGTAGCGATGTGAGAGTGCTTATCACTCCGGTGTAAAGGAATGGTTGCTCGAGTATCGGTTGTCTTTCGCGCACATAAAAGAATGCGGCTGTGACGCTGAGACCGAAAAGAAGCAGCGGCACGCTGTTGAATGGACCAAGAATCGACAGCATCCAAACACCGCTGAAGGCGAGTGTTATCCAGGTGACAGCGCGGCTCTTCAGGTGGTATGCGAGAGCCAGCGCTGTCCCTGTGTAAGCCAAAAGACTGGGTACAAACGGCAAGAATTGGCGCGCTTCCCACGTGTAGTTCGCGAACAGCCACATTCCACCCAGAATAGCGGCCGTGCATGCGAGCGGCAGTGTTGATGTTGCCAGAGCCGTGGCCAGTGTGCCAAGAGCCCACAGCAAGATGCCTCCGGAAAAATTCACTTCAAGATTGAAAATTTGTGCAACCAGCCAGATGGCAGCACCGTAGAAGAGAGAACCGAGCAACAATAGCGCTGCGCCCATCTTGGGCTGTTTGCCAGGCTCGAAGCGAAGCTTCCATCCGAAGTAGTGCGTCAGATCTACGGCGCCAAAGATGGCCAAGAGCTTCACAATTGCTGGTATCTGCTGCCAGTTCGCAGCCATGAAGAGAATAGCGCCAAGTCCGACGAGCACCGCTCCAACAACACTCAGTGCCTGACTGATATTCGGCTTGGAAGAGCTGAGCGGGTACTGCGAAATCAATTGCTTCGCCAGTTCTTCTTCAACGCTGCCTTCTTGCTGCCAGCGTTTAATTTCGCCGACGACGATTTTTTGATGTTTTGCAGATAGTTTTGACATCGTGATTGTCTCTGGTCACTCGGACCTGACGGGACTACTCATATTTTAGGGGCTTGCGATTGCAGGTCTGTGGGGAACATACACTTGTCCAACCGTTCGGTTGTAAGAATGGTCTCTGGCAAGGTGCCCCCGCGCTCGATGTAAATGGCGATGCTAATATAGTGTGCGCAAGTTGGGTTTTGGGACTATGGCAAAGATACTGCTTGTCGAAGATGATGTCGATCTGGGCGACCGCATTGTCCAGTGGCTAAAGCACGAGCATCATGTAGTCGAGCTGGTTGTTGATGGTCAGCAGGCCTCCGATTATCTCGCGCAGCTGAAGTATGATTTGGTTGTTCTCGACTGGGGACTGCCGAGCCGCAACGGCGTGGATGTTTTGCGGGACTTCCGCAATGCCGGTGGCGTAACTCCTGTGTTGCTGCTTACCGGCAGAGGCAAAATCTCAGAGAAGGAGGAAGGTCTCGACGCCGGTGCTGACGATTACCTGACCAAACCGTTTGACATTAAGGAGCTGTCGGCGCGTGTTAGGGCTTTGCTCCGGCGCGTCCCGCAGTTTACGACAAACTCGATAATTGTAGGCCCCGTTGAGCTTAACGTGGGCGGACATACAATTTCCGTCTGCGGCAAGGAAGTGCAGTTTGCGCCGAGGGAATTCGCGATGCTCGAATTCTTCATGAAACACGTCAACCAGGTCGTCAGTACCGAAACTCTTTTAGAAAGGGTCTGGAATTCGGAATCGACCGCATCCAGCGAGACGATATATACCTGCGTGCGTGCAGTCAGGAAAAAACTCAAAGAGGCGGGTGCCGACAATTTCATTCGTACTGTGCACGGTATCGGATATAAAGTCGAAAACGTTTAAGACGCCAAAGCACGCTAATATTGTGCTGGCTGATCTTGGTTTTCACAGAACATGCGCTTGAACCTCAAGCTGTCGCAAAA
>JAIETE010000311.1 GCA_019745505.1 Candidatus Obscuribacterales bacterium | reverse complement strand
CTTGGAAGCACCTTTGCGCGAGCCGGATTTGGCGCTTTTCAGCAAGCCATCGTCGAATGCTTGACCTTCGAGTGATGCAAAAGGATCCACATCTGCCGCGCTAGCATCCTTCGCTCCGCTTCCAAATCCAAAAATGTTCAGGCGCATGTTCTGCCCTCAGAGGGTTCTTCCAATATCGGCTTTAGCCAACAGGCTCCATACTACAGGCATCTTTGCATCCCCAAAAGAGATGTTTTCTTAGCTTAATCACATATTATTGCCGTCGCGCCTCGAGTCCCTGAAACACTGTGCCTTTCACCCGCTTGATTAGATTACGAACCTCGCATATTCGGCTTAACGTCTCTATAATTCACCGATACGCCTCCCGAAAGATTTGCTGAAACTGCCTAATCGGCGGCTTTTCGGACGAGTTGGAAAAATGAAATTATGAAGCTGAAGTTATCTTTGTTACGTGGCGTCTGCCAGACACCAGCCTATGCAGCCTGCCAGAAAGGCTTTTTCGTGGACGAAGGTCTGGATGTGACGGCCGAAATCGCAGCCACCGCATGGCTGGTGCCGCACAAGCTGAGCACCGATGAAAGCCAATTTGCGGTGATGCCCTGGTCGAGAGTGGCGGCGGCGGAAGGCTATCCGTTTGTTCTGCTCGCTGGTTCCGGCTGCGAAGAAGCAGCGATTGTCATGCGCAACGGCATCAAGCAGGACGAAGTGAAAAAAGTGGCAATTCCGCTTCGTGGAGGCATAAAAGACCTTACCGCCATGGGACTGATCAAATCTTTGGGCTGGGACGACGCAGAACTGTTGCGCATGCCATCCGGTGACGGAGCGATCATCTCCTTTTTCGGTCAAGGCTCCGATGCGGCATCCATGGTCGAACCCTACGCCACCATGATGGAAGAATTGGGCGTCGGAAAAGTACTTCGACGCACCGGAGACCTTTGGAAAGGGGCACCGGGGTGCTCGCTAACTACCACACGCAAATTTCGCGACAAACACCCAGATTTAGTATCGAAAGTGGTGCGCGCTTATGCAAGAGGGGCAGAATTCGTCCTGAAAAATCCCGATGAAAGTGCGCAAATCGCCAGCAAATTCATCGGCATCAGCGCCGCCATAATCCGTAAATCACTCGATTCGAATAAGCCAAATGTTGACGCCCTGCGCAATACCGACGCGATGAAGCGGATCATCGAATTGATGAAAGAGCTCCGCTACGTCGAAAGCGACAGCTCGCAGTATCTGGATCTGTCATTTCTCGACGGGGCGCGTGCAGCCGGTGTCACAGCGTAAAAAGTAAGCAACCCCACTTCCATTCATCACTGATGCAGATACAACTCTGCGGAGTTTGGAGTGGGGTCACTTGCTGAACATATAGGCGAAGCAAAACCTTGAAAGTTCCCTGTTTTTACGGAAAAATTCCGCAATTTTCGCAGTCTTTTTTGTTCACTTCAGGACATAAGTCAGGTCAGACAGGGTGCTTCCTTACGCCTTTTCCATCAGTGCGCTCTCACATCCAGGCCTATAATCCTCGGTTACGATCCATTCGCTCGCGCGGGTTCCAACCCGGTGTCATGCAACCGACATGCTCAAATACCGCTCGAGGATTGTCGGTCTGAACGAGAGCTATCAAGCGTTTTCCAGTTAAGAGAAAACGCCGCGAATTGGTTTCGAGAATATCAAGAACAGCTTGAGCACGGTCGGGCATTGCCCTGAAAAAAGCATCAAAATGCAAAATTGCTATGGCAAAACCGCCCTCTTCATCCATTTCGAGATCACTCAAACAGTCGCTGAATGCGTTCAAGTTCTCTCCGTAATAGCCGGGAAACTCGAGTATGCGTTTCACATCCGCATGGAATGCCGCTTCCGTGTTCCAGTTGGAAGCGTCCAATCCCCGTACTTTGTAATTATGCTGATTCAGCCAATCGCAGTCTTCCTGCAGAATGTCAGAACTGTAGTAAAGCGTTACGGCACCATCCTGGAGCAACTGATAGTCCAGGCGGTCCCAAACATCGACAGCGTCGGTGAAACTTACCAACGGTATGACCTCACAACTGGCAAGACAGGGTCAGAGAAAAAGTATCGCACAGAAATGGTCAATCGGCCAGGCAGTGACTGACGGTCTGAAAGAACAGCATTGCAAAAAATCAAAACCTGCGGTCTTTGAACAGTTTTTGCCTTTCAACGATCGGGCTTTTGCCAACGTACAGAGACTTGCCGTCAGGAACGTCCACACTTTTCCAGGTATAGCGCGAGAGTATCCTGTCGTTTTTGTCATAGGTCTCCATCACGAAATCATACCGGCCGCCAGGAAGCCAGGCTCTAAGGAGGGTGCAGCAAAGCCAGCCTTCATAAGCGCGCACGAAGACGCCGTCCTTCATTCTAAGAGCATGAAAAACGCCGCGCTTGCATTTCTCGACAGGTCTTTTGACAGACACGAGGCAGTTGTATGGAAGCTTCACGACCATTTCTTTACCGACGCCTTGCGGTAGGCAGACCCATTGGTTTACCGATACAGCACCGTCAGTGACAACCAGTTTTCTATAGCAATCTTCAATGTTCCAGAGGGTGGTTTCGCCATTAACATCAGTATTGAAAACGACAGTCTCCCGCTCCTCAGGCAGGCGCACCAGATAGGTCTGGGCATTGCAAACGGGCTTGCCGCTGCAACCGCCGACCACCTTCAGATTGATGTATCGGTGTCCGGCCAGGGTGGAGGTGTCCGGTCTGACACCCGCCACAATCAGTTGTGGCGTATCCTCCGGGGTGCCCGGAGGCTGTTCGTAAATGCCATTGAGATCCCATACTCTGACGGCGAATGCCGGATGGGAAAACATCGCCAAGAAAACAAATAATGAGATGGCAGATAGCCAAGCCGTTGCGAACGCGCGCCCGAAGCTGCGCACGCAATGACTGCTTGCGGTTTTCGACATATGATATGAACCCAAATAGTAACGCCCCATTTTGCAAAACGGGGCGTCTCAAGTCACTGGGAATTTCCCTGAGCTTGCCTTACTTCTTGCCTGAGGCGGCGGCGGCTTTCTCCTTCGTTGCAGAAGCAGGCAAAACCGAATTTTCCAACACGTATTGGAAGATGAGCGGCGCGATGATTGTGGCGTCCGACTCGATTACAAAGCGCGGAGTGGTTTCCTCCAATTTGCCCCAGGTTATCTTTTCGTTGGGCACGGCACCGCTATAGGAGCCGTAGGACGTGGTGCTATCCGAAATCTGGCAGAAATAGCTCCAGAACGGGCAAGGCTTTTGCAAGTCCTGCTGAATGAGCGGAACAACGCAGATCGGGAAGTCACCGGCAATACCGCCACCAATCTGGAAGAAGCCGATGCCTTTGCCCTCGGAGCTGTTGTCGTTATACCAATTGATCAGCTCCTGCATGTACTCGAGTCCGCCGCGAATGAGCTGGCAAGACGACAATTCGCCGGCGACAACGTGCGATACGAATATGTTGCCGAGAGTGCTGTCTTCCCAACCGGGAACGATAATCGGCAAATTCTTCTCAGCGGCAGCCAGCATCCATGAGTCTTTCGGGTCGATCTGATATTCGTTCTTCAAAACGCCGGACTTCAAAAGGCGGTACATCACTTCATGCGGAAAGAGCCTTTCTTTGGCTTTGTCAGCGTCTTCCCAGATTTTGAGCACGTGCTTTTCGATCTTTCTGATCGCTGTATCTTCCGGAATGCAGGTATCGGTGACACGGTTGAGTCCGCGCTCGCGCAGAGCAGTTTCTTGCTGCGGAGTCAGTTCACGGTAGTTGGGAATGCGCTCGTAGTGGTCGTGCGCTACCAGGTTGAAGATGTCTTCTTCCAGATTGGCACCGGTGCAGGTGATAATCTGCACTTTGTCATTACGAATCATCTCGGCAAGCGACAAGCCGAGTTCAGCGGTGCTCATGGCTCCAGCCAGAGTAATCATCATCTTCTTGCCCGAGCGCAAATGTTCGACGTACGCCCGCGCTGCGTCCTTGACGGTCGCGGCGTTGAAGTGACGAAAATGATGCTCAATGAAATTCGTAATGCTGGTCATCGCACCGTCCCCTATCTAGAGAAGCCATAAATCAATATCAGGCGTGGAAATTTAGCACGTAGCAGCCGGAAAGTACCGATTAGCACAGTAGAAACTTAATACTGGTTACGTTTTCGGCGCGCTTGCCAAGAACAAAACGATGAACAGGCTTATCACAGGGCAAATGGGAGCGCCGCCGTCAGCGCGCCGAAGCTCGCTCGAACAACTCGCGTTGAATTTGCTTACGGTCTGCCTCGTAGTTTATCTTCTCGAGATTGTCCAGCAAGTGCATGCTAGCCTCTTTCGCCAAATCCTTTCTGTGAATCAGCTCCAGCAGAACGGCTTTCTTATCCTTATCGTAATGCACTTTCTCAAGAACAAGATCAATCAGTGAAACCTGTTCTTTGGCGCTCAAGGCTGGCGATTTAGCCTTCTCAGTCAACACTTCGGCAATATCCTTCGAGTAATGCAGAGTGACAAGCTTCTTCGCGAACTGAGGGTCGTCAAGCCTGAGTGTCGCCAGCTCTTTCTTCTTTTGCGGGTCCGGCGTGTCATCCCAACCGAAGGAAGCGA
Source organism: Candidatus Obscuribacterales bacterium (assembly GCA_019745505.1). GTDB lineage: Bacteria > Cyanobacteriota > Vampirovibrionia > Obscuribacterales > Obscuribacteraceae > QKMZ01. The sequence goes on along the minus strand of JAIETE010000311.1, from coordinate 4,908 downwards.
GCAGCTTGTCCGCCCAGGCCTGGTCATTTGCAGTACCAGGCTCAAACGATTTTCCAGCCTTCATCCAAACTCTAATCTGCGTGCCTTCCGCGCGCAACTCGCCTTCTCGAGCAACGCCGTTGCTCTTCTCAAAAATAGTCACCTTGGCGCCGGAAGGCAGCTTGCTGACCAGTCCTTTCAGGAACACAACATCACCGTGGGCCTCCAGCCTAGATTCCACACCATTGATATTGCGTACGGAAATTCGTGTGGACTCTCCATTTGAAACTTTCTTTTCGTTGGTAATTGAATTCATTTTGCCGTCCGGGCCGGTCCAGCTCGATTTGTCGACGGAGTCATTTCCGTTTCTCGTCGAAGAGTTGTAAGTCAAGCCTGACTCAGAATCAGTTTTCACATCGATTGAGCTGTTGCAGCCGGCCACTGCCACAGCTAACAAAATCATCGAACTCACGGAATGAAAGCGCTTCACAACACACCTGCAATTGGGCGAAACAATTCGTTCAATATATCAGCTCATTTTCGATCTAATAAAACAACCTCCAGGCGTCACCGCTTGGTCACACATAGCGAAATAAAGTCGAGTCGGTCGAACTTGCAGCGACTCGCCTCCCCAACCAGACAGGTCCTACAAACATGAATATCCAACTCTCAGATATGACCAAATCAGCCATCGCAGCGTACTGCCGGATGCAGACAGAAGAAGCCCAACGGCTATGGCAAAATGCTATTGCCTATGCAAAAGCGCACGGCTTGACTGAGGAGCTGGTTGAAGAAGCAATACGCTTCGGAGACAAACAATCTCTTCATGGTCATTTCGAAGAGGCGAATGAGAAATTCGACTTGGCTATTTCCACGTCAAATGGAGGAGCCAGCTTGTCGTCTGACAGACTCGCGGAGCTCTTCGCCAAGGCAGCTGCAAATCAAGCAAACTATGATGAATTACTAGCCCAAGACAAATTCCAAAAAGCAGTGGTGCAATTCGAATCAACTGAATTTCGCAACCAGCTCGCCTACGCCGATTGCCTCAATCAATATGGACGCGCACTGCGCCGATTGAAGAAATTTTCCCAGTCAATCGACGTACAAGAAAAAGCACTGAAAGAGTATTCAAAAGTCAACTGGCTCGAATGCGTAGAACTTCAAAATCGGATCAGAGGATTGCGTGAACACCTCGATAACACAGGAGGCTTGGCTGACGGTCCGGATCGAGAGCAACTCAGATGCAGAGCGGCACGAATACTTGGTCATCCGGAACCAACTCCCAAACTTTCGCTGGAAGAAGCGCTCGCAATTATGCACGAAGAAGGGCTGGACACGGATTTGTCGCTAGAGGAAGCGCGGCGACTGACCGAAAGTCGCAATCCTAGAGATTGGTCAGGCAGGCAGCTGCTTAAGGATGCTCTTTATGAACGATTTGAAGCGGCAGAATCCTTTGAGGAAGCTCCGCAGGATAGCATCATCGTTTACCCGACGCCATTAGGAATGGACGAACTACAAGATTGTTTCGACTACTTCTGCGATAGAGCCGGACTGGAACCCGGGTTTGAAGTTATTGCAGGCAATGAGGAGTTCGAGCCCTTGACAGTGCAAACTCCCAGCGGAAAACAAATTACATTCGAATACACCGAGATATCGGAGCTGGTCGAATTAGTGGATCAGCGACTAGAGGAGATTGGCGACAATCGGCGGTTCTTTCGGATGGACGGGCATGAATACGAGGGAGTATATTATTTGCTGCCTAAAGAAACAAAAGAGCGCTTGTCAAAGAAGGGAGTGCTTGAGTTTTTCTACGATTAGGCGGATACCCATGCCAGGTCTATCGTGAAAGTTTTGATTTTGGGCGGCACGATTTTTCTTGGGCGGCATATTGTGACCGCTGCGCTTCATGCCGGACACGAAGTGACGACTTTTAACCGCGGAAGCAAGTCGCTCGAAGAGCAAAACAGAGTCGAGAAGCTCATCGCTGACCGCAGAGATGATCTTTCAGTTTTGACAGGCAAAAAGTGGGATGCGGTCATCGACACCTGCGGATACGAGCCGCAGGAGGTCGAAAAGTCGGCAGCAGCCCTCAAAAACAGTGTCGACAACTACACTTTTATCTCCAGCATTTCCGTCTACAAAGGTTTCCCTGTTAAGGGAATGGACGAGACCGCCAGAGTCAAGTCAATTGAAGATGGTGATGAAGCCGAATACGGCTCCTTAAAAGTCGGCTGCGAACGAGAAGTGGAGAAAGCGTTTGGAGACAAGGCTCTGATAATCAGGCCTGGCCTCATCGTCGGTCCATACGATCCCACCGACCGTTTCACCTATTGGCCGACACGAGTTTCTAAAGGCGGGCGGGTTGCAGCTCCCGGAGACCCGGAAAAGAACATTCAATTCATCGACGTGCGCGACCTGGCGAATTGGACTGTAAAACTGGTTGAGACCAGATCGAAGGGAGTATTCAACGCGACAGGACCAAAAGAACCGCTGACAATGCACCAGTTTCTCAACGAATGCAATGCAGCGGTCGGCAATATTGCTCAATTCGTCTGGTTGAGAGACGAGCAAATACTGGCAGCGGGGGTCGCCCCGTGGATCGATATGCCCCTCTGGATTCCGGAAAGTGACGAGGAACATCGATACTTTCAGCATATGGACTGCACGAAGGCACAGAAAACCGGACTCACGTATTCGCCCCTGGCCGCAACAATTAGAGACACGCTGAAGTGGGACATGAAGCGCGATCGAGAAAAAGAGCGAAAGGCCGGACTGAAGCCGGAGAAAGAAAAAGTATTGCTTGATCTCTTTGGTCAATAAAGATCAAATCACTGGTTTTCAATGAAACGAGGGTATGATGGGACTTGAATCAATGACTTGGGACCATCATTGAAAGCGAAGAAAATTTTGCTAATTGCGGGACTTACGCTTCTGGGGCTGCTTTTCGCAGGACTTGGGCTTGTTTACAGCTGCATAATTCAAGCGCTCCATGATTTTTCTTTCTTCAGCAAAGCAGTTCTACACCCGCGAATTTCCACAAAAGAAAAATATGCCGTTGAACCAGTGAAGGGAGTCAAGAAAGTTTCACTCTTCATTCCATGTCCCGATGGTTCAAAAATGCACGCCTGGCTGTTCAAAAAACCTGGCGCGGATAAATTGATAATCGTCAATCATGGCGCCGGAGGAAATCTGATAGGGCGGTCCTATATAGCCATAAGAGCGGCACAAGCAAATTGCTCTTCGCTGCTATACGATTACCGAGGTTACGCACAGAGCACGGGCGCCTTCAATCTGGACAGCATCCTGGAAGATGGGCTTACAGTCTACGATTACGCGCATAAGGACTTAGGCTACCCAGCAGATAAAATTATTGAGTGCGGCGAGTCAATCGGATCCGCAGTGGCTGCGCAAACAACCGCAGCACGCCCATGTGCAGGCTTGTTGGTCTTATGTGGAGTGTCAACCTTGCCGGTTGCTGTGAAACACATATTTCCGCTTTTCCGGCTATTTCCGGATTCGAGTTTTGCACAAACTAAGATTGATAATCCCACCACTATGAAGTCGGTTCATGTGCCTGTTCTCTTCGTTCACGGAATGCGAGATGAACAAGTGCCGTATCAAAGTTCGCAAGCAAATTTTGCCGCTGCAGCGGAACCGAAAAAGCTCGTTCTCTTGCCCGGCTGTGGGCATGACGACCTCGGTGCCTTCGACGGAGAATTATTTCAGAAATCCATTAACGATTTCGTTTCGAGTTTGAAGTAGAAGAGAGAGCCTGCAACTAGCCCTCAACTACTGCTAAATCTTGCTCTGCGGCAAAGAAGCCACATGATCTCTGGTGACTAGATTAGCAAGAGTTTTTGCCAGACCTTGTCGTTTGATTTCCTCGAATGACTTCACTTCGACGATATCGTACTTGGCATTTTGCTCAAGCAAATCATGATCGAGCGAGGCGAGAATTTTGGGAGCTCGCCGGTCATTGCCGACCTGCAAAATTGCCACCAATATTTCGTCCGATTTCTTCATGTGCTTTGTAGCATTGATGATTGCTTCTTTAGCATTGTAGGCATCTTCAGGAGCGCCGTCGGTAATCATTGCCAGCAAGAGCGGTTTAGTGTTTCCACCGCTGGCATCTCGACGAGCAAAATATTCATCGAAATGGTGCTGCAAAACCTTGCTCACATGCGTTCCGCCACTCGGCTCTACTTCGTTGAACAAAGTTTCTACCTTGCCGCCGTCGACATTCGAGTAGGAGTTGAATTTATTGGAGAACATACTGATCTTCAGTCCGGAAGGCAGCACTTTCTTGATTTGATTTGCCAGGTTTGCAGCCTGATTGCGGCACCACTCCCAGCGAGTAATAGACTCGGACGGATCTTTGGCTGTAACCATGTTCAGAGCTTGCTCGCTCTCATCGTAGACCTGCTTTAAGGGCGCATTTTTCTGATTGAGACGGTAGGTCATAGAGGCTGACTTATCGATGACGAGCGCCAGGTCATAAGTTCCCAACCGCTGAATCTCCGGCTCTCTCAGTGCAATACCCTTTTGGAATTGAGGAATGCTGAATTCTACAAAGGTGTTGGCAAACGACGGAGCAGAAGTCCCGATCGCAAGCATCAGCGCTGTTTGCCAAAGAAAGAATTTTCTTGTGCGGTTCTTAAACCCTCTGGTGACTCCTTTCATATCGATACCTTCCTGCTTTTTGCCTGGTTGCCTGCCCACTTGCGCGTTTGCGATTGCCAAACTTTCACGCATGCACAAAAACGGTCAGCATTTAAACCTTGTGTCAGGTTGCTGTTTTGCGCTTTGTGCCGGTATCGACGCAAGCGAGGCTCTGTAGTTCCCGCTCCTCAAAATTTTGTTCATTCAACTCATCAATCTACCAACGGCTGGAAACTCAACGCCTGTGGAATAAAGAAGGGGTCCCCGGCA
>JAIETE010000159.1 GCA_019745505.1 Candidatus Obscuribacterales bacterium | reverse complement strand
TCGCAAATTTGCAGAGCCATGTTTGTTACGCGTGCGGTCGGCAAAAAAGTCTCGTCATCAAGCACGTTTGCAAGAGTTTTGCCCTCTACGAAATCCATGACCATGTAGGGCTGACCATGCTCGGATACGCCAAAATCATGAACATGGATGATATTTCTGTGATCGAGCGAACTGACTGCTTTTGCTTCCTGATGGAAGCGCTTATTAATGGCATCCGAGACAAGGTGTCCGTGCAGCATCTTGATCGCAACAAGACGGTTCAACACCGGATGCCGAGCTTTGTAAATTACGCCCATGCCGCCGGCGCCGATAAACTGGATAAACTCATAATTACCGACAAGCTGAATGCCCGGCTGCCCATGCACCGTAATGGGAGTGCCGTCTTTCGGACAAACACCCACCGACATCGGCAATTCCAAACCGCACTCATGGCACGAGTGTGTACCCGGAGGCGGAGTTCTTTGCCCGGCGACGGTATAGGATAGGGTCTTAGGATCGTCGATTTCCACTGCCAAACCCAGTGCGAAGTTGGAGACTCCCTATGCCTGTTTTGTACCCAGGCATCTGCAGATTGAGACCTCTACGCCCTCGTAATATCAGCCACCCGGGGCGCTTCAGCTCTTGCCGGTGCCGATGCTCTTATTGGCACCTTGCTTGGAAAGATATTCACGCGCCTCTGCCACCACATACAGTGAGCCCATGACGCAAATCACATCGCTCTCAGCGGCGATGGAAAGCGCTTTATCAATCGCCTTCGGCACCGATTCGGTTATACAAACATCGGGATGTTCGGGTTCGAACATCCCGATAACATCCTGAATAGCAGAGGGATCGAGCGCTCTGGCATTCTGCGACTTAGTGGCGACGGCATACTTATTGAGCGGCTCCAGCTCGCGCCAAATGGCGGTGATATTCTTGTCGCTGTTGACACCGACGACGAAGATGCACTTCTCGACATGGAAAAGCTGCTTCAGAGCATTTGCCAGCGCGGCGGCGGACTCGTGATTATGAGCTCCATCCAGAACAATCAGCGGTCCTTTGATCTTTCCTTCATCCGTGACTTCGCCTTGCATGATTTCCAGGCGACCGGGCAGCATCGAATTCTTCAGACCATCGATGATTTGCTTGCTCGCCACGGGCACACCACGCTTTGCCAGAGCATCGGCGGCGGCAACAGCAGTGACGGCATTGAGCATTTGATGCTGTCCGAGCATCGGGAAAGAAACTTGAATCGACTCACCGGCGCGATCGATTTGCATCAATTGCCCGTTTTGACTCTGGCTCAATTGCTTGAACTTGTAGGTGCGGCCCACATCAATGAGCTCAGAGCGCTGCTCGGCGCAATTTCTGGCGACAGCTGAGCGAGCGCCCATATCTTTTTGCGGCGCCAGGATTGTTGTCGAGCTCGGCTTGATAATCCCGGCCTTATTGTTGGCGATTTCAGTCGGCGAGCTGCCCAGCGCTTCCGTGTGCTCCAGGGAAATCGGTGTAATTACAACAAGATCGGTGCTGTCGAAAACGTTTGTGATGTCGAACCGCCCGCCCATGCCGACTTCAACAACCTGCCAATGAGTTTTTGGCTGGCGGGTCGCAGTCAGGTGGAAAAAGAGAGCGGTCAATATTCCGAATGTTGAAAGCGGCGCCGTGTCGGCTTTCATCTCTTCCTCGATCGCCGGCAAAATCTCGGTAAGCCCTTTGGCAAACTCTTCTTCGGCCACCGGCTCGAGATTGAATTCGATGCGCTCGCAGTAGGAGTGCAAGTGAGGGCTCGTAAAAAGAGCGGTGTTGAACCCGGTTTCATTCAAGATCGAGGCGATCATCGTGGACGTGCTGCCTTTGCCCTTGGAGCCCGTCACGTGGATGGTATTGCGGCCCTGATGGGGGTTGCCCAAACGGTTCAAAAGCGAACGCATCGAGTTGAGACTCATAGTCGAGCCTCGGGACCCATGCGTACCCCTCTCCATGTCAGGGAAGGAGAGTAAGAACTCGATTGCCTCCGAATAATTCATGATGCCTTGGGGATACCTTGTGATGGTTTTCAGGTGCGAGGAGCTATCGTTCGTTTTGGACAAAGCGGTTTTCAGGCGAAGACGAGGCCGCCTGGCCATTCTGCATACTCAACACTATCTGAGACTTCATTTCAAGAGAGCATTAGCTCTTGGTATTTACTGAGCGCGTGAAGGGTTGACGCCCCGTCCGGTTGTACAGAGCTGCGTCCCCTACTGCAGAGCGCGTCTCGCGCACGCAGAAGGCGAGCAAATCGAATATTCCGGAATCATTTCTCGCCTGTGCGCGAGAGATTAGAACTTTGAATTCAGCTCTCTAGGAAGCTCAAGACTAGCAGAGCTTGTCAAGCGCCAATCAGCTAGTCAAGGTAAGCTAGCGCAGCTAGTGGTTGTCGATAACAATCAAGAGCTTTGACTTGAAAGCCAAGCTGCAGCGACATTTCAACAAATTATCAGGAACGCACATTAGTCAAGAATTTATTGCCTTTCCCTCTTGATAACCAATAGGGTCGATTTATCTCTCAACCCCAATTTTCAAAACAGGAAATCTCTCCGAACTCGTAAAAGCTACCTGCTCGCCCCTCTAAAGCCAAATCAGTCCGGCTTGCGACTGGCGAGAAGGCACGCCCAAACCTATGCGACGCGACGGTTTCGGTCCCCCGGGCAGGGACTCGTCGCTGTACCTGGCTCCTCCTGAGGTTCGGGAGCCTGGTCTGTTTCGCTCGGGCCTCATTCGGCTTCCACCCAGAAGCCATGTCGCGCCACTCGTGGCCGCGAGGACACTACTATGACTAAAAACAAGAAAAACACGTCAATTGTGGCTGTTCTTGCGCTCTTCGTTGCCTTTGCTTGCAACGTCCACGCGCAGACAACCACCCCGTCGGCACAGCCGACAAATCCAACTGTCACACAGACCCCGTCCAATCCGGAAGACTTAATCCGGCTCATGTTCGGCCCTGCGATTCAGATTCAGACAGGTCCTTCTCAGAAAGACCTCGAAGCTCTGTATCACGGCGTGTGGCAGCGCATCGGCGCTCGTTACTACAAGCCGGAAGCGCTGGTCAGATCGGACTGGGGGAAATGGGAGCACGCGTATGACGGCAAGCTTCTCACCGAAGCCGACCTCGACAGCGCGCTCAAGGCTATGGTCAGCTCTCTGTCCGACCCCTGGACGAAATACACCAGCCGGGCGGACATGAAAGAGGCTTCCCGCAAAGATTCCGAAGACATCGTCAGCCTCGGCATCAACACCCGCATCAACACTGACGGCACGATCGTCATCTCCTTTCTCGACTTTGGTTCACCCGCCTACAACTCGGCACTGCGCACCGGCGACGTGCTCAAAGCGGTGGACGGCAAGCCGCTCGCCGGCATGACCGCAGAAGCTGTAGACGAGCTTCTGACAGGAAAGGTCGGAAAGGAAATGGCGATTACATACGTCCGCGACAACGCGGATGCCACCATCAAGCTCGTGTTCGCCAAGCACTTCGAAGGCAAATCGGAAGCGACTGTGTTGCCGGGGAAAGTGCTCTATCTGAGACTGCCCGCGTTTTCTCAGCCCGCCTACACCGCTTTCGAAAAGGCTGTCAACGAGCTGAAAAACAAACCAGGGTTCGATGATTCGTTCGCGAACATAGTTCTCGATTTGCGGGGAAATCCTGGAGGCGACGTCGACCTGGCCATTCACATGGTCGAGACCTTCCTGTCGGACGGTGTCGCTTTCCATCAGGAGCAACGCAACGGACGCATCGTCGACCACACGACCAAGCGCGTGAGCGCCTTCCTGCCCTTTCTGGGCAAAGACGGCGCGGAAGCTTCGGTGTGCCAGACGGCTTTGCTTCACGGCAAACCACTGGCAGTTTTGGTAAACGGCTCCAGCGCCAGCAGTGCGGAAATCGTCACCGCGGCTCTGTCCGGCAACAATCGGGCCACGGTCGTCGGCACTCGCACATTCGGAAAGGCTGTAGCGTGGACTGGACAGAGACTGCCGAATGGCGGTTTTCTCTCCTTCACGATCTCCGGTCTCAAAGCTCCGGATGGCGAAAGCTGGCACGGCAAGGGTCTCAAGCCAACAGTGGAAGTCGAGCAGCCGCGCGACGCCACCGTCGACCATCAACTTCTCAAAGCAATCGAAGTGCTGACCAGAGGCAAGTAGCCGGGTCGGCATCTTCAATGACCACTCGGCAGAAGCCGAGAGATATGGAGGCAAAGATGCCGAACTCTCGCCGCAGACGATCCGACAGTATCGAAACTGTGCTTGGTGCCGGCGGCATCAAGCTCTTCTGTCTGATCGGCTTTCTCAGAGCGCTTCGCAAGAAGCGAGTCAACGTCAGCATGCATACCGGCGCGTCGGCAGGTTCTCTGGCCGGGCTGTTCTACACCAACGGCTACGAGCCGGAGGAGATGCTGGATATCTTCCTCGCCGAAGATGTCCGCAACTTCGCGGTGCGCAACCCGCTCACGTTCCTGAATCCGTTCAACTACCTGTCCGGTGGCATCATCGACATCAAAGCGTTCGTTCGACGTCTCGTCGAGAAGTACGAACTGAAGCCGCAAAAGAATCTGCGCATCCTCACCTACAACGTGCTGCGTCGTGAGCCGGTGCCCTTCGAAGGCACCAACTACGATGTCGTCGAAGTAGCGGCTGCGTCTTGCGCTGTCCCACTCGTCATGAAGCCCGTCCTGCATTGGGGCGGTCAAGGCGAAGGGCAGAAGAGCAAGTTCGGGATTCTCATGGACGGCGGCATCCACGATATCAACCCGCACAAGTGGGCGAAAGGCAGAGCCATCGTTGCCAATCTCGGCTTCGCTGACTCGTTGCCCGATGAGTGGCTGTCGCCGCTCGACTGGTATTTCCACCTCATGGAGATGACCTGGTCGAGCGCTCTTCGCTGGTACTTCAAGATTCCGGACGGCGAACACGTGATTATCGATGTCGCACCGAAACACGTGGCAGGTCTCACTTTCAGCCTCTCTGCACGCGCGTGCCGGGAGATGGAGGAGTATGCCTACCAAGTCACGTGCCGCGCACTGGCAGATGGGATCGCCAAAGGTCTCATCCCTGTGAATCCGCGCGTTCCGTAAGGGACGCACACGTCTATCACCTCAAACAAACGGAGAAATCCGCATGAAAAATCTGATCGAATACAAGGCCTTCCCCTGGGTGGCGGCCTTGGCAATCGGGGCACTGATGGGTTTTCTGGTTGGTCCCATGGTAACGGCATGGACTCACCACGCAGCCCTTCCCCTCGCCTGGCAGTGCGTCCTCGGCATCATTGCCACGGGCATCACCGGCCTGGTGATCGAATCTGCGCTGGCTCGCCGTCCGGTTGCGGTCGATCCAGACCGCAAACCGGGACGGGTCGACAAAGTCTTCGGACCGGGCCGAATCGCCTACACGGTGACGCCCGGCAAGGACGGTCGCATTCAGCTCAACGTCACCTCCGGCGGTATCAGCGCTCGGGACTTCCGCGAGAAGCTCGTGCCGATGCTCAAGGAAATCGAGGGCATTGAGTGGGGCCACCCCACCGAGCCCGGTCAAGTGCCAGGCGCTCAGGCCAAAGGTCTGGTCGCCAAGCCGACGGTCGCCGACGAAGGCAGTATCAGCGGGATCATCCTGCCTGAAGCCAGCCTCGCCAAGGCGATAGAGCAAATCGAAGAGCGCCTCGGCTCCGCCGTGCCTCTTTGATGCAACACGATAACTGAACCGAGACCCCGGGACTGGCGAAAGAGCTTGCTCAAAGCGAGCTTTATCGCCGCCCGGCGGTCTCAAACTGGAAAGGCAGCTTATGAAATCACATCTGGCAAACATTTTGGACCTTGAACTGAGCTGCTATCCCGACGGAAAATTCCCTGCCGATGAGCGGCAAGAAGTCATCGAGGTGGGCTTGACCACGGTCGATCTCCACAAGATGGAGATTGTCGCCGTGCGCAGCATACCGGTGATACCGACGATGTCCTCCATCAGCCCGTTTTGCACGGAGCTGACCGGATGGACGGAAGCGGCGCTCAGGAAGCAGGGGGTGCCATTCGAAGAAGCGGTTCGCCGCCTCGTCGAAAAATACGGTTCCAAGAACCGGCTGCTGGTTACGGATTCCGCTGGTGATCGCAAGTTCTTCGATTGGCAGTGCGCCATGTTCGGAAAGTCGTCGCCCTTCGGCGACTACGAGCTCAACGTGTCGGTGCTCTACAGCATCTACACGGAGCAGTTCGAAAACGTGTCACTGGACGACAAGCTGGAAAAACTCGGATTGAAGTTCGAGGGACGCCGCCATCGCGCCGACAGCGACTCGATGAATATCGCTCGCCTGCTTATCGAGCTGAAGCGGCGCATGCGTTGAGAAACGCAGCGCTATGCCCAGAGAGGTCGCGAGATGAGCATTGAAAGAGCAGACTGTGCGGCATAAAACCCGCACAGTCTGTCATCTTTCTCTTTTCCGCCTTCTTACTACGCGTTATCATATATACAACTTTCCAAGACTAGGCGAACTGACGAGAGCTAACCGAGGCATTAACAAGCTCTCACAAACGCGCTAACCATTGAGACGACGGGCTAATCCAGGATCTGTCCGCCCCTTGTCCAAGAACCTCACCAAACCTGCGCTAACGCTTCACAGCTTCAAATTTCAACGTACTTCCCCCCCTGCGCTCATTAGCGCAATTTCATTAAAAGCTACCCCAAAAGATGGCAGGTCAAGAACTGAAATGCACCGCCAATACTAATGTTCAAGATGTAGATCTTCACTTACAGCACTGCTCCTAGCTCTCTATATTTCCGCACGCTTATTAGAGCTGGGTAAGGTTGCTAATTCTCTTACGTAAGGGTTAGGGTCAAAGCACGTTTTATAAACCCTCTTTCATTCCGGAAAAACCCAACCACTCTCAGTTTCAATTTCATCCAGCACCATTTCAGCCCTGCCATTTCAGCTCTTTTGCTGTGGCGGGGTTTTCCGTCTCTTGTTGCAACCCTTACTTCGAGCATCTTGAAACTCAGTTCGGGACCCGCAACTACCAGACACAAATGAGATCAACATGGCGAACCTAACCCTGAAAGTTCGCTGGCAGATGTTCGTGAATGACACCATTCGCGCATTCGCCAGACACATCCTCAGGCGCCACAAAGACAATGAGCACGGAGCACTACTCGGCGGACCCGGTTCAGGAAAAGGCACCCTTGGCACTCGCCTGGGACCTCACCGTGGACTGAATCTGCTCGGTATGGGCGATGTGCTCAGGCGCGAGGATATCCAGAAAGAATACGGGGATAGACTTGCTGCGATGAGCAAAGGCGGCTTGCTGCCCGACGCTCTGGTTCACGAGATTCTCGAGCGAGAGCTCAGAATGCCTGCGTACAAGCGTGGAGCCATCTTCGATGGAGTTCCGCGGACGCTTGGGCAAGCGCTTCTTCTGGAGCGTTCGCTCGCATGGCAGGGAATTTCGTTGGACTGGGTCGTGCTGCTCGAAATCGATGACGAAGAGCTCGTGGAGCGACTGACGCATCGACGCACCTGTCCCAACCCCAATTGCCGCCGCACATATCACCTCATTCACAACCGTCCGAAGGTCGATGGAATCTGCGATGAGTGCAAAACTCCGCTGATTCAGCGCAAGGACGACGTACGTGAGGTGATTGTCGAGCGGCTTCGCAAATACCGGGAGGAAATCACTCCTCTCTGTATCTTCTACAAGACGCGCGGCGTCCTGTATGAAGTGAAGCCGGCCAAGGGGAGCACTCCGCAAGAAGTGTTCGACTTGGTCAAATCTGTCCTAACGAGCAACTAGGAGAAAGACCATGGCTCGCACTTTCCATGTCCTCGCCGATGACGGCAGCATCGACAAGCGTGCAACCCGCGCTCGCCGTCTGCACGGACCCGGTGCCAAGCGCGTCAGCACGCGTCGCAGCACCATCTGGTCCAACATCGCCGGCCTCGGCCCGGACGGCAAGGTGCGTCGCGCCAACGGCAGCATCGACCACGCGGCAACGCGCGAAGTCGAACGCGGCTGGCACGACTAAGCAGTGACTGGCGCCGAAGCGAAGGAGACGGTTGCCCACCCGATCCCCGCTTCGGCGCGCAGCCTGCGGTTTGCTCAAAGATTTCGACGGTGATGCAAGCACCTGATTGCATCGCCACGGAATGCGCGACGGAGTGTATCCGCCGCGCAGTTAGTAGCCGGTACGCATGTCGCGCACTGGCTAGTTTGGTGAATCGACTCTGGCAAGCGCCTTCAGGAAGCGCTCCGCCTGGTCATGACAGCCCTATCGGGCAACTAGGAGAAACTGTTATGAACGCAAACATCATCACCACCAACGGCGGCCTCAGCGACATCATCCCGGGTACCACCTGGACCTACGGTGACGCTGCCTCGATGGCCAAGGAAGTCGCACGCGAGAACCGCCTCTTCGGCAACGGTCGCACCACGCGCCGCCGCCGCACCGAGCGCCGTTCGGACGTCGGCCTCATGGTCACCGACCCGGCCCGCTTCACCGCGGAGACGGGCTGGACGCCGGAAGACGCGCTCGCCGAGGCGATCGAACATCGCCGCGACGCCCGCCTCTACGGCACCCGCCACTAAGCAGAGCCTCGAGCACCGGACGAGCGAACTGGTCTAGCCCACCATCAGCTCTCCGGTGCTCAGCCTGCGGTTTGCCCCCGAATTTCGAGCATCCGACCTGCCCGACTGAAAGCTCAGAGGAGCTCGTCGAGCAGATGAAGCGAGCAATCGCGGATGCCGCACAAGTTTCGAAGCACATGCAGCGACCTGAGCTGCGTGGGCCCGGAAACGCTGAAAGCGACGATGCTTTTTGCTCGCCGCTCAAGCGTTTGCGACGTCACCGGGTGGTGGCGTTGCAAAAACACGACGCGGATGTTCTGCGTTGTGGAAAGCCGGTTCGCTTGTTGCGGACTGGTTGTTTGGTGAAACCGACAAAGGAGAGCGTTCACAGGAAGCGCTCCACCTGGTCATGACAGCCCACTTGGGCGAAATGGAGAACTGTTATGAACACGAACACGAACATCACCACCACCGGCAATGGCGACGACCTGATCCCGGGCACCAACTGGACCTACGCGGCTGCGGCCTCGATGGCGAAGGAAGTGACCCGCGAGAACCGTCTGTTCGGCAACCGCAGCAACCGTCGTCGGCGCGCCAAGCGCAATGACGGCGTCGGGCTGATGGTGTCCGCCCCGACCCGCTTCACCGCGGAAACGGGCTGGACGCCGGAAGACGCTCTGGAGATGGCGCTCGAGCATCGTCGCGAAGCGCGCATCTTCGGTCGCGACCTCGGTGCGGGCATCGGCGAAGACGAGATCGAGACGCTCGACGGCAACAGCCGCGGCGACGACTTCTATGTCATCGACGAGCACGGCTGCATCGACAAGCGCGCCACTCGCGAGCGTCGCCTGTTCGGTTCCCGCCTGTGGAACTGAACTACCTGGAGGGCGCCGGCACTCCGGGACTTGATGCGGCAACGCGTTAAGCTCCTCGAGCACC
>JAIETE010000049.1 GCA_019745505.1 Candidatus Obscuribacterales bacterium | reverse complement strand
CCACTGACAACCGCCAACAATTTTCACATCTCTGCTCGGATCTCTGCCATCAGTCATGGTATCACGCGTGCCACTAGACAGGCACCGCCCGTAGGAACATAATGTCGATGCAGATGAAGTATTTCAAATGCTCAACCACACACACATGGTCCGATTTGAAATTCAAAAACATAGCTAGAAAGGGCTAAAAGCATATGCACAACCCCGCCCAAGCGCTAGCTCCAATGCTAGCCCAAGCGAGGGAAACAGAAATCCAGGACAACTTTTTTCAAATTCTCCAACAAGAAGATGAAAAGGTGATCCAGATTCTGAATGAGCAAGATCTCTCTCAGAGCAATATGGCGACAGTGCTCGCCAGCCTGGAGTTCGCGAACGACAGACTGGCAGCAGCAATGCACCGTATCGGCTATCTGGAAAGCAAAGTCGAACATCTGGAAGAACAAACAAGCATTCTTTCCATGGTGGAAGCGATCGCAAACAGAGTGCCGGAGCTTGAGCAAGAATCACTCGATTTGAGAACACTCCTAATCGAGCGCGAATTGCATCTCGCAGAAACGCACTTAGAAATGAAAGTGGTCAACGAAAAGCTCGAAATGATTCGTTCGAGCTGGTGGTGCCGCTTCTGGTCCTGGATGACTGACACCCCAGTTTAGTCGCACCAGACCTTCTCTCGCCGACAATAAAAACTGCACGCCGACAGGCGTGCCGTCACAACATTCCGCCAAGTCCAAGATGACTGACGGGCACGGCTTTGCATGCCTTGAAAGTCTAAGGAAAACCCCTAATTTATGCGGCCCCTATATCGAGGGACTGCCGCTCAAAAGTCTCATATATCTTACATCCCGTAGAAACACGCGTGATTGCGGCAACCGCTAACGGTCGTAATATCACGATGGACGGGGCTTTCACGAGGGCATACTATATCCAGCATTTAGAAAAACAACCCTCTCTTGCCGCTCAATCTTGTTTCATGAACGCTCCCAAAAACAACATCAACTGCGACCCTGAAGTTTTAGCCGACTTGCTCACAGTCGGGATGATCGATAACTTCGTTGCCGAGTTCACACGTGCTACCAGCCAAATGAACTCACCGCAGGTGCCTGAATTCATTTCCCAGATTAACGATTGCCTGGATGCGCAAACGGTCTCGAAGAAGCGCATGAAATCAAGACTGGAGTTCACAGAGACGGACGATATGTCTCCGCATCGAATCGACGTAGTCACTCCCTGCAAATTTGTCGGTGCGGGCTGGCCCAGCCGCCGCACGATAGTTATTTAGCTCGAACAGCGAATCACTGCCACCACGATGCTTTCCAGATTCTAGCGTGAGCCTGGCCAGCCATGAAAATGCAAAGCAGTACTCAAAAACACTACTGACAAGCCTGTTTTTCCCGTGAGAGCCTAGACCTCTGCACGGGCGAAAAACTATATTTCAGGCTCAAACAACCTCTCAAATCTGCCTAAAAGCAACCCAACCTCCTTCAGAAGAATGCAAATCAGACAAAGCAATTCCGTCCACCACCGGGACGCGGGGATTCGCACCGTCTGTGGCAATGGCATTTGAGAGACAACAAATGGAGCCACAAACATGGCTTTCTCAACCGCAGAAATACTCACGTTTCAAATCGCTCTGACGATTTTTGCGTGGGGGCTATGGGGCATCTTCGACAAATTGGCACTGTCTCGCGCAGAGCCAAAAGACGTCTTCCTCGTGACTGCAATTCTGGCCATCCCTCAAATTCCACTGGTGCTCTTCCTTCTCACCTGGAATTACGAACAATGGCATCTGAGCAGCAGTCTCATCATCTACGCTTCAGCCTCCTCTGTAATTTCTTCGCTAGGAATGGCGCTGTACCTCGACTCCATGAAACGCGCCGACTCATCGGTCGTGCTCGGAATGACCGCCGCTTACCCGCTCGTCACCCAGGTCCTGGGCCTTCTGATCATGGGCGAGACGTTTTCCACATCGCGTGCAATTGGTGCGGTCTTCATCGCACTGGGCATCGTTGTGATCGGGCTCACCGACAATTTGAGTCCGATGTTGTGGCAACCCTCGACAGCGCTGCCGCCCGAGGAAAATGAGGAGCACAGCACCGCAGCAAAGCAGCGGAAGAAGGAAGAAAAAGAGAAAAACGTCGGCTCCTTCACAGGCATGCCTGTAATCGTCACGCTCTTGCTTGTCAATCTTCTCTGGGGCTGCAAAGGCATCCTCGAGAAATTGTCGTTGGAGCATGGAAAGCCGCTTGAAGTTTATCTGGCAGAAACAATCACCACCCTCATTCTGCTGGGACCGGTGCTCACTTTCTTCATCTGGAGAGGCTACAAGCCTGCTTTGAAGAACAAGCATCTCTGGAAATACACAGGACTTTCGGAATTGTCGCTGGCAATCGGCGGCTGGTCATACCTCATGGCACTTAGCATGGCGCCTGCAGGTTACGTCGTCACGATCACCAGCACCTACCCGCTTGTGATGTACGTAATTGCAATCTTCGTGCTCAAAGAGAAGCTCAGCCTGATGCGCCTGGCAGGACTAGCTTGCATCGTCGGTGGTGGCATGATGGTTTGAACGGCTTTCGTGTCGAAAACGAATAAATGGCTGATGGCAGCGAAGATGTCCTGCCAATCAGCCATTTATTCGTCCTTCTATTTTGCATAAGGTTACTACACCTTATCGTACTTTTATTCGAAAAAAGAAAGGGTGAGCTGGAATGGCTCTAGGAGCACATTCCAGCTACCCGTTCGAAACATCCGATGTTGCTGCCTTCAGTTTCTTCTGACGGCGCTTTTCTGCATGCACGGCTTGACGCACAGCCTTGACGAATTTGTCGAAGATGGGCGTTGTTTTAACGTGGCGTCCGGTACGAGCGAATCGACTGGATCCGACGAACATGGTCTTGAGCAGATTGTTAGGCAATTCGATCTGAACGCCCTTCTGCTTTGCCATATTGACGAAATTCAGCTTGCTTTCACCACGGTGGCGCGGGCTGTCCGGATTGACTGAAAAACCCTGCTCGCGGAGAGCCTTGAGCATGCTCTCTTTCAGCTCTTTGTTCAGACCACCCAACCAGATCGTGATGTCATCCTCGTCGCCCATTCCGTGAATCGACACAGCAACCTCGGAAGCATTGAGCAACTTCATCAGGTCGGGGTCGCGGAAGTGCGTAGAAGTGACATGAAGCTCGCTCGGGTTTTCCGTTCGCAAACCTTGGAAGTCGAAGAAATTGAAATCAGGTCCGGCACAGGCGCGAGCCAGAGCTGAAGTCCCTTCTTCGATATAGCCGCCATGTGGTGAAACGATGGTGGCGAATGCGCCTCGGTCGCGCAAGCGTATGCGGAAGTCACGCTTTTCCTTAAGCCGTGACTTGAGCGCAGGAACATCGGGGAACACATCTCTGTGAGAGCCCATGTTGCGAGTCCTTTTGTCTAGTTCCGGCTTAGTAGCTGGATCTGAATGCTGGAAAAAGCTCGGTCTTGCTCCTCGAAAACTGCCACTTTTCACGCCATGTGTGTACTTCACTTGCGCAAGCAAGAAAGCAAAACAAGTCACAGGAAAGTGGAAGGAAGGAGTAGAAGTAAAACCAGAAGAGAAACGATAAAGAATTAGGACTCGATACTAACCGTTTGCACCCTCCTGATTGAAGAGAGCGCAAGTAGCAAAGAGCCCGTGTTTATGAGCTTTCCACACCAGACGACATTCTGTTTTGCATAGCGCAGTTAGCAAACCGCCTGACAATCGGACGGCAGCCGGTTCGCTTTCAGACCAATGCGGTTGATTTTAGAACGCGCGATCTTCTGTTTGTGCTGTCGCAGGAGGCGCCGACGCGCGCAGCAGAATCTTCATTGCATCAAGCTTGCTGGTAGCATCCAGGGACGAGTCCTTGAAGATATGGGAAATCGCATCGATTCGAGATTGGTTCAAACTGGTTACAGAGAAACCTTTGCGATCGATGAGACCCATAGCCTCAGCAAGATTTCGAGTTTCACTGTGCTTCAGAGCCTTGGAAATATCTCCATCAAAGCGGCCGTTTACAGTTTCGATAAAGTGAGCGGCCAAAGGTGACGAAAGATGCTGCGGAACATTGGAAGCAATGCCGGCGGGCATCATGTTCATCGCCGATGCTGGCTGCTGAAACACCACTGAATTAGAGTGTTTCGGCTGCTTCGACTTCTTTTGCTTTGTCAATGGTGGTGCCGGCAGTGGCTCATTCGTGTTTGGATCTACTGCCGTGAAAGCATTTTGATTGCCATATGTGACCGGAACACCGATGGGCGGCTCACCCGCTCCCGGAGAAACGGTTCCTGTTGTGGCCACTTGCGAGAGATTGCCTTGCGAACCGTCGGCAGTTTGCACCGCCGGCAGTGCGGGAGCGCCAGGCGCCCGGGCCAAAAGTTGTCGATCGGCTAAATCAGTGGGCTTTACCCAACGCGCGTAGTTGATTTGATCGGCAGGTCCTTGCGGGACTTTCATCAACATTGGACTTTGAGTGGCGACTTGAGCATCAGTGTAATTGAGGCTTGTACCGTAAATGCCTTGTTGCGGAACGACGCGATATGAGCTGCGAGCCGCCGCTTGTATTGCCGTAGACGCCATGTACGTGGGGCTTCGATAGCTCCAGGGCGTCACTGCCAGCGGATAAACCAGAGCCCGCACGGGCCAGAGCAGATTGCCCAGTCCATAAGCGTAGTTATAATACGCATGCGCCGGGGCGGCAGCAGAAACCATCAAGGTCGCCGCTGCAAAGAAAACTGCGCCCTTTTTCAAATTTCTACGTAACGCTCTTTTGGATTGGAGAGTCATTGCTCCTCCAGATCAGCCGCTTATATCCATGAAGTGGGCGGCTGTGTGCCAGATCACCATATATCAAGTGATCTAATAACAAAAAGACTAGCTGTTTGCACATTAAGTTATGCGGCTCTAACGATTTGTGATCGGAATTTCACCGATCTCATTAGTATTTACCGCACGGCAAAGGCGCTGGAAGCAGCTTCAACTGCCTTACCAGGCGTCACTTCGTGCCCCAGTTTGCGCAAAACCGACTCGAGCGCTGCCAGAGTCATGAGAATGTCTCTTTCGAAAACATAGCCCATATGACCGATGCGAAAAATCTTGCCTTTCAAATCTTCCTGACCATCCGCTACAAGAATGCGAAACTCCTCCTTGAGCCCTTTTCGAATATCGGAGACCGAAATTCCGTCGGGCGGAAGAATCGCAGTGATTGATGGAGAGGCATGCTCATCGTCAACGAAAAGCCTCAATCCAAGCGCTTTAACACCGGATCTCAAAGCTTCTTTCAAACGCAGATGACGGGCGAAAATCTTCTCCGTGCCATCTTCACGCATCATCAAAAGTGACTCTCTGAGCCCAGCAACGAGCGAAACATTAGGAGTTGCAGGAGTAGTATCTTGCTCCAAACTCTTCTTATACTTGCGCAGGTCAAAGTAAAAACGAGGTGATTTGCAGCTTTCGCTTACTTTAGTCGCCCGGTCCGAAAAGTAAATAATACCCAGTCCCGGCGGCAGCATCAGCGCTTTTTGACTGCCTGTAACCAGGACATCAATCTGCCACTCATCGATAGGCAAGCGAACAGCACCGAAACTGGTAACCGCATCGACAATGATCAGCGCGCCATGGTCGCGCACCAGCTTTGCGATTGCTTTGAGATCGTTGATAACGCCGGTGGAAGTTTCGTTGTGCGTGACTGTCACAACCTTGATTCTTCTGTCCTTATCCTTCTTCAGCTTGTCGGCCAGTAGAACCAAATCTACAGGCTGTCCTGCCGCAGAAATGACACGCTCGACTTTAGCGCCGTAGGCCTCGCAAATCTTTGCCCAGCGTTCACCGAAAACGCCCACAATAAGAGACAGCACTTCGTCACCGCTGTTCACGGTGTTTGCAATCGCTGCTTCCATCGCACCTGTGCCGGAAGATGTGATGACGAACGGATCTTTCTTGGATTCGCCGAGCCACTTCAAATCATCTACGGCACCACGCAAAAGCTTGGAAAATTCCGGCGTTCTGTGACCGATTGGATGTCTTGCGACGGCTTCCAAAACCCTGTCCGGAACCGGAGTAGGGCCGGGAATCATCAAGAACTCACGTGCTTGCATCGGGCGCACCTCAATTCAAGGGACGGCTACTTCTTCTTGGGCTTGGAGGTAGTCTTCTTCGCTCCGCCCTTAGCCGGCTTAATAATCTCAAATTGCTCCCCGCTAAAGGGCCCTTTGTAAACTTCCACCTTCTCGATCACGTCATTTTTAACTGTGACAAGCGCTGCCTGCACTTCCGGAAAGCAGTCCGACCAGGTTTTGCACTTGACGTAATCGCAGTTGAAATAACCGATCGCCTGGATAGAACCGCCAGCCGGGCGTGTTTCGGGCCGGCAAAGAGAGCCTTCCCACTTGAGTTTATCGCCCAGCTTGTAATGCTTGTTCTCCAAACAACCAAGCCTAAAGCCGACGCCAGAGGTCACCTTTTCATTGCAAAAAGGGCAGTGGATGTCGGCATAGACGGTGTTGTAGGTCAATCGGATTAACCAGGTTCGACGAACTGCTTACTAGCGAATTGTCGCGCCTTTGGTTTCAGAACTCAAGGTCGAGTTCAAGAAGTTTTCGCCGATAGCTTTCTCAGCCTTCTTGATAAAAGCCGCTTGAGCAAGTCTTTGCTCGGCGATTTGCGCAGCAGCTTCTTGAGGAAGCACGCCTTCGCTTTCCGAACGGCTCAAGATCAAATCGATGGTGTCGTAGATCTTGCTGACCTTATTGAGCACGAGTTCTTTGTTGTAGCCGTCGATTTCAGCCGCAACGTTGATCAAGCCGCCGGCATTGATGGCGTAGTCCGGGCAGTAGACGATGCCTTTATCTGCCAGAGCCTTGCCGTCATTGTCGTTCTCCAACTGGTTGTTGGCGGAACCGGCAACAATTTTGCACTTCAATTGCGGGATGGTGCGCTCGTTCAAAATCGCGCCCAATGCGCATGGCGCGAAGATATCCGCATCTACGGCGTAGATCTGATCGGGAGTTACGACAGTTGCATCGAACTCTTGAACAACCTTCTCTACTTGATTCGGATAGATGTCGGTGATGATGAGCTTCGCGCCGGCAGCGGAAAGGTAGCTGCAGAGGTGATAGCCGACATTGCCTACGCCTTGCACTGCAACCTTGACGCCTTCAAGCTTTTCGCCCAGACCGGCATGCTTGAGAGCAGCTCTGATGCCTTGGAAGCAGCCAAATGCGGTCATTACAGAAGGATCGCCGGAGCCGCCTTCGTTGCTGCCGCCCACGGCATACTTGGTGAAATTGCGGATGTAGTCGATGTCTTTGACGGACATGCCGACGTCTTCTGCGGTGATATAACGACCCGCTACGGATTCGACCGCCTTACCGAAAGCTTCCAGAAGCTCGGGGGTCTTCTCGGTGCGGGCGTCTGCAATTACAACCGCCTTACCACCGCCGAGTTTCAAATCGGCAACGGCAGCTTTGTAGGTCATACCGCGCGAGAGACGCAAAACGTCACGAAGAGCAGCAGCTTCGTCGGAGTATTTCCACATGCGGCAACCGCCGAGGGAAGGACCGAGAACGGTGCTGTGCACACCGATAATTGCCTTCAGTCCAGATTCCTTATCATGGAAGAAAACGACTTGTTCATGACCGTAGACATCGAGATCGTGAAACACTCCCATCATTAACGGCTCTCCTAAAAATTGTTTGGGATGGATTTGTGGTTGGAACGTTTGAAACGTCAATTAGTCCCAGCAAAATTTTGCGCCCTAATTCTGCAAAGTTTCGCAATCGTTAGGTTATTGCAATTTTCTCAAGCCAAGGAGCCGGAAACGCCGCGCCCGTGAGAAATAGATCCTTTAGGGATCATAAAGATCGCGAATCACATGAAGGAGAACATAAGTTTGGCTATTGAAAAAACGAAAAATTAGCGCCCACTCAGAAAGCAGGCGCTATGAACGTTTGGCTTCTCAGCTCTTATGGTTTCTCGAAGCGGAAGACTTGGATGTCGTCGGCGTAATATCTGATCGCATCTTCAACAGTCGGGAAATAGTCTTTATGGATAACAGAAACAAAGTCTCTGTGGTCCAGACGGCAAACACCGACTTTGTAGCCCTTTGCCTTGAAAGCATCGACGAAATCGTCGGGAGCATAATCTATAAGAGGCAATACCGATTCGCCTAGAATAATCTTCTTCCAGTCCTCCCACTGCGGATTGCCTGTGTGGCAGCCGGTTGCAGCGTAATAGACTCCGCCTGGCTTGAGGAATTCAGACATAAAGTCAGCGTGTTCTGCCAGGTCTTGCATTAAGTAGATGACTTCATAGCTGAAGGCGTAGTCGACTTTTCCTTTGAACTTCTCGGCGTCTTTCGCCAATAAATATTCGATTGGGCGTTTTGCAACCAATGATCTGGCAGTTTCCAGCGACTTTTCAGCAATGTCGATGCCGACGCCTTCTTTAAACTGACGCTGATCTTGGAGCAAGCGCAGGAAGCCGCCGCAGCCGCAACCAAAGTCGAGAACGGTTTTGCCCTTAATCTCATCCTTCGGCGAGATGCGCTTGATGAAGCTGTTCCAGTACTGCTCGTGATACTCGTTCATCTCGAGATCGCGTTTTTCTTCTTTCATCCATGTGGAAATGGCGGTCACGGGAAACTCTCCTTCTTGCGAGGTCGGTGCTGGCTCTCTTTCAGCAGACGGCGATTATACTCTGATGAGAATCAGTCTCAAGTAGATTTCCTATTTCTATTACTTTCGATGACAAATGGAGATGAGCGCCGAGAAGGGCTTAAATGTTGCAAAGATAACGTTCAAAACCAATTCGGGAACTTATCATGATGCGGATTGCTCCTTCAGGGTGGAAACACTTCCTCCCAGGAATTCTTATGCAAAGACGGCAACGAAAGATTGTAGTTCTCGGCGCAGTGCTAATTGCCGCGTCATTCCTGGTGGGACTGTTGTACAGCTTCTTGCCGGTTTTGAGCCTGAATCTTCTTGCAATTGCATGTGAGTTCCTCATTTTCTTCTGCTACGGACTGTCTGGAATTCTCTTTCTGGCTCTGGCTACGCTAGTTTTCACAATCGCCGCAGTGTTCCACAATCCATTTGGAGTCATGTTCATGCTTGGAACCCTTTGGATACTCATAAGCAGAAAACCAAAAGTCATCAATTGACGCTCTGAAAGTGAAAACGGCTCATCTCTTTTCTCACCAACACTATACTACTTGCATTAGTACTAAAAAGCAAAACAGAGAATGACACCAGTTATGGTGCCATTCTTCTTGTCGGTCACCAACGCTGCAATTCTATCTCAGCCACACTTTCTTGTTCTCCGCCACGATTTGGAGCGGGTTAAGCAGAGCTGCGATATGGCAGGACGGAACCTGGTGAGCCGGAACATCAAGGTAGAAAACAAAGTTTCCAACCGCGGGCAGACACGCTTCATTTCCGCATCCCAGGCGGAAGAGATGGAACATCTGCTTGTTGGCGCGCAGTGCTTTCACGAAGAGAGTCTGCAAGGTGTCATCCGCGAGTATGCGCCTGAAACGGTTACAGAAAGGGTCGCTGAT
>JAIETE010000339.1 GCA_019745505.1 Candidatus Obscuribacterales bacterium | reverse complement strand
AGAGTGAAGTGAACCAATGGTGCGGTCAGCGTCAATGCCAGCCAGAGCACAGCCGAGGCCTGCAAAGTCACGGTCAAAGTCTTAGCGATGATTGCCGAACGCAAACCGTGCGGCGCAAGAATAATCTGCCTGTATGTTTTCTCCATCCACTCATAAATCCAGGAGAATCCGAGATTCATCGAGGCAAGAACATAACAGAGGTAAGCGGCTAGACCAGGTGTAATGAAGTCGCGCAGCTCGTATTGGAAATTGGAAAGAGAGGAAGTCTTGATTGCTGTTTCGATATTCTTACTTCCGGGACCAGTCAATCCGCGCAAGAGCCCCATGGAAATTTGATCATCAACGAAAGGGTTGTGCCCCTCCGTGACAATTTCCACGGTATCTTCGAGCGGATCCTCATCTACCCTGGCATAAGCAACAATTTTTCCTCCCAGCAAATCACGTTTTGCCAGATCCAGATTTGTATATTCGATAACCTCGAAGCGCTCACTGGGAGCCAGCTTCTTCTTCAAGTCACTGACATTACCAGGATCGTAAAGTCCGAACGGAATATGACGTGCACCGGATAAGGTATCGCCGACAACAGCAACAATGAGAATGGCCATAATCAAACTGGCAATTAGATACGCCGGCCTGCGCACCCACTGCCGCAAGTCTTTTCGCATGATAGCGATGATTTGTTCCATACTATTTTTCCTTCGCAGCCGGAACAGGTGAGTCTTCCATTTTGGGC
Organism: Candidatus Obscuribacterales bacterium; assembly: GCA_019745505.1. Lineage (GTDB taxonomy): Bacteria > Cyanobacteriota > Vampirovibrionia > Obscuribacterales > Obscuribacteraceae > QKMZ01. Next base: position 8,861 of record JAIETE010000339.1, on the reverse strand, counting down.
AGCGGAACAGTTTCATGAGAGAGAGCAAGATAGATTTCTTCCAGACTTGGCTCGCTGGTGGACACTCCCGTTATCGGAATATGCTCGGTCTCAATCCAGTCAGTTACCGCACGCAATGTCTCGGATAAATGCCCCTCACTGGTCAGAGCGATTGAAAAAGTATTTCGCAACTCGTCATAGCTGACCTCACCGAATGCGAAATTGCGCAGACGACTCAGGCTTGATTCGAGTTCTTCGGGTTTGGGGCGGCGTGCCATTCTCACGCAAATGGACTTCATGTGATTCAGCCTTCCCCGCAAATCATCAATCGTTCCTTCCGCTATTAATTTGCCGCGCACTATAATCCCCACTCTATCCGCGAGTAATTCAGCCTCTTCTAGATAGTGGGTGGTGAGGAAAATAGTCACGCCTTCGTGCTTCAAACCGGTAAGTATTTCCCAGATGTGTTGACGAGAACCGGGATCCAACCCAACCGTAGGCTCATCGAGAAATAGCACTCTGGGCGAACGCAGCAGTGCGCCGGCAATCGAAAGCTTTCGCTGCATTCCTCCGGAGAAATCACCGACATAATCATTGCGCCGCGAAAGCAAATCCCACTGGTTCAAATGCTGCTCGATTCTTTCCACAGCACCGTGTTTAGGCAGTCCATACAAACGAGAAACGAACAGCAAATTCTCGAATGCCGTGAGTTCTTGATACAGAGCTACTTCCTGAGAAACAACGGCAAATTTCGATTTAGCTTTCTCCGGCTCGGCAACACCGTCAAAACCCGCGATATAAAACTTTCCGGACGTCGGCTTCAGCAACGTCGTCAGCATGTTGATGGTAGTTGTTTTTCCGGCGCCGTTATCGCCCAGCAGAGCGTAAAGCTCGCCGGGCCGTACTTCCAGGTCAAGATTATCGACGACGGTTCTCTTTCCAAAAACCTTCGTCAGCTGGGTTACCTTAATCGACGGCGCTTCACTCATCGCCTGCAATCTTAGCAGCTTCCGCCAGTTTCGGCGTCCACCGCCTGGCGCGGCAGATCAATCAAGCTTTCGCAAAGTTTGCCGTTGCAGAATAACGGTGCAGAGTCGCAAGCAGCCAAGGGCTAGCAAACAGGGCCGGATATGGGCAGTCCGCAGGCGCCCATTACGGAGTCGATATGGGCGACTTTGAATACTTTGTAGACGCTCGGCGTGACGTTTGAGAAGGTAACGTTGACGCCTTTCGACTGGGCACGCAGCAACATCTCTTCCAGCCACTCCAAGCCGTCGACGGAAATGAAAGTGCAGTCGGCAAAGTCCAGGTTCAGATCGCCGTTGCCTGACGCGAGCAGTTTGTCGACGTCATCTAATCCCTTGACCAAAGGACCAGGCAGACGAAAACTCACGGCGTCTTTGACTGCGGCCGAATCCTTTTTCTTGCTCTTTTCTGTCACGGGTCTTTCTCCAATTTCAAATCGTCCGGAAGTTATGGTCTCTGTCTGGGCGGGAATGCGTTGATGAACAGATCTTTGATATCTTCAAAGAGCGGCACGGCCGGATTCGTCTTCACAGCCATGTCTTCGAATGCACCGCGAACCAGGTCCGGCATCGCCGCTGCGAATGCTTCTTGAGAGATACCGAGCTCTGCAATCGACATCGGCTGCCCGCACTGAGCGGACAGATCGTAGATGGCACGACGCAATGCCAAGTTCAACTGTTTGATATTGCCTGAATGCGGCTTCTCGCCTTTACCTTTGCCGGCAAGTTTTCCGTCTTCATCCAATCCGAGGAATTGAGCAGCGCGCGCATACTTTTCATCAGCAACCCATAGCGGGTAGCAAGACTGCACCATGAATTTGTGCGGAATCTGAGCGTTGTATTCCAATGTGGAAACCAGAAATACACCGTTGGCTCTGCCGTGCGGCACGTCGAAGTGACCGCCGAGACTATGCGCCAGAGCGTGGTTTACACCAACTGATGCATTGCCGATGGCCATGCCCGCCAAGCAAGAAGCGTTGTGCAGCTTGTGGCGCCAGACGACATTGGTCGGGTTTTTCAATACTTCAGGCAGCGCTTCGAATATGAGGCGCATTGCTTCGAAGGCCAAACCATCCGTGTAGTCCGAAGCGACTGTGGATACCAGAGCTTCCAGCGCGTGTGTAAGCGCGTCGAAAGCCGTATCGGAAGTAATATCTCGCGGCAGCGACTTGGTCAGGTTGGCATCGATAATTGCCACCGTCGGCAGTAGCGTCTCATCGATCAGCGAAAGCTTTCTTTGCGAATTGCTGTCTTTGAGAACAGCAAACGGCGTCACTTCCGAGCCCGTTCCGGAAGTCGTCGGAATGGCTACCAATTGAGTTTTCACACCCTTTGGAAACTCAGCCATGCGGTGACGGAAGTCGAGGAAATTGAAGGCAATCTCCTTCAATTTCAGATCCGGATAATCATGGAAAAGACGCATTACTTTGGCAGCGTCGAGAACGGAGCCGCCGCCAAGAGCGATAACTGTATCTGGCTGGCTCTGCGCCATTACCTTGAGCGCCTCTTCGATGGTCGGCCATTCCGGCTCAGCATCAACGCCGGAGAAAACATCGACGCGACAATCTTGCGGCAGGCGCTCCAGCACCATCGAGAGGTGTCCTCTGCGAGCAGCCGATCTCGATGTGACTACGAACGCACGCTTCGTCTTGATGTTGCGCAGGTGATCGATAGAGCCAGGGTTGATATAGATGTTCTTGGTTGTTTGGAATGAAAGAGTGAAATGTTTGCGGCGCGGCACACGCTTGTAGTTCAGCAAATTCTTGATGCCGACGTTATCTGTAGTGATATTGCCGCCACCGGTACCGCAGCCGAAGCTCAGAGTGGTGTTCAAGTTGTTGTAGATGCCGCCCAATCCGCCGATTGATGTTGGCGAGTTGACGATGATACGACCGGCGTTGATGAAGGTTCCAAACTGTTCGATCACATCTTCGTCTTCCGAGAAGATGCCGGCGGTGTGGCCCGTACCGCCGCCGTAGTTGATATCGAGCGCGCGGTTAAGACCTTCTTCCACGGAGTCTACAACCACATAGCTCAGCACCGGCATCAATTTTTCAACAGCCAATCGGTTTTGGCGCAAGTCGCCCTTCATCTGGCAAAGCAAGATTTTCGTCTCAGGAGCGACGGTGATTCCGGCTTTCTCAGCGATGAGATTGGCCGGCTGACCGACCATGCGGTAGTTCATACCACCGGTACGAGCGTCGATGATTGTCTCGGTGACCTTGGCCGTTTCTTCTTCATTGCAATCATGGCAGCCATAGTCTTTGAATTGCTGGATGAGCGACTCGGCGATTTCCCGGTCAACGACCAGTGTTTGCTCGGACGGGCACTCGGTTCCGTTGTCGAAAGTCTTGGAAATGATGATGTCCATCGCCGCCTGGCGAACGTTCGTGCTCTTGTGGACATACACAGGAGTATTGCCGGAACCGACACCCAGGACGGGTTTTCCGGAGCTGCATGCGGCTTTGACCATGCCGGTGCCGCCTGTTGCAAAAATCAAATCGACTTCCGGGTGCACCATCATCAGCTCGGTTTCTCTTCTCAAGCGAGAAGATTTTTCCACCCAGCCAATGAAGCCTTTCGGCGCCCCCGCCTCGAGAGCGGCTTCGTAAACGATTCGGGCCGCCATATTGCTGGCGTCAGCCGCCATCAAATGAGGGCTGAAGATGATTGAATTTCTAGTCTTCGCAGCAGCCATCGCTTTGAAGATAACGGTCGATGTCGGGTTGGTCACCGGCGACAGAGCGAGGATAACGCCCACCGGCTCGGCAATCTCCACCATGTTGTCTTCTGGAAATTCTCTGATGATGCCGACAGTCTTCTTATCTTTGATCTGATGGTAGTGGAATTCCGAGGCGACAAAATTCTTCAGCATTTTGTCCTCGAAAAGACCCATGCGGGTTTCATCGCAAGCAGCCCGCGCCATCTTTTCGACATTCTCAATGGCGGCGGCAGTCATCGCTTTGACAATGCGGTCGACTTCCTCTTGCGAATATTGAGTGAAGACAGCAGCCGCCAGTCTCGCTTGCCGGGTCAGGTGATTCACCCGCTCCATCAAACTGGTGTCGTTGTCTTTGACTGCTGTCGTCATTTATAAAGCCCTTCTGTTTGCGAAAACCCAGACTGGAAATTTGCCGCTGGTCAGCGAACGACGCCCCAGGCACAAAGCGGGAAAGGACTTTCCTCTTTGCTGCACCTTAAAATCGGGCGACCGGCAACCTTTCCAAGTGTAAGTTACAGACTCACATTTATAGATGGGTGTTCCGAAACCTTTTACAAAGGACAGTTGCCGAAAAACGCCCTTTTCCGCTGGTACTTTTTCCAAGAGGTGGACTCGCGCGCCTTCTTGGGCTGTCTTAACCCCCCAAGCAGTTAAAAACCGAAGAAAACTTTGCTTTACCTCGTAATTTCCCACTTTATAGATTGAAAGGTTGTCACTAGAATATCTTTGGCATTGCCGATCTAAGAAATCAGCAAACAAAAGGCGACTCCTTTCTTACGCCGAGAGCAAACCTGAGGTTTGCTGCTTGCTCGTATATGGGTCTTCAGACTCTGTGAAAACAACAACTGTGACCAGCGATCGACTAAAAACAGCGTTTTTGACTCTCGTACTGCCGGGCTCCTGCCTGGTAGCCCAAACGCTGGGTGTTTTGTCTCTACCGCTGTTTTTTTCAGCTCCGGCCCAGGCCGCAGACTTCGCTCACGCCAAACAAATTATTGTCCCGTCCTCAAGAATCAGACGGCGTTATGACTCTGAAGTACGGGAAACGTCGTCTTACTCGATGAACCCCAACAACGGTTCGGCTATGGACGGTTATTATTCCGGCGGCGGGTTGAGCCCGGCGCCGATGCCGTACAACATCTCGGTGCCGCCCTATTCCGGCAGCAGTGCAGGCTCAAAGTCGAAAAACGGGCTGATTCCACCGCCTCCGGCTGTAACGCCTTCCATCGTCACGCCGTCCATGGGCATGATGACGCCAATGTCACAACCTTCCGCTGCCTCACCTCGCTACGAGGCTCAGGCATCGTCACCTCATGCTGCACATGCAGCAGCCCAGCTCGATTCCCTACTCAAGGAAGGGAAATTCACCGAAGCTCAGGCACTTATAAAGAACTACACCAAAGCCTTTCCGAAAGACAAAGCCCTCAAGCAAGAGTTTGTCCAAACACTCTTGAACAACGGCAAAACACAGGTCGCGGCTAAGGACTACGATGAAGCGGTCAAACTCGCGCGCGAGGCCCTCGCGCTTGAACCAGGCAGCACGCCTGCCACCACCGCACTGAACGAATGGCTCAAAAAGAAAGGCGTCGACCATGCAAGCGACGCAGCCCGCCTCAAGATGGCGGACACTCTGGCTCGCGAAGGCAAATATAATGAGGCGCTGGTCGAATATAGAGCAGCCCTGAAAATCAAGCCGTCGGCGGACGGCCATATCGGCGTCGGCTCTATGCTCTTCAAGGAAGGCAAAAAGGAGACGGCGAAAGGAGAGTTCCAGAAGGCTCTCGAGTTGGATCCTAATTCCTCAGCCGCCTTGAGGCATCTAGGCAGCTTGCGTTACACGCAGGGCGATGTGATTGGCGCCAACAACGATCTCAGCCGCGCGCTCATCATCAATCCGGAAGACAAAGTCGCATCCAGAACTCTCATTGATCTGTGGCACAGACAGGTCGCGAAGAACCCTCGCGATGCCAGTCAACATCTTGGTCTTGCCCGAGCGTACCAGCTCTCCGGCGATCTGAAGTCTTCGCAGAACGAATACAAGCAAGTGGTCAGACTGGAACCTGACAATCCGAATCTTCCCGCTGCTCGTCATAGTTTCAAACTCGCACTGGCTCGCCAGGAAGCAATGAAGGCCTATCAAGCCGCGCAAACTCTCGATCAGGGCGGAGCGATTAGAGATGCTCACTCCAAGATTGTAGAAGCAGCCGGTATCGCACCGACTGATGTAAAAATTCGCCTGTATGAAGGAGATTTGGCTACTCGCCTGGGTCTCTATTCGCAAGCGCACGACGCATACATGACCGTCATTCGCGAAGAGCCAAAAAACACCATCGCCGCCAAGAAGCTCCAGGAGCTGAATACGAAGATGCAGGCGACGACCATGATCATGCCTACAATGGTGCCGCAAACCAGTGGTCTGGCCTCGCCGCAAGTAATGTCATTCTTGAACCAACAACCAGGTGCGCAACCATCCTTATTGCCGCAATTTAGCTCTCAAATGCGTCCAGGAGAAATGCCACCGTCTCCGACCATTCCCCGAGCGGTGCCAAACGCAGCGGCCGCCGCCGCCTCTTCATTAGATTCGGCGATACCGACGGACAATCATGTAAACAGTCTTTCCGGTTTCCTCGGACAGCTGAGAGGATTTCAGCAAAACGAAAAAGAGCGCATGTCCAAATTCGAGGACGCTCAAAAGTCCATAGGTGGAGGCTCCAGCGCAGTTGCGTCCGCCGGCTCCAGCTTTGGATTGCCACCATTGCCTCCGCTTCCGCCTCTGCCGTCCGTCATGACCACGGAGACACCGGTAACAGCGAGCGCCAGCGCATTAGCCGCTCCGGCAGCCGCAGCACCGGCTCTCACCTCCACAGCCGCTCCAGCCGCCATAGACAGCAATACGCTGGCCACACTGGCTCGCAATGCTTTTCCCAACGGAATTTCCAGCGCCAACATTCAAGCAGCGGCTCAAGCACTGCCAGGCTTGATGCAACAAGCTCAAACAGCCTTACAGAACTACGCGCCTGCGGCCAGCCCGGCCGGCGCCCCCAGAGATTTATCACCGGCACCGGCGGCACCTGTTGAAGCCGCAAAGCCGCAATTACTGCCTGAGATTTCTCCTGTTCCGCAAGCGGCACCTGATTATATTCGCAAGAAAGCCCAGTCTATGGTTTCTCCGGAAATGCTGGCAAATATGCCGCCATTGCCCGCGAACATACAAAAAGAAATGGTGAAGGGCATGTCGCCGGATCAGATCAGTGCGATCAAACAGACCATGGCAGCAAACGCAACCAATTCACGTGGCTCTGTGCGTTTCGAACTGGAAGGCGTGGTGCCGTCCAAGTCTCAGATCAAGTTGAAAGTAGTTTTGAAAAACGACCGCGACTTCCCGATGGAGCTGCCGCCCAGCGTCTCGGCAAAAATCCAGATGCCCGGCAAACCGGAGCAAATAGCCAAAGTCGAATTTTCCGGCAAGCAAATCAATGCGCACGGCGAAATCCACGGCATAATCAAAGTTCCCGGACGCGACCTGAATGCTTCTGCAGATGTCTTCTTGCCGAATTTCCTGCCGCCTTCGGAACAATATCGCGACGTACATTTGACCGTTCCGATTTCCAAGCTCTAGCCGCCGTCCAAGTTCAAGACAAGCGCACGGGTGTCCTGCCGCAGCTCCTCGTCCGGTGAAACACATAAATTCGTCCGTGCAGGCTTTTCTCCCGCAGAATTTCCAAATTGAAGACTATCCTCTCAGGCAACTCCCTTCTCAGAGTTGAGCGGTTTTGTTCCAACCAAGTGAGCAAGAGGCGCCACGGGTGCGTAGTTTTCCCACGACTGCCACGTTGCTAACACATTGGAACCGTACCTTTGATGTCGAACCCCCGGTTCACATTCGAGTACACCAACGACAGTTGGCGGTTGCAGGGTTGGACAACTACATAAGTTTCTAACGGAGAACTAAGAAAATGGCACGAGAATTAGACAATCAGAGCATGGAACCTTTGAGTGTAGAGGTCACAACTCCGGCTTTCGAAGCTTATTCGCGCTTTAGAGAAGACTATGAGAATACGGCAGGTTGCGCCATCAGAGGCAGCATGAGCGACAGAGAAACAGGTCGCATCGGCACACTGGCAGACACGACGGTAGACAAAATGGCTGTTGTCTGGCTAGCGGAAAAATACAAAGATCTCGGACGCAGCATCACGAGAGAAGACATCGCCGGCGGTGCAACAAGCAAGTTCGACTCCTTGATGGCCGAGAGCGCCTTGAAACAGTTTGAAACCATCAAACACGCCAAGTCGGACCGCGAAGGCGGATTCATAGGCATCGGATCGCGCGAAAAAGACGAGCTGTCCAGCAAGGACATCGACCAGACCCTGAAGAAAATGGAGAACCAACGTCGCTCCCTCGATCTCGTAAATCCGCTCTTTGCCAACAACGGAGAACTGTTCAGCAAATTAGCAGAAGAGCATGACGGAAAAATCGGAATTACTTACTGGGATCTCAAAGACGCCAGAAAGGCAGATGACAGAGCTCGTGCCAAGGGAGACAAAGTCTATTCAGATGAAGAAAGACAGGCAATCGATGCGCTCTACAAGAAATGGGGAAGCTCCGACATGCGCCGCGTCGAGCATCGCGGTCAGGAAGACACGATGGGTTGCGACGGACTCTTGACCTATGACACCGTTGCTCGAGGCGCCGGCTTCGACAACCCGGAAGATCTGCACGCCGCCGCTAACGCACGCAGCGGCTACTTGAAAGAAGCCGTAGCGGAGAAATGCAAAGGCGAAGAGAGCAATCTCAATGTCCTTCGCGAAGCCAGACGCATGAACCAAGAAAACCTCCGAGCAATCGAAGAGTCCGCGCATCACACGGTCGAAAGAGGAGAAGGTTTCGATCGCATCGCCCGAGGCGTACTCAGAAAAGAGAGCGGCAAGACTCCGAGCGAGCCTGATGTAGTCGACTTCTCGTCCGATATCGCCAAGCTCAACGGTTTCGACCGCGATACATACGATCCCAAAGTGCGCTCGCTTCATCCGGGCCAACGCATTCAGGTGCGCGATCATATGTGGCAAGCATCGCGACAGCTGGAATCTTATGAAAAGGTCCAACAATATCTGGACCAGAACCTCAATGCCGAGGCG
>JAIETE010000104.1 GCA_019745505.1 Candidatus Obscuribacterales bacterium | reverse complement strand
ATGACCGTTTAGAACAATCTTCTCATCAGGCTGATTGACGAGCATTTGCAGCGTCACAGAGTCATGGCGATTGAGCATCATTGGTCGCAAAATCACTTTGTTCTTCTCGATTCGCTCGATGATAGGCCCGGTGGTGGAGTCGTCATTAAGACCAATCGGTTCGGTCTCGGCGACCTCCGCCATGAGAATGTCTGCCCCGGCTCCACAATTCAGACTGAGACGCACCTGATAATCACCCGGCATGATATTGACGTGACCGGAATTGATCAGGCGCACCACAACAAAACTGGCATCCTTGGCCGGATTGCCGTCGAAGCGCAAGTCAATTCGGTGACGTGTTTTGCCCTTCACCTCCACCAGTTGTTGCCGCCAGAGTATGTCGTAACTCAATTCCTTCCTGCGCTGAAGAAGAAAGAGGTAGACAGTGACGCAAATACCGATGCAGGTTGCCAGAGGTGCAAGATAGCGGGGGTCAATTTCCAATACACATTCCTCGGGTATGCCGCTTATCCCATACCCGAAAATGCCTGTCATTCCGCAGGGGAAGCGCCCGATTGTTTACATTCGGAAAGTGCCGCTTAAGCCGACTAAAAAGCAAATATCGGTCCAAACAACCGCCATGAAAGCAGCCAGCGGATACAGTCGGTCAGAGAAGACCGGATTCCGCGCGGCTTCTGCATCTTACGCAGACGCGAGGGAGTATGCTTGCCCTTACCCTTGCTCGCGGGCAGCTCGACACGATGGTTCAAGGGCTTTCCTTCCAGGCGATCCAGGTAGAATCGCGCCGGGCTGTCACAGGATTTGAGCCAAATAGTCGTATTTTCGTTGCCAAAACCCACCTGCACACTCGCCTTGGTGAAGGCGGTCGAGCCGGCTTTCGGTTTTTCACTGCCCACTGCATACAACATAAGACCGCACCTCCGGGAGTGAAGCCAGTATGGCTCGATTTGGGGTGTCAGTCGCGACGGGTAGCCTATAAACCTGTAAAGGCAGGCTTATAGAAGCTTAGAATTAATCTATCTATCTTATATATGCGGATTTTCCTCGCGGACCTGAATACTGGCTCTTGGAGAGTGCTGCTGCGACGAAACCACCAGTTTTCAAGATCTTTAATGACAACCGGGATCCTCGTCCAATTGTGCAATGATATTGACCTGCTATGCGATAGCAGCTAGTCAAGAGATGACTGCAAACCCGCTCCTCACTCATCTAGACCTCTTTGTAAGCACAACGAGCCGGTGAGTCAGGAAGAAATATTTGATCTTTTGGGGCGCCAGTGAAATCGGCAACTTCCACTATTTCAATCTTATTGAGTCTTTCCGTTCTTTTCGGTGCCTCGGGCAGCGCGCTGCCGGTTCTGGCAAAGCACAAGAGCAAACAAAAAAAGGCCACCGAAACCAGCATCGTCGCCGACAGAATGCTTTCCGACATCAGTCCGAAATTGAGCACTTACAAGAAGGAGCCGATTTCAGTTATCGATGGAAAAATGCCGGACACCAGGCATGATGGAGTCAAACTGGCTGCCGCGGTGTTGCGATTGCAACCCGTAGATTCAGAGTCGCCGGTAGCTCGACTGAAAATCACAGGCAGTCTGCCCTTTTCCAATGATTCCGACAAAGAGCCGCTGGACGCGCCTCACTGGCACATGCTGGAATCGATATCGCCGTCTACGGGCGAAGAACTCTCCAGACAACCTCTCAAGGGCTCCGTCCTGACCGGAGAAGAGTCACTTTTCGTACGTCCGGCGGTCGGTCAAAAAACGACTAGACTGGGCGGCTTGCTGGATACTTCCTTCGGCAAGATAGGTCCGCAATTCGACGCGCTCAAACTTCCGGTGCGCGAGTGGGTGAATCCGATGATGCCTGCCAGAGGCGTCGTTGTAATGGTTCACGGCACCACTCAACACTCCGGCAGCTTCGAGCTTTTCGCCAATCATCTTTCCAGTCTGGGCTTCAAAGTCGTTGCTTATGATATGAGAGGGCACGGCCGGTGGTATCACAATCAAACCTCATTCGATGAGGGAGATCATGTCAATTACAGCCGAAGCACCAATGATCTGATTGTTCTTCTTACGCATATCCGCGTCAAATATCCTACCTTGCCGCTTTTCTGCATCGGCGAAAGCATCGGCGGCGCCGTTTCGGTGCGCGCCGGCAGTGCCAATCCGGGTTTGGTGGATGGATTAGTATTGGTCAGTCCCGGCAGCAAGCCGTGCACATTCAATCCAGTCATGGTTGCCAAAGACTTCGCTAAAGGGATAACGCATCTGGACCGACTGATGGACGTTACCCGCTACATCAAGCGCTATTCTTCCGACGACAATCGTGTCACCAAAGAGATGGTCGACGACCCGCTTTCCCGCACCGAGCTGACAGGCAAAGAAGTGCTGCAGACCGGATATTTCATCAGCACAACACCGAAATTCGCCGGTAAACTTGCCGATCACATATCAGTGTTGATCGTTCAGGGCGAAGAAGATCGCATTGTCTCACCCAAGACAATCAAGACAATCTACAAGAATCTGCACGTAAAGAACAAAGCGATTGTGTACCTTCCCGAGTGTGGTCACGTGTTGCTCGGAACTTCGTTCTTAAAACCACAGGTAGTATCATCGATATCCAATTGGCTGGTCAGTCGTTCCAAAGAAAAGTCATCACCTGTAAGCGCGGCAGCGAAAAAAACTCCGCAAGGCTAGTTGATTGCGCTGCTAGAATGGGAATATAAATTCCTGGCATCCCGGTCCGCCTTACTACACAGTACTATCTGCCGCCTAAAAACCGTTGCGGCGTGAGGATCTATGTCTAAGACCGTCACTCTAATGGAAGCTTTGTTGAAAGATCCAGCCGTGAGCGTTCGAGAACATGTGGTCGAGAGCGCTTCTCCCCACGTTTCTAACGTGAAACAGACCTTCGAAGGCAAATACGAATCACTGGTGAGCGAGATTGGTAAAGAGTGGGGATACCCAATCTTCAACAGCACTTTTGACGACCCGGAAAATCCCAAGGCGGTGGCTCCGGCATGGTCGGTCGGCAACCCCAAGGATGGCGGGGAAGCCAAAACTTTGAAATTGTCCTATTGGAAGCGGGACAACATTATCAATTACATTCTGCTGCGCACCGAAGTAGACCCTCAAAAGAACAATAAGCCGCTCTACTACGAGATAGTCATTGGCGGAAAGCGCCGGGTTTCGGATGGCAACGTGAAAGTCGACGGTTTGCGGCAAGCAAAGCCGAGCGTCTGGGCGACGATCAGGTCTTGGTTCGTCTGGGGCTAGAGCTCTCTAGTTTGACGCCTTTACGTGCGTCAAGTTGATGTCCACGCTCGATGCTTCCGCAAGCACTTTGACGCGGCCAAGCCGGCGTAAAACGTCCTTCTTCACGGAGTTGTTGGTGATCTGTCTGGCAAACGGAACATGCACACCGGTTTCCAGATAGGAGGAAAGTCGAAGTTCGGTCTTGCGTCCGCCATCGAGCGGAGTCAGAGTCCAGCAGCCCTCGAAGCGCTTGAACTTATCTGAGCTTACGAGGTAATACTCGATGCTGCGTGGAGAACTTTCGATTTCTTTGTACATGCATTTGGCTCTGCCTATTACCGGCAGACCGGAAAAGTCTTCATCAATCATGGCTTCGGCACCGCTATACGAAACCTGCTTTCGAGCAGGATCGACCTGACGCTGCATCTTGATAGCTTCGTAGACTTTGTTAGGCGAAGCTTCCACCATCACTGTCGAAAACACGCTGTCAGACTGGGTATTGCCAGCCGCCATCGCAGGTGATACCAGCAAGGTCGCGGTGAGGGCGAATAGAGAAAGTCGTGTCGGGAAAATCTTTTTGAAATGCATAAATACCGCCCAGAGCACCTTGAGGTGCTAGAACCAAACGCCCGCTTGACTGTTATTTACCCAAATGAAAGGTTCAATAACACTGTTGACATCCCGAGGGACAAATTTGTTTCCACCAAGGCAACCTAGAGAACATGCGGTTTTAGCGCATCAGAGAGCCGGCCGAACATCACTCTTTTGCGGGAGGTTTACAAGAGGAGTGCAAAAAAGGGGCTGCTTTTAACAGCCCCTTTGCTTAATTGCCTGCTCAACAAAACCCGCTCAACCACGCAGGTTTCACTTACTTCTTCTGCTTGATCTCGGTCTTCGCTTCAGTTGTTTTGTCCTCACTGCTGTCCGCTGCCGGTGCCGAGCCGGAAGCAGAACTCTGCACAGGAGCAGCAGATGTCGAGGGAGTGTCCGGGGGATTACCGGCAGCTGCCGAAGCGGGATTGATCACTTCATTGAAAGCTTGCACCAGAAGCGCGTTTTCAGGGAGTGTTTCCGCCAGCTTCAGCCCTTCTTTCGCCATCGCATCGGCTTCGGCATGGGCGCCGTTTTGCTTGAGGGCGGACGCCAGCTTCAACATCGCGCCGAGAGATTCAGGATTTGTATCGCCCAATTTGCGCTTCTTGAGTTGATAGATCTGCCGATAGGCATTGATTGCATCCGGCAATTTGTTCTGCGCCACGCAGGCTTCCGCCACATGCGCCAGGATCGGGCACATCTCATAGGTACCCGCTCCGTAGAGGCGGACAGCGCAGGCAATTTGCCTTCTGTAAGCGGCTTCCGCCTCCGGCAATTTATTCTGCTTGGTGCAGAGCGCGCCTATCTTGCCGTAGATGACAAAAACGGCCGGGTCTTTCGTTCCCCAAACCTGCTCTCGCATTTGTGCCGAGCCTCGATACCACGCTTCCGCCTCGGCGATCTTTCCTGCTTTCTCTCTCTTTTGAGCCTCGGCGAAATAGTGATTGGCTTTATCTGCAATGTTTTTAGCAATCACTCGGCTGTCGCCCACCACCGGCAAAGCAGACCCGGCTGCTGCCGCCTGTCCGCCTGTGATCTTGTTTAAGCTGCCCGCACCATAGAGGTTTGTAAGTGCGCCTTGATGACCGGTCGGCATATTTCGCGGCATGCCCATAAGACCGCCGTATTCGCTGATTCCCTGCCCCGATACGGGCAGATTGAAAAAGGCTGCCGAAAGCGCTACCAAGGCACTGTTTAATACTAAGATCCTGCGCAAATCGTCTCTTTGCATCTCGAGCACCACCGTTTTGGGTTCCAAAATTATCGGAACAGGAGGTTGTAAGGGGTTCTTCTTCTAATAGTGTAACGCGCCGGAAGCGGGAACAAATAGCCAGGTGGCGGCATCTTGCCAGCCAGTCAGTATTCTCATCTTAAAGGAAGCTGTTTTGGGCACAATGCTCGTATGGAATCTGGTGTAATCGAGAGATGGCGTCTGTGCGGAAAAAACCTTTACCATTAAGAACGGCATGCTTTCTGGTCTGTCAGACCGTGGCATTATTATTGACTTGCTTCCTGAGCGCATCAGCGGAGGTTATCCGCGAGGATGAACCGAAGATCGCCAAGGATATCAAACAACCGGTCTACCATTGGGTCGACAAAGAAAAGCCCCTGCACGGTTTGATCGTCGCAATTCATGGAGCGACTCTGCATGGCGGCGCCTTCGATCCGATGGCACGAAAGCTTGCCGAACAGGGCTACGAAACGTATGCTCCTGATTTGAGAGGCTTCGGCAGGTGGGTAACCGACGGCGGTAAAACCGTTCCGGAAGGCGAAATTGCTTTTTACAGGAGTCGCGAAGACATTGTCGGGCTGATTCTGGCTCTTAGAGAACAACGCCCGAATATCCCTATCTATATGATGGGCGAGAGCCTGGGCGCCAATCTGTCGCTCTGGATAGCCAGCGTTCATCCCAATCTGATCGACGGAGTCGTAATCGCCAGTCCCTGCAGCAGCAGACGGTCGGGAATGAGCCCGACACTGGTGGCGGACTTCGCAAAATTCTGGGTGAACATGAAGCGCAATATTCCGCTTGAGCCCTATGCAAAGCGCTTTCTGTCGGAAGACCCCAAAGTCACCGAAGGCTATATCAAAGACCCGGGCAACCGCAAAACCATGACCTTCTGGGAATCGATGCAGAGCATGCACGTCAACAAGTCCAGCTTGATGTACGTCGATCAAATCCCTGCCAATATGCATATTCTGTGTATTGTCGGCGAGAACGACAAGCTCTACAAAGCCTCAGCAGCCAAAGAACTGATGAAGAGAATTCCCTCGCCCAGCGCGCGTCTTATCGTGCTTAAGAATCGCGGACATATTCACTTCGAGACACCCTACATCAAAGAAGATGTATTGCAGGACGTGACCAGCTGGCTGTCCGATATGACCGGCTTGAAAACGGCGGAGAACAACCTGCACGGGGAAGGTGCAGTGATGGGAAAGAAGCTGTGAAAACCCGCTTCTAGCGGCATAACTATAACTTAGTAATCGTCACGACAGCGAGCTTGCCGTTGTCTTTCCTTACACCCAGAAGGAGCTTGTAAGCAAAGGGAATCGGTTTGCCGACCGACTTGAGCAACTCGCCCCTGACCACAACAGGGATCAATCCGTTTGCAGTCACATCACCCGGCTCGACCTTCTGCACGTCAACAACATCGGCATACCGTTTTTTGGCCAACTGGGCCGTCTTCGCTTTCAATTCTTTTGGATTTTTCGCGAGCACACCCCCTTTCAACATCGATTGAACACAGCCGGGGGATGCGACCTGCTTCAAAATAGATTGAGAACTCGCGTATGATTTTGCGTCCGTATCGAGGTAATGCGCTACGAAATCGGAACTGACTTCGTTGACATTGCCGACGGTGGAAGAGACACGAGGTACTGAAACTTTCTGGCATGCCGACAGCGACACGGCAAGCAAGCACGCCGTCGCGAGCGATCTAGTCAATTTTGAATTCAGATAATTGGAAATCTTCATCGAATATCCTGTCTTAGAGCTGCGAATGCCAAAAGCGGACGCCGATCGCAAAGTATAACGGCAAACATGGTGTAATAGACTGAGCCGTTTTCTGCAAGGTATTCAAAAATACTCAATGGACTGCAAAAGACTTTGTGCAACGACACTGCTTATTTTGTCGCTCTCCGTCCAGACGCCTGCATGTGCTGATTCGACCGCGGCAGAATTGCTGGAGGGCGCAAAAAAAATGCGCCAGTACGAGCGGTATGACTCGGCAATGCAGATAATCGACAAAGCAATTGCAAAGGACCCGCGCAATGGTGCGCTCTATCTGGAAAAAGCTCATATCTTTGACGATATGGGCAGGGAGAAAGACGCACTCAGCTTCTATGGCAAAGCAATCGGCTTGTCTCAGCGAAACTTTGAAGCATATAGAGCCAGAGGAGATCTTTTCGTCTCCACCAAGCAATTCGACAAGGCCATCGCCGACTATTCGAAAGCCATCGAAATCATACCGAACGCCAAAAGCGCATACGGCGATCGAGGCCGAGTCTATGAGCTGACCAGGGATTATCCGAAGGCCATAGAAGACTTCACTGCAGCAATCAAATACACAAGGCCCGTCCGAGACTGGTATTACAATCACAGGGCAAGATGCTACGAAAGTCTCAAGCAATATGACAAGGCCGCTCAGGACTTCGACCAGGCAATCAAAATCAAACCGGGCAGCTATGAAGCAATTCACGGGCGGGCAAAAATGTATGTGTACCTGGGAAAAACAGACCTGGCGATTGTCGACTACACCAATTTGCTGAAGGTTCATCCCGACGATCCCGACGCTTTCATCAAGCGTGGAGATATCTACTTCAGCAAAGGCGACAACGCCAAAGCTCTCGAAGATTACAACATGGCTATGAAAGTGGAGATCGACGAATCTCCTCATATCTATGAAAAAAGAGCGAAAGTGCTGAAAAAACTAGGAAAGAACGACGCGGCTATGCAAGATGAGAAGAAAGCATTGCAATTGCGGCGCAACGCCGTAGCTATTCCGAAGATCTAGTGATAATCAGCTCGTCATCATCACGATATCCTTGATCACGCTCGAGCAACTCATCAAGCATCCAATCGAAAATCGTGTGGGCTCCGTCTTCCGGATGCAATTCATCCTTCATGAATTTAGTCCCTCGATGAGGAGGGGCGCCGTCGACAAAAGTCACGTGGTCGATGTTTCTAAACACTCTTCCAAGGCGAATATCGAGATGAGGCCTTAAGCTGGGCAGATCATCCTCTTTGAGAATCGGATAATCTCTCACCACTTGCGGTGGCAAAAACAGCGCGCTGGCTACTGGTGTAATACCGTCATTGAGCGCAAATTTTTTCGTGCTCAATCCTGATTCGTCGGTGGCTTTCACTTTGCCGATCTTCGTGCTCAATACTTTCAGAGCCGGCTGTTCGCGCCCTAACTGAGCCGGCATTCTGACTGTGAAAAAACGATAGGGGGCAAGAATGTAAGATTCCAGACGACGCTTCTTCGTCATGCAGAGAACTTCCGGCGTGACGAGATAACCGGCATAAGCGATGATCTTCGCCTTGTCTACACCGCTGCGGTTGATTTTGCTGAGGACGCTGCTGCTGTCCTTCACCGGGTTGAGATTGCCTTTCGGACCGACAGGAGTAATGCCTTTGAATGAACCGATAGAAGGAATGCCCCCATCTAAATTGTCCCACTTCAAATCGGCCTGATAATTTTTGTGCTTGCTGAAATACAACCGGTAGTCGACGGCATCCATCATTCGCGTAAACGGACTGAATTTGTGCTGCAGCAGACTGTATTGATACCAGTCAGCCGAGAACAGAGGAGAGCCGTGAAAAGGCGTGCCCATGCAAATGGCTCGGTCTATGCAATCATCGACCTGGGGATCGACGATAGCGCCTTGAACGACGTTTCCGCCCATGCTGAGTGCCATAATGGTAATCGGCTTGCCGGCGCTTCTGGCCAGCTCGGGAATCAATTTCTTGGCTTGTTCGATTTCATCGCTGAGCGAATCGGTAGTGTCATAGCGCAGGAGAAACACTTTGAATTTCTTCTTGAATTGAGAATCGGCGCTAAAATACTCCAGCGCTTTGTCCCAGCGGAACATGCTCTGATACTCGCCGCCGCCGCCGTGAATGAGCAGCAGTAATTCTCGTCCTTTCAGGGGCGAATGATCTTGCTGAAAAACTTCCAGACGCTCCGGCTTTTGCTTGAACACGTCGCCCGGATTCAGGACGGGCATGTGAAAAATCAGCTCGCTGTCGCTGGGATCGACTTTTATATGAACCGGCGTCTTATTATGCGAGTCGCTTTTCGCCTGAGTGACGGAAGTGACTGATGCGTCCATTTCTTTTGTCTGGGCCGGTGCTGCGCCGGCACATACAGTGCTCAATAAAAGCAAAGCCGACACGGAAAAAGAGGCCAGGCGAGCAGTTGTTCTCGATACTGTAACCACGTTTTGCAAAATCACTCGCTCACCCTCAGCATGAAGGTTATTTACCCGTCTTTCCCAGGGCTTCCACAGGTTTATCTCCTGGGGTCAATAATTGACCGCCGACAAAAACATTCTCGACTGCAAGATTCGATTGGTTCCAGACTGCAATGTCGGCAAATTTACCGACTTCGATATGTCCGACCTTCTCTTCCAATCCAATTGCGCAAGCGGGATTGTAGCTGGCCATACGAACGGCGTTTTGGAATGAGGCACTTTGCCAGTCGACGCAATTGCGAACGGCATCGGCAAGGTGAATCGAAGAACCTACCAGTCCACCGCCAGTGGTGCCAATCCTGGCGGCATCCGTGACCAAAATCGACCTGGCTTGTCCTTTGAGACGCAATATCATTGACAC
>JAIETE010000267.1 GCA_019745505.1 Candidatus Obscuribacterales bacterium | reverse complement strand
TTTGCGATTGGAAATAATCAACCCTTCGAGATTTGGGCGCCTGGTGAGATTTTGAAAGATCCTTCAATATTCAGACTTTTGCATACTCAAATCATGTCGTTTCAAATGAATCAAAACGAAGATTTGAAGCTGGACTTCACTAACGGCGACTATTTAATTTTGTGCAAGAAGCAGAATTCGCAGGGCTCTTACCAGATCAGTTGCGGTCAGGAAGTGATTATTGTTTAGTTCGAGCAGGCGAGGCATTGCTTTGCCATCAACGGCCCTGCAAGCTGGCAAACCCGTATCCACAAATTGAGCAGCGAACAAGCGAGATAAAGCAATGAAAGCAAAACTAGCGATGGCGGCACTTTCGATTACGCTTTTCTACCCGAACATCGCGGCAGCGGCGTCATACGGCGACGAAGCGACAAACAAGCAGGCAGCTGCTGTGAAAAAAGCTTCGAGACAAGGAGGCTCAGCAAAACTTGCAAGTGCATCGCCAACTGAAGGCGCAGCAGCAATCAAGATTGCATCGAAACCCACCAGCGTAAATGCAGTCAAAAAGTCACCATTGAATGCTCCAAGCAAGAATCCTGCCGGAGACCCCATCGATACTTATATTAAGTTGGTCAGCCCCAAGATTCAGGGTGCGTGGAAAGCGCCGGATAAGACAACGGCTGAGAAAGTAATCGTCTCATTGACCATCGAACAGAGCGGCAAGATCAAGAGCGTAACTATCAAGGAGCCGTCCGGAGATCAGGCATTCGATGATGCTACTGTCGCTTCGCTAAGTGCTATCGGTCAATTGCCGGCGATGCCGGCTTCAGCGAAAGACGGAATGACATTGAACTACACTTTCAATGCCGGCAATCGCAATCAGGCAACAAAAGCGGACAATGAAATGTATGTAGACGCCTTCAGCCGCAAAGTTAATTCAGCCTGGAGAAATCCCAAAGTCGAAAAGAACTGTAAGGTCTCGGTGGCAATTACGGTAGATAAAACGGGAAAACTTCTAAAAGCAGAGATTGCAAAGTCATCCGGGGTCAAACCGGTTGATGATGCAGGGCTCAGCGCAGCCCGGCTTGCCGAGCCATATCCAGTCATTCCTGCCAGCCTGGGTGAAAGAATGACGATCAACTACACCTTCGAGGCCGGTCCGGCAAGGGATGTAGTCAACAAAATGAAATTCAATGGAGTCCCATTACCGCAGGGCGATTACACCATTTCTGCCGGCGGGGCACAATTGCGTCCTCTGGATGTAGATACTTCGGTCAATCGAAAGCTGCAAGAGAGGGAAGCAAAAGTACAGGAGCGTTTCTTCAACCTGAAGAACAGTTTGACGCAGCAGGTTGCCAAATTTGGTGCGCAGAGCGTTCAGGCAGCTAAAGCTCAGCATGAACTAGCCAATTGCGCAGTTGAATTGCATGACTACAAAGAAGCGGAGTCGAATTACAAAATGGCCTTGCCGACTGTAGAAAATGACGCTACACAGTTGGCGGAATTGCAGTCTTTGCTACATGATTTCGCACAAATGTATGCCATCACGGCGCGTCTCAAAGAGGCTGAGCCGCTTATGAGCAGGGCTGTGGAGATTGGAAAAACAGGCAGCGGAATCGACATTCAACAGCAACGCAAAGCAATGGAGGACTACGCGCGCCTACTGTACAAGCTGAACCGTACTGCCGAAGCTGATGGTCTATACAAACAGTTGAAAGAGATGCGCTGATTGCGGCTCGAATGGCTCTTGCAACTAAACTGATAGAACAACCCTAACAGCAAGCGGCGAAACATAGCTTTTAAGTTGGAAGTATGTTTGATAAGGACTGCGTGCGAAGAGTTCGAGCAAAGAATCGAATGTCCATTTTTCGCGATCGATGAAGCACCAATAGCGTGCAAAGTAACGTTGCAGGTACTTTCTTGAAATTGCGTGAAACGACTTCTTGATAAACATGATGAAGTTATTTACGCGTCTGCTGTCTTTCTTGTTTAGCGCACGGACTGATTCATTTGCTGGACGCTCAATTACTTCATAACGATTTCCAGGAAGGCATCTAACAAAACCATCTAATTCGAGCAATGTGAGAGCACATGCAACCTCCGTGATTGTGAGCATGGCCAATCCGCAAATATCATCAGGATGCAGCGAATCAGTTTTAAGCAAGGAAAAGATACGCCTTTCCAAATCGCCCTTGGGAATTTTTCTATCTGATGCGCGCGGATTTACTCTCGTTGTTGTAGATACATTTTTCGCCGCCCTCTTCTCGGCTTCAATCTGCTCTGCCTTTGGATGCTCTCGAGCAGGAGTTTCACTGCTTCGCTTGCCTACAGGCTCTAGGACCAACGCCGTCAAAAGCTCTGCCTCGGCACTCATTTCTAAGGCAATCGCTGCAGACAGAGAATGCAGAATTATTGAGCCCTGAGAAGACGATATTCCATTGCGCTTTGCGAATTCATTACCGCTAATAACAATTCCTGCCCCCATGAGAAAGGTGGCACAGCAGTAAGCACTCGCTTTCCTGATACCTTCGTAAAAAGTCTTGGCTGTTACGGAAGCCTTTTTCTTGCATCGACTGCACCTTGCTGTTCGCTCTCCATACTTTCGGTTCGACACCAAATTACCGCAATCGCAATGAAAACCCTCGGGAGCAAGGGTGCTGTAAATCGCTTCCGCTTTGTCTGCATCAGTCGGAAAGAGCATATTGAAACGCTCAAAGCAGCGGTCAATTTCTTCTTTGGAAGAAGTGAATTTCGTCTGCAATTTTCTACGAGTGAGAGACATCTGAAACTCCTTGCAGCAGCGCCTACATTGAGATACGTAGATGCACGCAAAAAAGTTCAATTACAGAGCCCTCTTGGCAGCCAACCAAAAGCACCACCCAGACAACAAAAAACCGAACCGTTATCGATTCGGTTTTATAAATTCACCTGTGGCTTTTTGGAAAAATCACCACTTGAGAAGGTTGAATCTTTCCATGTCGACCGTTGATGTATTTCGATAAATAGAAAGAACGATCGCTAAGCCAACAGCAGCTTCTGCTGCTGCAACTGTAATTACGAAGATCGCGAACAACTGACCTTTTACCTGAACTGGATCAACGTAGCGAGCGAACGCCACCAGATTTATATTGACGGCATTCAGCATCAATTCGATTGCCATCAATACTCTAACGGCGTTACGAGAGACAACCATGCCATAGAGACCGATAGCAAACAAAACGGCAGCTAGACTCAAATATTGAATCAACGGATGTTGATTGAGGGTGAGCGCAAAGAAGCTTCCGACCGTGCCTACAGCCATAATGATGGAAGTCTGACCGCCTAAGAGCGCGACGGTAGAGCCGAGAAGCACTATCAGAACAAATGCAAGAAGCTCTGTATAGTCTTTGAGAGCCCACGATTCAAGCAGGGAATTCAGCCCCACCATCTGAACCAGGTTATCGAGATTGCCGGTAGCATAGGCTCCGACAACGAAGCAAACAGCAATTGCATAAGCTAATGCATAAGACATTGCCTGGGCTGGGGATTGGGATTTGGTTGCCACCGAGCTAGTCATCCTTATTACCTCTTAGAACCGACGGGCTCTGCGGCAGACTCTTCCACCACGGAGTACTCAAAATCTTCTTCGCCGGCTTTCGGCGGTTTTTCAGCTTTCGCCAGCATCACTGCACCGATTAGGGCAGCGAGCAGTAGAACGGATGCAAATTCAAAAGGAAGGGAATAGTCTGTGGTCAGCGCACGTCCCAATACTTGAACATTGGCAGTATCGAGAGGCTCGCTGCTCAAGGTCCAATTTTCCGGTCTTACAGACAAATAGATGGTCATAAAAAGACCGACAGCCACCATGAACGCACCAAGCTGATTAGCTGGTGCTGCGGTGCTCAGTTGGCCCTGTTCCATTCGCGGATTGGTCAACATCAATGCGATTACAACTACAAGCGTAATGCCGACTGCATAAATCATCAGCTGGGCAAGGGCAAGAAACTGCGCTTGCAAAAGGAGAAAAAGACCGCAGATCGAACCGAATACACCAATCAAAATGAAGCCGCTTCGAATGATAGTTCTATCGAGGATGACACCATATGCAAGCAGTATGGAGACTGTTGCCAGAATGTAGAACATAAAGCTCTCCACATTGGTCTCAGCCAGCGCTTTGAGCATTTCAAACTGTTCCATAATTCCCTAACCTCTCTCCTCAAAACAAATATGCAGCCGACTATTCTTTCGACTTGTCTTCGCCTTCTTTCTTCTCTGAATCTTTCTTTTCTTCAGCAGGCTCAGCTTTCTTTTCCGCAGCGTCGGCCTTCTTCTCTTCTTTGGCTTCGACCGGCTTTGCAGCATCGGCAGCCGGTTTAGCTTCTGTACTGGATTTCGATTCTGTTTTAGCAGCATCTGCGGCGGGTTTTACTTCGGCCGACTTCACTTCCGCTGGCTTCGATTCAGCGCCTTCTGCTGCCTTCTCTGCCGGCTTCGCGCCCTCTGCTGGTTTCGCAGCGCCCTCTGCTGGTTTCGCAGCAGCAGCAGCCGGTTTCGCAGCTGCAGCGGCAGCCCCTGCAGCAGCAGCTGGCTTTGCAGCTCCGGCGGCAGCACCTGCAGCTGCTGGCGCGGACTTGGCTGGTTTCGGCTTGGGCAACGGAATTTCTTTTCGATCGAAGTAATATCCTGACTCTTCTTGACTTAAAGTCAGCTTTCTCAAGTCATATACGAGCGCTTCACGACTGTATTCAGACATCTCGAAATCATTGGTATTGATGATGCAGCTTGTCGGACAAACTTCGGTGCACAAACCGCAGAACATGCAAAGACCATGATCAATCTTGAAGTCGATTAATTCGAGCTTGCTGGTCTCCGGGCTTTTGTGCGCCGTGATTTCAATACACTTATCCGGGCAAACTCTTTCGCACTGCCTGCAAGAGATGCATAGGTGCTCGCCTGATTCAGGATTGACCGCGAGTGCCAGCCTTCCTCTTATATGCGTATCCGGCATCTTGTCCGGATAGACTTGCGTGATTGGTTCACGAAAAGTGTGCATAGCCACTGTCTTCAAACCGCGGCAGATTTGATAGAGGCTGTCTTTTGCGCGTGTAACTAAACTAAGACCCAACATGAACGTTTACGAACTCCCTTGCAAAGACAACCAACACAAAAACAATGAGAGACAGAGGAATCAAACGCTTCCAACCAAAATCCATAAGCTGGTC
Source organism: Candidatus Obscuribacterales bacterium (assembly GCA_019745505.1). Classification (GTDB taxonomy): domain Bacteria; phylum Cyanobacteriota; class Vampirovibrionia; order Obscuribacterales; family Obscuribacteraceae; genus QKMZ01. The sequence continues at coordinate 4,594 of JAIETE010000267.1, read as the reverse complement.
AATGCGGAAGCGCGGCAATGTGCCACGAATGAGAACTGCAAAAAAGACGATTCCATAAACTTTGAGGATCACCCAGATGGCAGCAAACAGTGTGGGTGGATCTACCAGTCTGATTGCGATAAGCGGAGCAAGAGCTTGATTGATTAGACTAGCAATTTGCGGTCCGCCCAACATATTTCCGAGCCATGCCGGCACCGGACAGTCGCCGCCGCCCAAGAACATGACTGCAAAAATGGAAGAAACCACAAACAAGTTAGTGAACTCAGCCAAGAAGAAAATAGCGAACTTAATGCCGCTGTATTCAGTGTTATATCCACTGACCAGCTCGGACTCTGCTTCCGGCAAATCGAACGGAATACGGTTGATTTCAGCACACGCGCCGGTCATATAGAGACCAGCGGCAATAAGAACCGCTGCAATCAAAACCACTACAGCAACAACGGAGGCAAACCCAGCTAGTTGGTCTTGCCCGGCTGCCAGTCCAAGCGCAGCAGCAGCTGGCTCAGAATATGCTGCCTTGAGAATTTGGTCGAAGCCCTTTACCGAAAGGTCTTGCAGAGACGGTGTCGAAGAAGCGAACTTCTGAGCAAGCGCAGCGTCCAGTCCGCGCAAAGCTCCACCGCCAAGGATGTTCCAATTGAGAATACCGCCGCCTTGCTGCTTCATAATTTCGACAACGTCGAGACTGCCGGCCAACAAGCAAACGGTGACGAGCGATAGAACCAGTGGAATTTCGTAGCTGATCGCCTGTGCTGCAGAACGCAGTCCACCCACCAGGGAATATTTGTTGTTGCTAGCCCAGCCGCCCATCACGATTCCGACTACCGGGACAGAAGAAGCAGCCAGGATAAAGAATATCCCTGTGGGCAAATTTACGATCTGAAAAAGCTCGTGATAGTTGGTTACCGCTGCCAAAAGCGGCATTGCACCAAAAATTGAAGGGGCAAAAAACACAATCGGCGCGAGAGTAAACATGAAAGCATCCGCTCCATGTGGAGTGATGTCTTCCTTGAAAAGCAGTTTCACAGCATCTGCAGCAGTCTGCAAATAACCATCGGGACCGACTCTGTTCGGACCAAGACGAACCGTGAAGATTGCCAGACCTCTTCTCTCGAAAAGCACCATGAACATGGCGTTAATCGGAATGAATACAAGAACCGAAACAATGGGAGTCAGGGCGCGGCAGGTTTCGGCTGTAAGTCTGGCGGCATCGCTCTCATATGATGAAAGGAGCATCGGTACAGCCACTCCCACCAGATAACAGGCAATCCAGACTGCACCGAATATGATGCACCACCAGGTGATGGTGAGTGTTCCTAACTTCAAAATTTCGGCGCCGTTTCTCATGATTCTAAGAGCTGTCCTTGTTCTAAGGAATTGGGTTTTCTAACTGTGGGCTGTTTTTTAGCGTTTTTATTAACGGTCTACGTCGGGCAAAATTACGTCGATTGAACCAAAAATCGCCATTACGTCGGCAATAGGATGATTCTTCAAAAGTTCAGGCAAAATCGAAAGATTGCAGAATGAAGGATTGCGCCACTTGATTCTGTAAGCTCTGTCAGAACCATTGGATATGATGTAGCAGCCGAGCGTTCCGCGGGGAGACTCGACAGCGGCAAAGCCTTCGCCCGCTTTGACACGCAGGCCGGCAATCTGCTTTTTGCCAGAGATTTCGCCCTGAGGCAGCATATCCAGACACTGCTTGATGATCTCGTTAGACTCGCGCATCTCACGAATCCGGAAGATGTACCTGTCGAAAGTGTCGCCGTCTCTATCGTTTACGGGTACGTCGAACTTCAATTTCGGATAAACAGAGTACGGTTTGGTACGTCGCAAATCGATATTGACGCCTGAGGCACGGATGGACGGACCGGTAATGCCGTAATCCATACCCAACTCTTTTCTCAGAATGCCAACGCCCTTGGTGCGCTTCAAGAAGATTGGGTTTTCGGTAACGATGGCTTCGTATTCATCGACTCGATCAGGAAACTCCTCGGTAAACTTCTTCAGTTTGGAAAGCCACGCATCTTTCGGATTACGCATGACGCCGCCGATTCTGATGTAGTTAAACATCATGCGCTGCCCGGCGATTTCTTCAAACAACTCAAGCAGTTTTTCTCTTTCGCGAAACGGATAGAAAGGAAAGCCGAACATGGCTCCCAAGTCGATCAAATAGGTGCCCAACCAGAGCAAGTGCGATGTGATCCGGTTCATTTCCGAAACCATAACACGCAGATATTCGGCACGTTCCGGAACTTCGCAGCCATCCACAACTTCTGCAGCACGCGCCATCGCCCATGAAGTAAACATGCCAGAGAGATAATCGACTCGGTCAATCAAAGCTTGATACTGGAACCAGGTTCGGTTCTGACCCTGCCACTCTTGGGCACGATGTAAGTGACCCAAAATTGGTTCGGTATGGCGAACAATTTCACCATCCAGGGTGAGAATCAAACGCAGCACTCCGTGAGTTGCGGGGTGCTGAGGGCCCATATTGATGAGCATCTCGTCTGTTTTTAGCCTGGGTGTCAGATCGACTTCTGTATCCGTTGCCATTTGGTCCTGCCTCTAATAAGTAAATCGGCCCTCAGCGGAAACTGCCGGGCGCCTTGTCGTTGAGAGAATCAACCAGCTGCTTGTAATCGCGTCGCAGAGGATGACCATCCCAATCCCAAACGTTGAGAATGCGTCTTAAGTATGGATGTCCGTAATAACGAATGCCAACGAGATCATAGGTTTCACGTTCGTGCCAGTTAGCTGCGCTCCAGAAGCGAGAAAGAGATGGAACGAGCGGTAGCTGCCCTTCCACCACATCCGTCTTTTTGACTCTGACTTTGACAATCAGCTCATTGCTATTTGTATAGGACCATAGCTGATACACAGAATCAAAGGTATCAGCACTGTCCACACCACTGACGGCAACCAAGTAATCCAGCTTGATTTCAGAGGAACCGCGCAAAAGCTTCATTGCCGCTTCCAGATGCGCGCCGTCCACTTCAATGGTTTCTACGCCGCAAGAATCTGGCAAGCGATTGCTGGCAATGCCATGATCTTTCAAAAACTGCCCGCACAACCCCGGGCCCTTTGGCTCCTCAGGTGGTTTCGCTGCTGGTGTCTCTGACATTTCGTAGTCCTTCTTTATCTATTGATGTTTTGCATTTACGCTTTTTCTTGCAGGCTCTTGAGCGGATCAAGCGCCAGAGCTGTCTCGTATCTGGCTTCGTCAATCAAATCTTCAAGAGGACGCCCGGTGTCGTAGTCGACATAGCGCACTGCGTTCTGTCTGTACTTCTTCTTTTTACGCTCCGCATAAGACTCTGTGCGAATCTTCTGCTGCAATTTGAGCAGCGCATCGAGAATACCTTCCGGACGAGGAGGGCAACCGGGTAAATAAATGTCGACCGGAATAACGCGATCCACGCCTTGCACTACAGAATAGGAATCGTTGAACATACCGCCTGTGACAGTGCAAGCCCCCATGGCAATTACATACTTAGGCTCGGGCATTTGTTCATAGAGAGTGATCAGTGCCGGCGCCATTTTGCGCGTGATCGTACCTGCAGTAATGATCATGTCGGCTTGCCTGGGAGTAGCACGAAAAACTTCAGAGCCAAAACGCGAAATGTCAAATTTAGACATTCCTACGGACATCATCTCAATAGCGCAGCATGAAGTTCCAAAAGTCAGAGGCCATACAGAATTCGAGCGAGCCGCATTGGCAATCGGGCTGACTACAGGCGACAACAGCTCACCCATCGCTTCGATCATTTTCTCAAGCGTTGTCAGCGTGACTGTGTCTTTCAATTCGTCAGGGACGTCATTCATCCCCTGGGCGTCACCATCTGCCATCGATCATTACTCCCACTCAAGAGCGCCTTTTTTCCAGGCGTATGCAAGACCCACCACCAAAATGAAAAGAAATATCGATACCTCTATAGGTCCGAACATTTTGAAATTGAGCGCTTTGCCGACCTGGTCGGTTGCCAGGGCCCAGGGAATGATGAACACGATTTCGATATCGAAAAGAATAAAGAGAAGCGCATAAAGGTAGTAGCGAATATCGAACTGAACATGAGCTTCCTGCAGAGGCTTCATGCCGCACTCATATGGCTGGATCTTCGTCTTGGACGGTCTGTGATAACCGAACATGAGCTGCAAGATCCAAGCAAGCAAGATCATTCCAAGCGCCGGAAGGGCAAAGCCCATCAGAACAAACAAGGCAATCTGCGCCAACTGAAGTTGATACATCGCTATCCCCGAGCCGAATATTTTGGCAATCAGCGGTCATTTTCACCGCCCCGTAAAGCATATCAGCCCTGACTTAACGCCGCACGGTAACTAGATTATAGGCAGGTAAGAAGAGAGCTGAATTTAGCTTTAAAGAGCAGAAATCGGGCACGTGTAGCCGATTTAGACGGACCTTGAATTTTGCTCAATACTTGATTACCCCAGCGAAGCCAAGCGGCTCATCTTGATTTTGAAAACCGAATCGTTATCGATTCGCTATAAAACCGAATCGATAACGATTGAGTTTTGAAAAGCTGGCAAAAATTTCAAGAAATGAGGCGCTTTTGAAGCCCAAGATCGGAAGAGC
>JAIETE010000310.1 GCA_019745505.1 Candidatus Obscuribacterales bacterium | reverse complement strand
GCACCCGAGTATACACTGCGAGTGATTGCCAATTTTGTCGCCAGTTTGAATTCGATAGCAAATCCTTAGACTGCCGATTGGTGCTCGCTTCTTGGCGTCGGCATCTTGTTGTAATATCCGAGAAGCAAAACATAAGTGGCAAGCACGATGTGAAAAGCAATCGCAATGGTATGGCCGAACCAGCGGTCTTGAGGATGCAAGTACATCTGAACTGCGTATCGCAAAAACATAGCTGCGTAATAGATATGGCTGAATTTGATCAGAAACTCGCCAAACGGCAGTCTTTTTTTCGCGAAAAATCCGGCTCCTCCGGCAATGTCCAGGCAGATTTTTCCGAAGAGCCCAATCAATGCAAGCTGGCAGGCGAAGAGCACGGGATAAGGCAAGAGCCCTGACTGCCACTGATCCATTGGAGGCAAGCAGCCTGCATAACCCATTGCAACGAGGAGCTGCCCGAATACACGCAAGCTGAAGAGCAATAGCAAACCCATGAGTGCCAAAGGTAGTGCCGATTTCTTCTCTTTGAAAGTTTCGAAAGTCATCACGATTAGCTCCTCCCGCTCATCATGATTATCCGGCGGCAGGGCATGGCATTGCGCTTGAAGACTACAGTTCAGAGATTGTTTGTTTGCCCTATTGTGTATCGCCAAGCAGCTTGCGCAGGCGCGCCGAGAGATCTTTCAAATGAAATGGTTTCAGCAGATAATCGTTTGCCCCAGCCTCCAGTCCGGCTTGTTTGTCCTTTGCCTGATCTCTGCCTGAAAGCATCAGGATTGGGGTTGTGCCACCATCGGATCTGAACTTCTTGCAGATGTCGATGCCATCCATTCCCGGCAAATGTCCATCCAGCACGACCACGTCATAAGTTTCAAACTGCAGATGTTCGCAGGCTTCAGGACCAGTGTAGACTGCCTCGACGATAAACTTCTCGAATTCCAGCCACTGACGGATTTGATCGGACAGGAATTGATCGTCTTCTGCAATTAGAATTCTAGCCATTTTGGCTCCTCTGAAATCGTTATCCTTCGCTGATGATTCGCCTTCTTCCTTGTTCTTTCGCCATGTAGAGGCGTTCATCCGCTTTCTTGATCAAAGCTTCGATCTGGGTTCCATCTTGGGGAAAACTTACCATGCCGGCCGAGAAGCTGACGAAAAATTGTTCTTTGTGGTCGCCTTCGAAAGGGATCGTAACCAGCTCGTCGAGCACGCGGTTAAGCGCGCCTTTCATAGTTTCTTTCCCCTCATGGCGAAATGCCATTATGAATTCTTCGCCGCCCCATCGCCCGCGCAAATCTTCCACGCGAAAGCGCCGCCTGAGCAGATGCCCAAAGTGGGCAAGCACTCTGTCGCCGGCCATGTGTCCGTAAGTGTCGTTCACTTTCTTGAAGTGGTCTACATCCATAAGACATAAGCTGAATTCGAGCTTGTGGCGCTCGGCCTCTGCATGCAAAGCTGTGAGGGCTTCGACGAATGCACGTCGCAGCAGTAGACCCGTCAAAATGTCTCGGTCTGCGCGTTCTTTCATGAGGCGCATGCGGTCGAGGCGCACCCTTACGCGGGCAAGCAATTCCACAGTTGCCACCGGTTTGGGCAGATAGTCGTCGGCGCCTGCATCGAATGCAGCCAGCCGCGAGTCCAGACCGGATTGCGCGGTGAGAAAGACAATCGGCAAATCTTGCCAGCGAGCCAATGCACGAATCTTTCGGCAAACATCGTAACCGCTGGTATTGGGCATCATCACGTCCAGCAAAAGCAAGTCCGGCGAGAAGTCTTCCAGGATGCTGAGCGCATTTTCCGGCACATTGACGGACTTGACCAGCATGCCTTCCTTGCCGAGAGCAGACTCGATAATCTTCGTGAAGTCTTCGTCGTCATCGACAATCAAAATTCTGGGCCGGCCGCGCAATGCAATCAGATACTCAATTGCCTGCACCATGTCCTGCTCTTTGACCGGTTTTTGCAAATAACGCGAAGCACCGGCATGCATGCCTTCTGTGCGGCGCCCAACCACGTCTTCTGTGTGTATGAAGGCGAGCGGCAGCGTCTCCAAGCCCGGAATTCCTCGCAATTTCAGCGCCAGCTCAAAGGAAGCATCCGAGTGCATATCCGACTGGTCGATTATCGCGGCGTCAAGCGTAGTTGCCTTTGCCTTTTCAATTGCGTCTCTGGCATCCTCAGAGAAAATCACGCGCACGGTCGCCTTTTGTGCAAATTTCTTGGAATCGTTTTCGTCATATTTGCCGACCAGCAAAATGTTTGCCATTGAAGAATCTTCCGGCATTTGCCCGTTATCTGCGGCTTCCTGCGCCGGCGGCAGCTCATCAGGAAAGTCCTGTTTGACATTCTCGTGCAGAACAGCCACCAGGCGGCGTATCGTTTCCCATGTATTCTTATCGAGCGTTTTTTTGCCGTCGATAACGTCATTCATGGTCTGCTCAATTTTTGCGGCTGTTTCTCCCAAATGATGGAAGCCGCATGAGCTAGCCGTGCCCTTTAGATTGTGCGAAAGTCGTCTTACTTCCTGTATTTTCTCGTCGTCATCAGGATTGACCATCGACTGCTCGATGATGTCCTCCATATTTTTCAAACGTCCCGGCAATATCGATGCAAAACGCGTCTTTAGCTGCATGAATGTCTCGGTATCGGTCACCTCGTTCAGGTCACTGGCTGTTTTCGCCTTCAACTCTCCGTCAATCTGAGCGCCGAACAAAAGAGGTTTCAACGGACGGTGCACTACGAGCGACACTCCGAAATCCTTGGTCAGTTGCTGATAAACGTCCGTGTCCTTCCACTTGCTGGATATGAAAACGACCTTGGTGTCGCGGTTTACCTGCCGCAATTTGATAATCCAGCCCACACCGTCGATGTCGGAGAGCTGCTCACTGACGACAATCAAATCCGGCTTCAGTTTGGCGAGCGAATCTATCGCCTCCTTGCCGGATTCGAAGTGTGAAACTTCATGCCCGCGACCCGTGAGCAGTGATTTGACGAGCGCTGTCAGCTGCTGGTCGTTATCGACAAGAAGAATGGACGTAGCCATAGTGACCCCAATTGCTTAGGGTCTCTTATACCACTGCCGTGGAGGCGAAAAACGCTTATTTAGGGGTATCGAAGAAAATGCTCGAGTAGGGAAGGGCATCCAGTTGCGGCTGGGCGAAAAGTATGAACCCCAGGGCGGTTGCCAGAATCAAAATTGCAGCGAATTGAATGCGAATGGTGACGTTTAGCGCCAGAATCTCGTTCTTCTGGTGCATCCAGTCCGAATAGTCTACGTCTATCCGCTCTTCAATAGGATGATTAATGTTCTGCATCACACGGGATACCTAGTATGTTGATTTGCTCGTGAAGGAATTTCCTACAGAATAGGTACACATTGTGGCAAATGTGTGGAACAGCCGAAAACCGCCTCTGTCCTGAAACGCACAGACTCAGCGGGTTTGGTTGTCTCAATATTGACCGCGTTCTAGCGCATCTTGTCGGGAATCGCGATTTTAGCCAATTGCAAGGGGATTTCTCTATGTTGTGCCAAAAATTCTCGGACTACCGGTTTGAGATTGATTGTCAATGCGACCATGCATGGAATAAGCAATGCCGACCAGAATACAGAGAGCGCTACAAAAACCAGTGTCACCATCATTGTGAACTGTTCGATTGCGTTGCCGGTATAAAACCAGGCGGCAGACAAACTGAAAAATACGGCGGTGCCTGCCGTGAATTTCATCAACATCTCGAAGGAGTGGAACAGGGGCTCCCATTTTTCCGAACCAATCGATAGCAAGCGCAGTTTTGTGTAGCCGCATGTGATCATGGTCGGAATTGCCAAAAACCAATATCCGTTTTCCATCATGAACGCTGCATAGCGCAAAATTACCGCGATGTTGGTGAGACCTTCATTTGGATTGGAACCAGGACTGGCGCCTTCTTGAAAGAAGTGTGGCACCTTCCAGGCAGCGAAACCAGCCTTTTCCAAAAACCATGAATTGGGCAGTGCCGTGGCGAGAAAAGAAAACAGCAATCCAATCGTGATACCCAGGGTGAAAGGGATTACATAGGGGCGCATGATTACCCTCCAAGGTAATTACCAGCATAACTCTCGAACCGAAAGTATGGAAATGGAGTTTACCCTGGATACTGGACCTGCCCGAAACGAAGGCTTATTTTTTCTCGTCCAGCTCGATGGAAGCGGAGTTGATGCAGTAGCGCTGCCCTGTGGGTTGGGGACCATCTTCGAAAACGTGCCCCAGGTGAGCGCCGCATTGGCTGCAAGTCACCTCGGTACGCTGCATTCCATAGCTGGTGTCGTTGTGTTCGGCGACGTTTTCTTTGGTGTGTGGCTGCCAAAAGCTTGGCCAACCGCTGCCCGAGTCATACTTCTCTTTTGAGCTAAAAAGTTCCGCACCACAGCATGCGCACTTATAGACGCCCTCTTTATGGCAGTTGTAGTACTTGCCGGTGAAAGCACGTTCCGTGCCTTTTTGCCTGGTGATTTGATACTGTTCCGGTGTGAGTTGAGCTTTCCACTCTTCGTCTGATTTCTGGACTTTGTTTGCCATTGTCCCCCTTTTCTCCTTATCGCTTTCTTTTTGAGCTGGTCCTATACCCGGTGCGCAGGTCATGCCTTTCTTGAGTTTTGGCGCCTGTCCGGTCTCAGCCGGCACTGCACTGGCGCACCCGGCGAACAATAGTGTCAATCCTGCCAAAAGAATTATTCTTGTGGGTTTCATAGTTTTGAGCCTACCATTTTGAGTAACCCACCACATTGATTGAACCCGAATTCTGTAAGAACTGCAAATTACGTGTGTAAAAATGTCAAATGTCGTGATACCGGAAAATGGACACCTCTATATCCGGAGCACTGCTGCGCCTGTGAACTTTCCGGCTCGCAGGTCATCGAGAGCTTCATTGGCTCTGGCAAGGGGATAAACGGTGACCGCGCAATTGATGTTGATCTGGGCAGCTCTGGCGAAAAACTCAATAGCATCGGCGCGGGTGAGGTTTGTCACTGACTTTATAGAACGCTCTTGCCAGAGTATCTCGTAAGGCATGGCCGGAAGGTCCGACATGTGAATGCCGCCCAAAACCAGCTTTCCCGCCTTATCGAGGTTGGACAACGCGTGTGGAACGAGTTCGCCTACGGGTGCAAAAATTATTGCGGCGTCCAGCTTTTCGGGAGAGGGACCATCCGAATCCCCGGCCCACTTGCAGCCCAGGTTCATTGCCAGACTCCTGGCGTCATTGTCTTGGGGGCGAACGAAAGCATAGAGTTCTCGTCCATCGTGATGTGCGACCTGGGCGATAATATGAGCGGCGGCGCCAAATCCATAAATGCCGATGCGTTTTGCATCGCCGCACATTTTGTAGGAGCGATAGCCGATCAGACCTGCGCACAGAAGAGGCGCCGCTTTGGCGTCATCATAACTTTCCGGCAGTTTGAAACAGTAGCGAGAGTCCGCCAGGCAGTATTCGGCGTATCCGCCGTCAATGGTGTAGCCGGTAAATTTTGCTTCGTCACAGAGATTTTCTCTGTCCGTTACGCACCACCGGCAGTGCCCGCAGGTCCAGCCCAGCCAGGGCACTCCAACCCGGTCTCCCACCGAAAAGCCCTGCACCTTCTGCCCTATTGTCTTTACTGTGCCGACGATTTCATGTCCGGGAATCAGCGGTAGAGCAGGCTCTTTCAATTCGTTGTCGATGATGTGCAAATCGGTGCGGCAGACTCCGCAGTGCGTTACTTTGATCAGTAAATGCCCACTGCAAACCTCAGGTACAGCGTGGTCCGCCTGTGACAGCGGACCACCTCGAGAATCTAGAACCATTGCTTTCATCAGGGTTTAATTCCTGTGGAGCTACTTCTTCTATTTACCCGATTATTTCTACCCGGATCCTTAATGCTCGGTTTGGTCCTTTTGTGGATAGTCGCCGAGTTTAACAGTCGCAGCAGTGAGCGCGCCGTTTCTCAGAACGAGGAAATCGACGGTGTCATCTACTTTATGCGAGCGGATCTGCTTTTGTACTTCCTTGGAAGTCAGCACTTGCTTGCCGTCCACTTTCTCGATTACATCACCGGCCGTCAGACCGCCTAGCGCGGCTGGGCCTTCCGGCTCTACTTTGGCGATGAGGACACCTTTGGTGTTGGCGGGAACACCGATAGCGTGCGCTATCTTTTCATTTAGGTCCTGCATGTAGATGCCTACATACGGGCGTTTGATTTTTCCGCCCTTAACCAGCTGGTCCACGACTTCCTTGGCTATATCTATTGGAATCGCAAAACCAATGTTTTGCCCGTCGCCGCGAATTGCCGTGTTGAGACCGATGACTTCGCCTCTGATGTTGAGGAGCGGCCCACCGCTGTTGCCTGGATTGATGGCGGCGTCAGTCTGAATGAAATCGACACTGTTGATGTCGCTCAATGAGCGACCGAGCGCGCTGATAATGCCCATGGTCACTGAGTGGTCGAGTCCGAGCGGGCTGCCGATCGCGATCGCCCAATCGCCCGGACGCAGATTCTTGCTTGTGCCCATTTGGGCTATGGGCAGACCGGTTGCGTCGATTTTTACTAGAGCCAGGTCAGTGAAGCTGTCGCGACCGACGACTTTGCCCTGGAATTCACGCTTGTCATTGAGAGTCACTTTGATTTCATCGGCTTGTCCGACCACGTGGTTGTTGGTCAGAATGTAACCGTCCTGCCTGATGATTACGCCGGAGCCAGAGCCATGCTGCTGGAACTTACGCGGCGTACCATTTTGGTCCAATCCGTTGCCGAAGAAGAACTGAAACGGCGAATTGAAGCCCACGGTGGGCACCTGGATATTTTTGCTTATGTCGATGTTGACGACGCTTTCGCTGGCTTTGCTGGCCATGTCGGCAATGGTATTTTCTGCCATTGAAAGGAAGGCGCCAGTCGGTGCCTGCGATTGTGCAATCGGTGCATGCGGACTCGGCGTGGGAAGCCCCGACGGCGTCGGCCAAAAATGATGACCGGCAAAAAACGCCGCGCTCAAAGCTATTCCGATCGCTATACCGCCTGCAAGCACGGGCATTGACGATTTTCTCGCTTCTTTAGTCGCTGGGGACGACGTTGTTTGTACCATCTCTCTACCTCTTATCTGATTCCGACCGGCGACGTACCGGTCACTACCTAAGTGGGGCTGATTTCAGTTTATGTATCCAAATGGCTGTTGTCCTCGAAAACTCACTTTTCGTTAATCTAGCTGGATTTCTCGGGGATTTCGCCTGTTGAATACGAGTTTGTAAACAGCAAGTGTTCACAACTGCTTTTCCATTTCGGCACCTTTGCTACACCGGTCTTAAGTTCTGAAAGGTCCAGTATTTGGGCTTTTATAGGTTTAAGCGTCGCTCAGGTAGCAAACCTTAAACGCAATTCTTCTGCAAAAGCCTCAAAGTGCCTTTCCTTTCATCAGTCCTTAACCGTTCCATAACCCCATAAGACGAGAATTACCTCCTGCAGTTCCGAAGGGGAAAGAAAAGGAACTTACCGGCGTTTCATCTCGATCGCTCGGGAGCGAACGGCCATCGTCCGCCTCGCTTACCCCTCAAGACCTGAGGCAACACCATTGTTCGGAGGAATCTCAAAATGAGCGCAAGCTCCGGGATATTGCTGATAGACATGCTTGTCAGACCGTTTTTCAAAATCGGCATGAAATTTCCAATCGTCTTGCTCATCATGCTGTCGATTTTTTACGGCTATATCGCCTATTTCGCTCTTAGATCCTCATACGGTCAATTTGTAGACTAGTTCGAATGAAACGCCGGGCACATCGTCTAACGACTCGCCGTCTTCTGGTGCATCGTAGTCTTTCGGGCTGCGATAAACTTTGAAAGGTTGCGAGCAGGTCTCGAGGTGCCGGAATTGCAAAAGTCTAAAGCAAAAAGATTTTCTCGCGTTTCTTTTCTATTGTCCTTAGTGTTGCCGGTCTCATGTACGCTCGCAATTGCTCAATCGTCCGTTCCAAAGGGTGAGCTGAGCATTGCCGATGCGAAACAATACATGCTTTCTCTAATCAATCGAGATCGCAAGTCTCTGGGATTGAAAGAGGTAGTTGCAGATGAAACTGCCGAGCGCGCCGGAAATCTTCATTCGGACGAAATGGCCAGACTCGGCTATCTGAGTCATTGGAATACGTCCGGGCAAAAGCCTGATCAACGCTATTGCGAAGCTGGCGGCACAGGCTTTGTGATGGAAAATGGGCACATCGAATTTTCCGGCTATGCAGACGATGCGCCTGGTGCAAATGCCGAGTTCAAACTTGATCCGGCGGCGACAATTTCAAAACGCGATATAGATGACATCGAGTCCGGATTTTTCAATGAGAAACCACCCAATGACGGACATCGCCGTAATATCCTCGATCCCGATCATACGAAAGTGGGCATCGGACTTTCTGTGGCAAGAAAAGGAGATTCATTCAGGATCGCATGCGCTCAGGAATTCATTCACAGTTACGGAAAAGTAGAAGCTGCGCCGATGAAATTGAAGGTCGGCGAGAGTTTTACTGTGAAAGGTAGTTTGGACCCGGGGCTGAAATTATCATCGGTCGATCTCTTCTGGGAGGAGTTGCCTGCGCCGATGACGCTCAAGCAACTGGATGAGACACATAGCTATGGACCGCCGCAAATGCGGGTAAACACTTATTTCCCTAACTCACCTGCTGCGCAAGGGCATCTGAGTATTTCCGAAAATGGCGGACGGCAAGAATTCAATTGTCGCTTTGACACTGAAAGCGCGACTTGGAAGCCGGGACTCTATTACGTATACGTTTGGACCAGGACTCCTGAAGAGAGTCGTATCAAACCGCTCTGCGTCGCGTCGAAAACAATTGAAGTCCGCTAATATGTAGTCTGCAAGTCAGTGGAATCAGGTGTGTCACTCAAGCAAAAAATTATCGTCTCGGTTTGTGCCGTCATATGCGTTGCTCTGATTGCCACCGGTGCAATTCTATTTTTCAAGCAACGCGACATTGTTTGGGTACAGGCTTGCGAGTCAGGCTTGAAAGCGCGACAACTCTGTCAATTTGCAGAAGCGGAAAAAGCGCTTCTGATCGCCTGCCAGAATGCCGAGAAATTCGAACTTTCGGATGAAAGGCGGTATTCAAGTAATCTTGCGCTTGCAGAGATGTATCTGGCAGTTGGTGATTTCAGTAAAGCCTATGAATTTCTGGAGAAGGCACGGATATCGGCCGAAATTCAAAGCAATGTTCAGAACCAGCTCACAGTCATGGGACTGCGCGCGGACGCGTTAAGTCGAGAGGCGAAATTTGAAGATTGCAGAATGGTTTACGATCAGATGTCAGAATTGGCCAAAAAAACTCAGCAAATTTCCTTTGAAATTGATGCTTTATTCGGATTGGCGAAATTAGATATCTTGTTTTTGAAGAGACAGGAAGCTGAGGCGCTTATAGACCAAATCGACACGCTCAGCACCAAGCTTGGCGAGAAGACTGAATACGGAATTTTGTTGTCTATCTATTCGGCGCTTATATCAGAACAGAAGGGACGCTACAAGACAACCGAGCTGCTTTATGATGACGCCTCGCACATCGTGGAACGCCGAGAGCAACCAACATCTTCATTGAAGCTTTTGCTGGGAAGCAGCAGAGCGAATTACTACTGCCAGGCACGCAATTATGTGCGCGCGAAGAAGCTGGCTATGCGCGTTTTGGAAAACAGCGATAAAAACTTCGAGTCGTACCTTGCCGGTCATTCGCTGCAAGCGTTGCGAACCCTGGCATGGGTTTATCTGGAAGAGCATGATGCTTTGAATGCTCGCCGGTTCGTTGACAGAGAACTAGAGCAAGTAGGCAAGCGCCTTTCGATCGAGCATCCATTTTATGGCTTGG
>JAIETE010000145.1 GCA_019745505.1 Candidatus Obscuribacterales bacterium | reverse complement strand
GGTGCCACATTGATCAAAGGGTTGACGGCAACTTTTGAAAATTGCAAAAAGCCGAAGCGTATTCTTCTGGCTGCGTCTTGTGGTTCGATTGTCGGCACGCGCAAGATAGTCGAATTCTTGCAGTCCGAGAAAATCGACGTGCACGTTACCTTTTGGGGAGCCGCATTCGGGCTCTGGAATGATGGCACCGGCTTGCCATGGTGTCATCCCGATACAATCATCTCAGGGACAACAAGGGGCGTGACAAATCGTCAAATCGCCGGCAGATTGTTCAACGAAATTCCTGGATTTTGTGCAGTCGGTGATTGCTCCGCAAATTTTTTCGATGTTGAAGATGCGAAGCGAGTGCTCAAAGAGGAAGAGTACAAATTCTCCTGGCGTCTGCCGACTCTTTGATTCGAGGCTGCTTGAGCAGAAAGAGCTTGCTCACTTTGATTCTAAGTCTTTCCTGATATCCGATGCATTCAGATAACGTTTTGGCGCAGACAAAGCGGTAGCTTTAGCTACCAATTCATCCATGCTATCGCTCAATCCTTCGACTTTATGTTTGGGATGCGAGCAAGTGATTGGTTCAGGATCTTCGCCAGTCAAAAGATAATATAGAGTCGCGCCCATCGAATAGATATCGCTTTGCGAAGTTGGCTTCCCTCGGAATTGCTCTGGCGAGATGAAGCAGTGTTTTCCGACCACTGTGCCCGTTGCGGTCGATTCTTGCTGTTGTGCAACATTAAAGTCGACCAGTTTTAGAACACCATCTCTCGAGAGGATGAGATTCTCAGGCGTAAAATCTCTGTGCACTACTGGTGGTTCCAATCCGTGCAGATACTCGAGCATCTCGCACATCTGCAGTGCAAGCGAACGAACTTCCGATTCACTCAAACGACCACTTTCGGAAACCTTCTGCCGCAGTGATTGACCGTCAATTCGCTCCAGCACAAGGTAGCCTCGATGGTCTTCTATGAAGAAATCAATTAGTTTTACGATGCGATTGTGATTCAATCTGCTCAAGATCTCTGCTTCATTCTGCATCTTCTCGACTGACTGCCGGCGAACGTTGACATCTACATAGACTGGGAGAATGAATTCCTTAAGAACGACGGCATGATTCTTATCCACCTCTCTTGCTGCGTAGGCTGTTCCCTGTCCACCCACGCCTAAGCGTCCCAAAATTTCATATTGTGAATCGCGCAGCATTGCGCCTTCGTGCAGAGGAGTGAGGCGTTCTCGTTTTGGGGGTTGCGAAAGTGCTTGTAACCAGAGTTCCGTATAACCATGTGTATGAGGCTCCGACAGCATGTCTGAAAGCTCCGGTGCGCGTGATGCATGCGGCGCCCATCTATTGATAGCGTCCATAAGAGACTGGCGCGAATCTATGGAGGCTAGTGCACCATATTTGAAAGTTAGAGGCTCGCCGGAAATCGGCGTAAAGCACAAGAGGCTGTCCTGGGGGGATGTCTTATTAGGCGGCCATTCTACTGAGATACGCTGTAAGTCTTTCCATTTGAGAGACTTTCTATACCACTCACTGCGTCTTTTCCAGACCAAAGATATGCCACTTGAATTGAGAACTACCTGAGTGGGATGTCGCAAGTAAAAGTACATCATCACAAGAATGGATAATGACATTACAAATGTCATCCAGAGAATAATCATGATGTTGGATTGAACCGAGCCGTCTGCTGTTGCGCCGACTGAAATGGTTCCACCACTTATGCCGTTGATCATGAGTTGAGTTATCCACTCAATGACTTTGCCAGGACCGCCGAAGCCGAAAAATGTTACGACCAGAATAGTTGCGAACCACGTTTTCGGCGCACTCCAAGCGGAAAATCTGTGTGCAAGCCACTTTTCAGTGCTGGCAAAAGGTTTGTACGGAAGTATGACCTCATATTTATCCGTAAGCTCATTGGTTTTTACCGGCACCACGCTCTGTGATGCAAGTTCCGCTTCTATTTTCGCAGCTTCCTCCTTGATAGAAGCGTCAATGTTTTCAGCGATCAGTTCAACTGGCTTTTCATTTGAATATGTCTGACTAGAAGAGTTTTCCTCTTCATCGGTTTCCTTGAGCACCGGGGCTTCTTCCTTGAGTTTCAAATTCTCAGCTTCAGTCATTAGCCAGGCTCATGTCCGTTGTTGGTGTTCTTATCGCCGTTGTTGGAATCTTCGCCACCAGTAATCGTCATACGCAAGTGCGCAAATTGCTCAGAAACTACGAGGGCCGACGGAGGGCGATCCTGCTCTTCCATACTTGTCAGTTGTAAGACCATTTTGTCGAGCGCCTCCGGAACATCGGGTCTGAGTTCTTTTGGACTTGATTCAGATAGCGGTTCGGGATCTTTTGCGGTGAGCAAGTAATGCAGAGTTCCGCCTAGAGCATAAATGTCGCTCAGCGTACTGGCTTTGCCGCGCAATTGTTCCGGCGCCATATAAGCCTGTTTGCCCACCAAGGTTCCAGTAGCGGTGCCTACAAATTCGTTTGCGGCTCCGAAGTCGATAAGTTTTACAGAGCCATTTTCATTCAGAACAATGTTTTCCGGAGTCAAATCGCGGTGGATGATCGGCGGGGTTTGCTCATGAAGATACTTGAGAATACCGGCGATTTCGTGAGCCCATTTTATGACATGTGCAGTTTGTTGCGGTCCATTTTGTTTTACGAGTTGACGAAGATCTTGTCCTCTCACATACTCCAGCAAGAGGTAATGTCGACCTTCTTCGTGGAAGTGATCGAATACTTTTGCAATCTGATCATGATCCAGTCGGATAAGAAACTGCGCTTCACGGGCGAACAACTCCATGGCCTTGTCTCGCGCTTTTTCTTCGGTGCCTTCGGGGATAACCGCTTCTTTCACGATAACCATGTCTTTCTCATTGAGTTGAGCAAGATAGATTGCTGATAGTCCGCCGAACGCCAGTTGTTTTACTATTTTGATTCTGCCGTTTTGCAGTTTGCGATCCGGTTCTAGAGGCACGAAAGCCGTGGCGCTAAAACGCCGACTCAATTCTTCTTCCCACATCTGGGTGTAGCTGAGTTTATCTATGCCGAGGTTTTCGTTTTGCAGTTGATCGTGAAATGCTATAAGTTCTGGAGTTCTTCTGCACTGGGCACCCCATACTTCCAGCGACAGAAGCAAGCGTTCCAGATCGCTTCGCTTCAAGCTCTTGAGCGGTATGTTGACGTGACCGCCCGAATTGAAATGCAAATCCAATTTCCCCTGTGGAAGTTTTTCTTTAGTCTGGTTCTGCGTGTCCGAAATAAGGAGGCGGGCTTCGGATAGATCAGACCAGAGCCGCTCCCTGCGAAACTTCAACATCGGTAAAAAGAGCAAGGGAAATGAGAAGCCCTCTTTGCTGACTAAGAGGCGATCATCTTCACAAATTGCCGCAAGAACAATCGATATAAAAGGAATCGCCATTAAGACGGATAGCACAACCGCAGAAATCAGCGGCGGGACGGCTTGAGCCTGCAAGAGCATGGAGATGAAGAAGCCTAAGCAGAAGGGCACGACAATCGCCCAGAGCGGCATCAGTGCGCCCATTATGAAGAGACCGACGCGTTGCGGCGTGCTTCTATATTCGATTACGACTTCAAGCTCAGACACTGAAACCCTACAGGGAGCTACAAAGACTATAAACCCAACTATGCTCTTCCTATTCTAGCCAAGAGCGAAAAAAAGAAATCGGATTTGTGTGGGTTTTTAGCCCTCGTCAGTTTTTTTCAGGGGTTTCACTAGAATCTACCAGCTCGCTGGGGAGGCGTTTTGCGAGAGCAAAGACAGCCGGAGGGCAAACCCCGGCAAGCCTTTCAAAGATCTTGCCCGGGTGAGTGAGGATAATTTCCTGGCTACCGCCCTTTTCCATTGCTTTCAGTATTTCAGCCGAGCATTCTTGCGAAGTTATCGAGAGAAAACTGCGCATGATAAAACCTTGCAGGTTTTTCTTATTGCCAATCGAGGTAGGGTTTTTCAATTTGGAGACATTGTTTTTGTCAAAAAATTCGGTGCGTACCCAGCCCGGGCAAACTGTGATGATATCTATGTTCTTTGGCGCCAGTTCTGCGGCCATACCTTCGGACATGCCCGTGAGAGCAAATTTGCTGGATGCATAACAGACACTGCCCGGGAAAGAAATTTTGCCGGCTACGGATGAAATATTGACGATTTTGCCCTTTCCGGCTTTGACGAAGTGGGGCAATACTCCGTAGGTAAGGCGCAGGGGGGCGAAGAAATTGACAGCAAAGACGTGCTCCCAATCTTCCACAGTCAGTTTCATGATTGTTCCGGGCTTTGCCAGACCGGCATTGTTAACCAGCACATCAACACCGCCGAAGCTTTCCAGGCAGGTGTTTACGGCTGCATCGGTGACCCACTGCTCGCTGACGTCGCCAACTACCTTTAGGGCTTTTCCGCCCGCTTCTTCGACAGCTTTGCATGTTTCTTCCAGCTGCTCTTCAGAGCGGGCATTGAGCACCAGCCTGGCTTGATACTTCCTGGCCAGGTCTAGCGCCAGCGCCTTGCCGATGCCGGATGACGCACCTGTGATGATGCCTTTGAATTGACCACTCAAACCGCGCTTAGAAGCCATTGCACTACCTCATATGTTCCGACTCTCGAGTGAAAGTCGTTTTCATCGCTCAATTCTAGTCGCTCAATTATAGTGCTTTGACATTCTCACAAAGTTTTCACAGGTCGCCTTTACGATGGAAATTGAGGGTTAATGGGTTCCTTTGGGGTTTTCTAACAAACACAATGAATAGCGCGCTTCTGTCTGAATGTTTGCGGGAGCTAAGCGCCAAGCTGGATTCGCGAGACATTTTGCTCTCTGATGCAATCCTCAGCGCGCTGAAAATTCTGCGCATCTTTTATGGCAACGAAAAGTTGCAATTCTTCAATCGTGAGCTGCTTGGCTATTTGCAAGAGGAAATGGCTGACATTGAAGCAAGTAAGAAGAGAAAAGAAGAGGGTTTGGTAAGAGAGGAACAGCTTGTTTCCTACAGATTTTTGACCGGCTTCTGGGTGGACGAGGCGATCTTGCGCCGTGGCGTCAAGACGATTGCTTGCCTGCAAACTCAAAAGACGACTCTTTTCTGCAATTACGGTGTGGGCGAACTCGAACAAGTGATGGCCAAACTGCACTGCGATGATCAGAATTACGTCGGCATCAAACTGACCGAGAATTCGACACGGGTTTTTCTCTGTCGCGCCAGCCAGATTTATCGCTTGTACAGTTCGATCAGGCATCAGGTCAAAGTGAAGATCGATGGTTTGATTGCGGAACTGCAGAGTCCTTAGCTCTCTACTACGCAAGTAGAACCAGCGCTTCTATTCCGTAAAGAGCCATGAGCTCTGAAAAAATTGGGTTGTAGTCCTCTTCTTTGAGAACTTCTGTGAGTGCCGTAATCGGCCGCTTTTCCGAAAGGCGTTTGCGAGTCTGGGTCAGTTGTCTTTCACCGTATTTAGTGGCAACCTGTGTGCGTCTGATTTTCCAACTGCGTATCAGAAATAGGAATGCTTTTAGGCATGGGAAGGCTAGAAAGGCGCTGACGAGAATCAATGCGTTGGCATTTTGAATGCCAAACACTGTAAGCCAGAGGTATGCGCCCATAAAAATAATTACGGATGCCCCCAGGGCGACTAGAGTCAAGGCGACCATCATTGCTTTTCGTGCTGTTTGCAGAACGCGCAGCCGCCAGCTATCGCGGTTGAGAACAATAGCAAGTGTTTCAAACTCAGTAAGATAAGGCAGAAATTCTCGAACGGCAAATATTGCGGTTATGAAAAAAGAGGCAATAATCGCTGAGCCGGTCATCACGGCAGCAGCAAACAGCATCAAGGGAATTCCCACTGAATTGCCGACAATTGCCAATGAAAAGATAAATACCGCCGGAAAAATGGAAATAGCCACGAGCCCTATTTTTGCCGACGCCTCGGTTCGACGTTCTTCTCTGACAAGAAGGTTGTTTGCCACCAGGTAATCTCGAATGGAGGTAGCAAACGCGTTTTGATATCCGGCTGAAATGAAATCGGCGAGTAATCGCATCACGCCGGCCATCGAGAAATAGCGTTTTAGTTGCCGCGGATCGGCGATGATATCTCGGACGACCAGCTTGAGAGATTTTGTTATGAACTGATAGAGGTCATAAATCTTCTTGACGAAGCCGACTGGATTTGTCTTAAAGTCCGGAGGCAAATATGGATCGGCTTTCTTCATCGCCCAGTCTTTTGCTGTTTCCTTAACCAATGACCACATTTTTTTCTCGTACTCGGCCGGCTCAGGAATCACCGCGCCCAATTGCAATTTTGCAGCACGCTGCAAAAGATCGACCCCCATGACCAGCACTGCGTGATTCGTGTCGCCGCCTCTTAGCATGTAGCCTATTTCCACAGGTCGAAGGGCGAAATCTGAATTTGCAGTTGAACCAGTTTGGATTAAGGATGTGGAAGAGGACGGCTCATCTCTTTTCATGCGCGCTTCTATCGTCGCCACCGCCCAACTTGTCAGTGAGATCACTGCCAGGGAAAATCCGAATGAATAGAGATAGAGAATGTCCGGTGTCATCTATGTGTACAAAGAACGAATTTTGTCTTTTATACCCACAGTGTAGACCAGCACAATCCACATTTGGGATCGTGCTGGAGACGACGCTTTTGGCGGGATAAAGTTGTCTAACCTGCCATGGTTGCCGGCACGTAAGCCGGAGCCACGGAGATAACGCGCTTTTGCGCTGCTTTGCGAATATTTTCTGTCAATTCGCTAAGTGCTAGTTTGGGATTTATATAACCGTCGAGATCTTTGCCCAGGGCTGTTTCCATGGGAGCGATATCGCTTTCGTGCATGACCAGGATGGCTGGATGTGAGGCAGCTGTCTTTATCTTTGCGGTGGCATCCGGTTGATCTTGCGCAAGCAGGCTGAAGTCGACGAGGACTACATCCGGCTGATGGTACGACGTGCAGTCCGCGAGCTTGTCGCCACTGCAAGTGGTGCCCACTACTTCCAAATCTGTATATTGCTCCAACCACAAGAGCAAAGAGACGAGCTTTGCGCCGTCCGGCTGAGCTATGAGCAGTTTGGTGCGGGGATTCATGATTCACTCCAGATGGGGCGAGAGGGAAGGAGAAGAATACGCAAGGTTCGACCTGGACTTACTTAGTAAGTTCCCAAGCCGTTCTTAAACTCGAACACACGAAAAACTAAAGACAACCTAAATATTGATACAAGTGTATACCTTTATCTAGCGTTTTAGAACATCCAAGTATTACCAGTCCATATGGACATGGAAGTACTCCAGATGCACATACATTCGTTATTTGACCGAGCTGCCAAGTGAAAATATGGAGAGAAAGTTAATGCGTTTTAGATCACTGACGAGCCAGTGATACCGCGCGTTCTGTCGATGTGAAGAGGGAGGATCCGGCGCTTTGCGTCCTCCAGGCGCCCTTCTCGAACGTTATGTGGTGCAGGAATGCCGAATTATTCGCGGTCGGAAAGTCCGACCGGACATGTCCGCCACGCGACTCTTGTCTCAAGCTGCATGCTTTGACAATCAGCTTCGCCACCAGGAGCATGTTTGCGGATTCCCTGTCATATCTGTCGATGCCTGTTTTGTATATAGATATGGTGTCTAGTTGTTTTTCCAGGTTTGTCAGGCTCGCTGCATCGCGCACCAGTCCTGCCCCGCGATACATCAACGCCTTTAACTCACTTCTGTCTGCCGGGACCGCAAAGGGGCGGCAATGAGCGAACCAGGCTTCGGTAAGTTTTGCGTTCTTCTTATATGGAATAGCTTTGAAAGGTTGCGAGTTGATGTATTTGGCCAGATTCAATGCCATGACTCCCGCCTCCAAGAGCGAATTACTGGCTAATCGATTGGCGCCGTGTAGTCCCGTAGCCGCACTTTCACCCAGAGCGTAAAGCCCGAGAAGGCTTGTTTGTCCTTTTGCATCCGCGGCTATTCCGCCCATGTAATAGTGCGCGGCAGGGCAAACCGGTATTGGCTCGCAGACCGGATCGACGCCGAGCTTTCTCAGCGTCTCTACTATATTTGGAAATTTTGCTTCGATTTCCGCGCTGGTGCCGATCGGTCGCATGTCGAGATACACGCTTTCCAGATTTCTATCCGCCATGGTCTGGTGGATCGCCTTTGCAACGGTATCTCGTGTGGCCAGTTCACCATCGTTGTGGAAGTCGAAAGCAAAGCGATGCCCTCGGTCGTCGACAAGTATTGCACCCTGACCTCTGACCGCTTCGGAAACCAGAAATGCCGGTTGTCCTTCCTTGCAGAATGCTGTGGGATGGAATTGGACGAATTCCAGGTCGGCAAGTTTTGCTCCGGCTCGTGCCGCCAGCGCGATACCGTCCCCGGTGGCAACCTTGGGATTAGTCGTTCTGGTGAATATTTGACCGGCTCCTCCTGTTGCTAAGATAATGTAGGTTGCAGCAACAGACAGGACTCCTTCATCGGTAAGGAGCAACACTCCAGTGGCGACTCTAGGCGCAAGAGGCGTAGCCTGGAAATGAAGAATGTCCAGAGCGAAAGTGTTTTCGAGAATGATTGGACGGTCGAGATCGTTGGGGTCTTTTGCTCTGGCTTTGAGCGAATTGACAAGCCCTTCGGCGATCGTTTTGCCGGTAGTGTCTTTTGAGTGTAGAACGCGGGGGCTGTTGTGGCCGCCCTCCAGGTGTAAGGAATGCGATCCTGTTTCGGTCTTGTCAAAGTGAACACCGAGGGCGCTTAGCTTTTCGACCAGTTCGGCGCCGCCATTGATTATCTGCTCTGCTACTGCCTCGTCTACAAGTCCGGCACCAGATTTTATGGTGTCCTTGAGATGGGCTTGTCTTGAATCAGTGACACCGTCTTTCAGGACCGCCGCCAGCCCGCCCTGTGCATACCGTGTGTTTGAGTCGAGCAGTTCGCCTTTGGTTGCGATAAGAACCCTTCTGCCTGCATCGACCAACTGGTTGGCGAGCAAGAGTCCGGCAAGTCCGGAGCCGATAATGACGGCATCAACTTTTTTCGTGTGAAGTTCAGGCATGCTCGTACTCCTTGTACTTGCCTGTTTGTAAAAGACGTGGGAGTCTCGTAAGCGGTTTAATCCGTTACCCGATCGCCACCATTCGCTCGATCGATAGGCGCGCTTTTGCGGCTACGTCTTCCGGTACGGTCACTTGAAACTGGTCGTTGACGAGCGCGGCGTGCAATTTTTCCAGGGTGATCATTTTCATGAACTGGCAGCTCATCTCATCGGCGATGGGAATGAACTCCTTTTCCGGATTCTGCTTTTTCAGTCTGTGCAGAATTCCTTCCTCTGTCGCCACGACGAATTGCTTGGCGGGCGACTGGCAGGCTCTGACTATCATGCCTTCTGTGGATGCAACCTTAAGCTGATCGCCTCTGTCCTGGCGCGCCACTCTGTCCAGGTAGGGTGTCAGGCAGCCGCATTCCGGGTGAATGAGCAATTCGGCTTGCGGATACTCTTTCATTTTTTCATCGATAGCGCGCGGATGTATTGCTGCATGAACGTGACATTCGCCCATCCAGATGTGCATGTTGTCTCGTCCTGTCATGCGTTTGACCCATGAGCCCAGGAAGACATCCGGCAGAAAGAGAATTTCTTTGTTCGGGTCTATTGCATTGACTACTTGCAGGGCATTGCCGGAGGTGCAGCAATAGTCCGATTCTGCTTTGATGGCCGCGGTCGTATTCACGTAGGAGACCACCACGGCGCCGGGATGCTCGGCTTTCCATTTAAGCAGTCCGTCGAGAGTCACTGACGCCGCCAGGGAGCAGCCCGCTTCCAGGTCGGGAATCAAGACGCGTTTGTCGGGGCAAAGGATAGCAGCTGTTTCCGCCATAAAATGTACGCCGCAGAACACAATTGTTTCGCTCTTCGTGGCAGCGGCCTGACGAGACAATCC
>JAIETE010000065.1 GCA_019745505.1 Candidatus Obscuribacterales bacterium | reverse complement strand
GGTTTCCGCAACTGGTAAGGCGACCGAAAAGAAGCGGACGCTCTCGGAGTTTTCTCAGAGCGTTCGCTCTCTTTTTTTTGCACCTTTAGCTTTTCGGCATTTTTACTACTCTTTCTAGTATCACCAGAGCAAGAAATCAAAGATAAAAATCAGCACGGTATGGTGGTTCAAAGAACGGTGGAGCGAAGCCAATCCCGAAGAATTAGTCTCCGCTCCACCAGTTGTGTTCTAGCTCTTGTCGATTGCAATGCGATCGATTTCTTTCAGCCGGTGATCAAGCTGCTGAATAGTCAGTGTGCGCTGACCGAAATCGAGCAATGTGAGAGAGTTTTTGTTCTCGCATAGGAATGCGGTGGTTTCGGAGATTCCATGTCGGCTGGGACGGAGTTCCTCCTTCAGAAGAGTACCGCCTGCGCCGGTGACGATATAGATAACGCCATTCGGTTTGCGATTGGTGTCGCCGTCAAACTCCAGATCGACGGTCGTGATACCGCGCGGGTTGCGCTTCTTACCGGACTCATCGTCGTGCGGAAGAAACTTGATCGGGCGATGACGTTCGTAGAAGTGGCAGTGCCCGCCGAAGACAACGTCAACTCCAAACTCTTCGAAGATCGGCGCAAGCACTCGCATCCGCCAGTCGGAGCGATATTTGGGATCGCTGTTGAACCCGGGTTGGTGAAAGGTGACGAAACGCCAGGTCTTGCGGCGACCGGCTTTCAGAGTGCGTTTCAGCCAGCGCTGCAGGTCCTCGTTGCGCCAGTCCATGTACTTATTGGCGTCGAGAACAATCCACTGCGCATCGCCCTGGAAGAACCAGTAGTTCGATGCACGAATGAATTCAGGACCAAACTGCTCCAGCAGCTTGCGCCCCTCTTTGCGCTTCGAAACCATGTCCTCGACGTCCTTCGCCCCAAGCTGCGGACCGTTGTCGGGGTGACGCCAGGTCCTGAAGAAAGCGAATAGATCCTCCTTCGAAGAATGCTGCTGGGCGTCCTCGAAATCAGGGATGCGAGTATCGTGGTTGCCAGCCGCCGCAGCGATGACCGTCGTCGATGCAAGTGGCACACCTTCCGGCGCAGAACCGTTAAACACGGGATCCAAGTGCTTCCGGTACTCGCTGAACAAGCCGCTCTTGTAGACGATGTCGCCGGGAATGACGACGAGATCGGGAGTCAACGAGAGCGCCGCCTGTGCGATTTTGCTCGCGCCCGTCGCCCCATCTGCGAAGTCGCCGAAAACAACAGTGCGCGTATTCGCCGAGTCTGAGCGCGAAGGGAAGCGTCCTTGCGACTCGAAAACCAACTCGTCATCGAGCAACACCTTGTACTCAAAGACTTGCGAGCTTCTGGATTTCTTGATGCGCGCACTCAGGCGATGCATCTCGTGGTCGGCAATCTCAACAGAGTCGACCTTGTCGACGGTGACGAAAGTCCACTTGCTCGCCCCTTCAGAACGAACGAGCATCTTCCAGTGACGCTTGCCGACGTATGCATACCAGACCAACTCGAGCGAAGAGTAAAAACCTCTGCCGCACTTCGAGCCCAGTTGAAGCATGGGCTTCAGAACAAAGTGCTTTTGCTCTTCCGCCGGTGCCGCGATACGAATCTCACCCACAATCATCGCTGTGCGGGCGTCATTGAGAGTTTTATCCATGCTGCAGATCTCCAGCTTTGCCGTTAGGCACTCAGAGGAAAACCTTCGTTACGGTCTTCCTGTCGAAAACGAGGATTGGTCGTCTGAGAGATGCGCGAGCGTCGTCCAAGTCATCAAGACCTTGAACAATGCTGGCTAAAAAGAAATTGGCTCGGAACTTAGTAAGACGGTTTCCAGTGAAGGGAAAAGAAAGTGACACCCAAGGCTATCAATCACCGGATTTTGCAAGCACTAGATTGTTTCGACTCATTGCAAAACAAATTACAACCGCCCATAGAAGAACCGCCCGTACCCAGCGTTTCCTTTTGAGCCCACTTAAATACAAAGCAAACATGATCTCGCGCAGCTAGCCTATGCCACCACATACGCCACCAGCACAAGAAAGGTTATGGTGAGGTTAAGAACCACATCAATCGTTAATTTACACTATTGAGCAACTTAACAATCCCTCGAGAAAGCTCACGCGAACCAAAAATGAATGCGCCTTAAAGGCGACAGGGAAGCCTTTCGGCTCCCCTGTTTGAATCCCGACCGGATAAGTCTTTTGCGCAGGAAGAAACGTAATGGAACTTAGCGTTCCGGATAATCCAAACGCGTTTGCAGTTTTTCGCGCTGCGTTTGGCATCTGCTTTTTGCGACCAAATCACTCTGATTGATCGAAGTGACTTGTTGATTGTAGATCGAGCGCTGAAGGCTCTTTTGTGCCATATGGAGATCGAAGATCAACGATTCAACATACGCCGAATCGTCCCAGCGCTGCTTTGCTTTGTGGCGTTTTTGCAGTTCGCAAATCAGATCGGTAAAAGAAACGGAAGCAGCAGAAATCATAGTAAATTGTTTCCTCGAACGTCAGCAATCACATTCTTGCAAACCTGACACTGTCAGGCTTTCGCAATTATGCGGTTGTTGTTGCAAGTATTCTGCGCGCTTGCTTACTAAGGTGAGGTTAAGAGATAACGCGACTTCACAATCGCGATCATTTCATGCGTCACATCTCAATCTTCTGAGTGGTGATAAGGTTTTCGAAACAGCACCACATTGTCTCGAGTAGGTGCTTCGGTCTGTGGCGCTTCGGGCGATTCTAGTTTTCGCAACTCTTCAATCAACAAAAAAACATCGGATGCATTCTCTGTATCATGGCTAAAGAGAAGTTTTCTCCCTCGAAACAGAACCCACTCAGCGTATGATGGCAGCGCTCTGAGCAACAGAACATATTCTCCATTTTTCGTAGACCATCTTAATTGAGAACCGCTGCGACCATTTGCTTTGGCGTCTTGCAAAAGCACGCATAGCTCCATAAGTCCAGGCCAACCTCGGAAGAGCATGCTCTTACTGAGCAAATCCCTAAGTGTTGATTTAAACGCAGAAGTTCCCTCGGTAAGATTTTCTGTACCAAGGGCCATCAATGCCTTTTCAAGCTTCCTAGCCAACATTCGCGAATCGATACTGAGCATATCAGCAAGTTCCTGAAGTGTCGGAACGCGCCCCTTCGTTCGCTCGAACTCAGCGAATTTGCGTTTTACTAGCTCATTGAACTCGTCGTCGGACATCCGAAATCCTGCGTATGCTCTTAAGCCATTCTACTCAAACAGCATCTTGCGACATCAATTAGTAGAAGCATTCTCAAGAAAGGGAGCAAGCAAAAGTGGCTTGCTCCCAGTCTAGTCAAACAACTATTTCTTCTTGTGGCTGGCGAGCTGAGTGAATGCAAGTATCAGCAAGCCGATCAAGAAGCCGAGAAGAATCAACGGCTTCTTATACGGGTTTGCATCCAAATGCTTTAGTTCTTTGGCAGGCTTTCCGGCAATATCCTTGCCGTCTTGCACCTGCTTGAAGCGCTGCGCAGAGAGTTTCACAATGTAGTCGTGAGCGGCCAAGAGTTGCGCGTCGCTTTTCGCGTCGCGAGGCTGCTCGACTACGAGGTCGGGCTGAATGCCCCTGTCGTAGACATCGTGGCCATTTGGTGTCAGGTACTTCATCGAAGTGAGGAAGAAGCGTCCGCCATTAGGAAGATCCTGAATGGTGAATGCTACCGCCTTACCGAAAGAATGCGTTCCGATCACGAAGACGCGTCCATTGTCCTGGAGCGCGCCGGTCGTGATTTCGGAAGAGCTCGCGGTGCTGCCATTGATCAAAATCACCATTGGCGTATTTTGCAGCCAATTGAAGAAATCGAGCATGTGCGGCTCCGTCATCATTCTTTTGGCAAACGGTACCAACGGTTTGACTCGGTATTCTGTGACCGTTTCCAATTGCCCTTTATGCACCGTGGATTTGACCATGGTGCCCTGCTCCAAGAAGAGTGACGTGGTTTTCAGAGCCATGTCGACCAATCCGCCGCTGTTGTTGCGCAGGTCGAGAACGATGCCGGTCAAACCGCCTTTCGCCTCGTAGTACTGCGCCTTCAACTGCTTCATGAAGTCGTCGACAATTTCAGGCTTTTCATAGGTCGGAAGCCGAATGTAGAGGACATCATCAGGAAGTTTCGCAACTTGCACGCGATCCTTCATCGGGCGGAACAGCGTCAACTGCACCTCGTGCAACTGTCCATCCCACCCGGCCACTACTTTCATTACTTCGCCTTCATGCCCCGCGCTCAGCTTCAACACTTCAGTCTCGCTGAGATTTTCCAGCTTTATGCCGTTGATGGAAACAACAACATCTCCTTCGCGCAGCACCGATTTCTGAGCAGCCGAATCATAGAGCATACTGTCAATGTGCCAGGCCCCATCAGAGTGCTTGCGCAGAACCATTCCAGCCAGCACAAAGCCGTCTTTGACCATGGCGCTGAACTCACGGATTGATGTTGGGCTCTGATATTTGGTCCAACGGTCGCCGACACTGTCAACCAGCTCCGTAAGTGCTGCGTCGAGCTCTTCTGCGCTGTTCAGCTTGCCATCGTACTTGGTAAGGCGAGCTTCCCAGTCCTTCAGCTTCGTGTCGTCGACATACTCGGCGCCAATCTGAGTCCAGATCTGCTTGTAGAGCTGCTCGCGCATTGCGGGAGTCGGCTCCACCATCGTCTCTTGAGGCTCGCGCAAGCCGAGCATGCGGCGTACCTCAGGCGGAAGTTCGCTGATGTCCTTTACTTGCGGACCGGGTGCTACTCCGTTGTTTTCTGTATCTTTGGCATCGCCGTCACCAGGCACGAATTTTTGATCCGAGCCAGGTTCATTGCGAGGTCTCTCCACGGGCATCAGCGTTTCGCCGTGATCGCGGATATGGTCCATAAGCGGAGGAACGGGCGGAGACTTTCCTTGCTGCTCCTCAGCGATTGCTGCGCCGAATGCGCTCAGAGAGAGACACAGGGCGAGCGAGAGTGTGCGGATGTGTTTCATTTCTATCTCTTACTGGAGACCAAACGAACGGCTTTCGCCGTCCGTTTCTCCTGTTGGGGCTCGACCGAAACGGGGTCGAGCTGTTGACGACAAAGTGGAAGTGATTAAGACCACCTGAGCCGGCCAGCCGCCGGACTCGGGCGCGTTGAACGCGCCCCCACGATGCTAGGCTTCACGGGGGATAATGCGCGCGATCTCTTCCAACAGCGCGTCGCACTCTTCATGCGTAAGCTCTGCTTTTCCGTAGATGGCGCGGTCGAGCTTGGCGAATGCGCTGAGGCAATACGCCACCATGTCCGCCTTGCGTTCATGCTCGGCGAAGTAGATTCCCAGCGGCTCCTGAACTCGGTCGGTGGAAACCTCCTCGATGTCCAGGTATTCACGCAGGGTTGCCGAGATCTGTTCGAGCTGTTCCACCGTGAAGTCACCACCAGAGGTGCTGCGCTGCCGCATCACCTCATCGAGGACTTTCCAGGCTCGCTGCGACTTCGTCAGCTTCTCAGCCAGACGCCAGATAATCCAAAAACGCCATGCGCAGAAGAGCGGCACCAGGAGCATAACAAGAATACCGCCATACTTCAGCGGTTTCGCGATGCGCACCGTGGTTTCCTTCTTGCCCATGTCTCCGTCGAGGAGCTGCTTACTTGATTCCGTCGCCGTCCTGGAAGTGCTGATGATGAAGTCCGGCGTAGCTCCCACTTTCCATGCCGGTGTTTTCTTATCCGGCAGGATATTGGTGGCGTAATGAAACTGGAAACTCAATGTGAGCGCCGGATCCATTACCCAAGTGCGAACCACGACTTGAAGAACGGTAATGTTCTTGCCATTACGTTCCAATTTGACCACTGTCGGCGCAACGACGATCTCGAAATCCGAGCCGTTTTTGCTGACCGTCTTGTCGGTCAAAGATTCGATGTCGACAAGCACGCCGGGGTCGGCGGAAATGACAACGGTGACGGGAACAAGCTGCCCCGTTCGATAACCGTAGTTGACCGAAGGACCTTCGGCGTACTTGCGAGTGGTGGAAACGGTGATGATTAGCCGTCCCGCTTCCATGATGCCAGTCACCGGATTCTCGAGCGCCGGAACCACAGGCTCAGGCGCTTTCGGAAGCGGTGGTGCTATCTCAGCGCCGAGTGCGGGACAGCAAAGCCCGAGCACAAGTGCGAGAAACATAGCAGTTAGAGTTTTGCCAGTCATGCTAAACATCCTTCTAGACGTGACCAGCAAACAGGCTTAGAACACTGTTCATCGCGCCTTCGTCCTCTTCTGTGCTGAGAACGAGAGACTGACAATTGCAATCGGCGAGAGCAGCGGAGATGCGGGCTTCATGAGCCTTCCAGTTCTCCGTCCACCGGCGCCGAGTTTTTGCGTTGTTCCAAACCCATTTGCTTTCGCCGCTGGGATCCTTTATTTGCAGGAAATACCCGAACCGGTATAAACGTTTCATCCAGCCCTTGGGCTCAGGCAATTCGCGCTCGCGTCGGTCTTGCACATAAATGCAGACCACGTCGTGAACGACTGCCATATTGCCCAGGGCTTCCCAATCCGCTTCGCTCATGTTCAAGAAATCACTGATGATGAACACGAGTTGACGCGAGCCGGGCATGATGGAAAGCGCCTTGTCCAGCCCGTTGCCGGGGAGAGGATCGAATTTCAGCCCTTCCCCTCGCTCACACTCCAGTATGTTTACCAGAGCGGGAATGAGGTTGAGGCGCGCCGATCGGGTAGGCAGTGTTTCGATGACGGTGTCGCCTGAATAGATGGTGCAACCCACTTTGTCCCTGGTTTTATCCAGAGCATAATGGATCGATGCCGCCACCTCCGCAGCAACGCCGCGCTTGGTATTGCGCTCCGTGCCATAGTCCATCGAAAGACTGATGTCCACGAAGATATGAGCCTTCAGCTCTTTGCGCTGGCGATAGATTGTTTTGTAGATCTCCTCTTCGTCAGCGGCTTGAGCAGTGGCGACCCAGTTGATATGGCGCTCGTCATCGCCATCTTTGAAGATGGCGGTGCCAAGAAAGTCCAAACCGGGTCCACGGCGCACTCCCTTGCGTCCACCCACTCCGGGAAACGAATTGGTCGTTCTCCAGTCAATGGGAATGGCGCAGTAGGAGACGCGTTGGAGAATTTCTTCGATCTCCGATTCCGTTTCTTGTTTCATACAAGTTCTCCATTTCTAGAGCGGCACTCTTTCAGCCGCCAAGAGAACCCACACCCACAGGAACATAGTCACGCTCATCACTGCTGAGCAGAGGAGTGCCCTTGAGTGCGGTGGCAACCAGCTGATCGACCGTCACGGTCTTGCGCAGAAGCGCCTTCTGGTGAAGGAATAGCCGGTGCCGAATGACGTCCTTGTAAACGTACTGAATATGCTCGGGCAGAACATAGGACTTCCCCATGTGGAAAGCCCGAATCTGCGATGCGGCAAGCAGAGCCTGCAGAGCACGAGGACCAGCACCGATTTCAATAGCATCGCGATAGGCGACACCATCGGCGCCGGTGCGCTCGACGATCGTGTTGAAGTGCTTATCGCCGGGGCGCGTGCCGCGCACGAGAGCCAGAATGTAAGCACGAGCAGCGTCGGAAACATGAGTCATGCCGATCAATCCGCGCAGCTGAAGAATATCCTCGACAGAGACCTGAGGAACGATAGCCTTGTACGGGTCCTGCCCCTTGAGGGTGTTCTGATTGCGCAGGATCGCGTCTTCCGCCTCTTCCGACACGTATCCCATGTCGATTTTGAAGAGGAAACGATCCAGCTGCGGTTCGGGCAGCGGATATGTGCCTTCGCTCTGCCGCGGGTTTTGCGTGGCGATGACGCAGAACAAATTGGGCATGCGGAAGGTCTGTCCGGCGATTGTCACCGAGTTCTCAGCCATCGGCTCGAGAAGCGCAGACTGAGTCTGCGGCGTGGTGCGGTTGATTTCATCCGCCAGGACGATATTGGCAAAGACGGGACCCTGGATGATCTCGTACTTG
This sequence comes from Candidatus Obscuribacterales bacterium, assembly GCA_019745505.1. GTDB lineage: Bacteria > Cyanobacteriota > Vampirovibrionia > Obscuribacterales > Obscuribacteraceae > QKMZ01. The sequence continues at coordinate 2,052 of JAIETE010000065.1, read as the reverse complement.
CTCAGTTCGCGGTTGTAGACGCGATTGCCCTTGATGTCGGCGGGCATCATATCGGGTGTCATCTGGAATCGAGACCAAGTGGCGCCTTTGATGGCTCGCCCGAAAGCGTTAGCCGTGACGCTCTTAGCCAGACCCCAGACAGCTTCCATAAGCACATGACCGCCGGGAGCAAAGAGTGCGTAACACACCTTCTCCGTCATCTCGTCATATCCGACGACAACCTTTCGAACCTCTTTGAGGATCCCCTCAATGGGGTTGATTTTGTTGGACATCTGTTTTTCTTTCTTTTACTAGAAGTTGAAACGACGCAGGTCGTCACTGGCCTGAATCGAATAGAGCAAACTCGATGCGTATGCATTGAGGCGCCGAGTTCACCGCATCCGAATCAAACAATCTTGCGCCTGCGAGTGAAAAGTCCGGTGCAGACGATGAGAACAAAGATGAGATAAGCAGCGCCAGCCAGGTAAATACCGAGCATGCGCTTTTCGAAAACGAGTTTCGAGCCGCTAATCTCTGTCATCCAATCAATCTTCACCACCTGGCTGTCGGCATCCAGTGCGATATGGGAATAGCCGGCGCCGGTTTGAGATTTGAGGCTGCGAATCGCATCCTCTTCATACGACGTGGTCAGCGGTTTCCCTTCTTTCTCCATCTGCCCCTTGCGGATACCGTTGTCGTAGAGGGGAATAGCGTTCTCTCCTGGCATGCCGATGCCGACAATCACCAGTTTCACATTCTCGGACTTGAGACGCTCCACCGCAGCTTTGACTTCATCGGGTTTTCCAGTGAAACCCCCATCGGACAGAAGGATGATTACCTTCTGCTTTTCGGAAGCTTGTGCGCCCTGGCTCTTATCCTGGGAATAGGAATCCAACAGGATGTCCAGTGCGACTTGAATACCGTCGGCATAGTTGGAGCCGTCACCGGGGGCGGTGCCGATTCTCACCCAATGCTTGAGGACATAACGCAGCGCATTGAAGTCATCATCAAGAATTGCCTGTCCGAAGCCGTGCTCGGTATATGTCACCAGGCAGAGTTGATTGCCGGGCAGAGCATCCATGACCTTCTCAATCTGATACTTCGCCATTTGCAGGCGAGAGCCCCAGGGAGAGTCCAGATCGGGACGCTTGCCTGCATCGGCGGGCATGTGATCGCGGTAGTCTTCGGCCGCCATCGAGCGTGAAACGTCAACGACAAAACAAGCCTGGACAGGACCTTCCGGCACTCGAACAGGCTTGTTGTTCTGATAGGGTCCGGCAATAGCCAGGATGATCAGTGCTGTGGACAGCAGCAAAGCGCCGTCTTGCAACACATCTGAGACGGGCGAATGACGCCGCTCTCCCGGAATCTTACGGAACTTATCAGGGCGGAAGTCTTCGCCGGCTTGCTTGCGCAGGTTGTATCCCGCGAGAAGCATGACGGCGAAAACCGGCAGACTGAGCAGCAACCAGAGGTACTCGGGGTAAGCAAAACCCATGGCACTCTCCATCAGATAGCATTGGGATCGCCGGATTTACCGGCACCAGGAGAAGGCTTCGAACCGGGAGCCTGATCAGGATCCTGATTTTTCCCCTTCCCCTGTCCTTGCCCCTCGGTCTGGCTCAGGGCTGGCTTCTTGCCAAAGAGCATCTCCAGGTTGTGTATGGCGACATGAGCTTGTGCAGCCAGTCGCGCGATATCTTCCTGGGTGTACTGCTGGTCGGGCATAGTCAGCTCGAGCAGGTCGGGGTCGATAGAGCCGCTATTGATGCTGATGCTCATCTTGAATGCGCGAACAGCATCTTCAGCTTTATCCTTGAGCAGAAGGAGAACCGCTTTCTTGCTGTAAGCAAGAGCGGCGACCTCGTGCGAAGGCGAGGGGTAAACCCATTTAGCGAAAGCGCCACGACTTGCCGCGGCACCGTAGTCATCGAGACTCTGGTCGAACGCGAGTATCGCAGCATCGATTTTCATGGGATCTTTGAGAGCTTGTTCATACAAGTCCAACCCCTCGTTGTAAAGCCGGACTTGCGGTGACTGCCAGGTCTCCAATTTGTATCCAGCCACGAGCAT
>JAIETE010000038.1 GCA_019745505.1 Candidatus Obscuribacterales bacterium | reverse complement strand
AAACTCTGTCCACTCAATGTGCCGCCAAGAACGGTATCCAATTGAGCGCGCACGGAAGATTCGTTATCGGCGCGCGCGGCAGCCACCATGCTATCGATGTCTTTGTAGAGTCGATCATGGTCTATCTTCACCGGCTGACCAACGAAGATTTTTTCATAAGTGGTCTTGGTCAAACCTTCTTCTGCAGTTAGCAGCTCTTCATGCAGCTTCTCACCGGGACGCAAACCGACGACTTCGACTTTGATGTCCTGGTTCGGACGCAGACCGGAAAAACGAATCAAGTCGTATGCCAGGTCGATAATGCGCACCGGCTTGCCCATATCGAGCACGTAGATTTCGCCGCCCAATGCCAGCGCACCAGCTTGCAAAATCAGCTGCACGGATTCCGGTATCAGCATGAAATAGCGCGTCGCATCGGCATGCGTAACAGTGACAGGACCGCCTTGGGCAATTTGCTGTTTCCACAATGGAATTACGGAGCCGCGGCTGGCAAGTACATTGCCGAATCGAACGGAGGCAAAACGTGTTTGGGATCTCGTATTGAGACTTTGCACAATCATCTCGGCCATGCGCTTGGTGGCGCCCATAACCGACGACGGATTGACAGCTTTGTCGGAAGACACCAGAACGAATGTTTCTACGTGGCTGTTATGCGCAAGCTCTGCCAGAATTTGAGTGCCTCTGACATTATTGGTGATCGCCTCGGACACATTCTCTTCCATGAGCGGAACGTGCTTGTGAGCGGCAGCATGAAATACGACAGCCGGTTTATGGCGATCGAAAATCGCCTGCATGCGCTCGAGGTCGCGAACATCGGCAATGATAGGAACGATTTCCACCGGCTCAGGACGTTTTTTCAGCTCCTGGTGAATGGCAAAAATGGAATTTTCTCCGCGACCCAGAAGCAAAATCTTGGCCGGCTGAAATTTGAGAATTTGACGGCACAGTTCACTGCCGATCGAGCCGCCGGCGCCGGTGACCAGAACACAACGCCCTTCCAGATAGGAAGTGATAGCGGCAGAGTCCATATGCACCGGTTCGCGACCGAGCAAATCTTCAAGAGACACTTCTCTCAATTGGCTGACGGAAACGCGACCATCAATAAGTTCGAACAGACCCGGCAATATGCGCGGCTCAACTTCAGCCTCTCGGCAGATGTCTACAATGCGTCGGATTTCGTGCGGCGGGGCGGAAGGCATTGCAATAATGACCTGATCCACACAGAGGTTTTCCGCCAGATTGCGCAATTCTTTGGTGGTACCAAATACGGTGATACTGCCTATACGCTTTTTCAATTTCATCGGATCGTCATCGACCATGCCGACAACGTCAACACCCAAGTCAGCGCGCTGAGCAAGTTCTCTCAGCACCATTTGCCCGGCGTCGCCGGCTCCGACTACCAGTGCTCGTTTGCGCACCGGCTGTCGCCAATGGCGTCTTTGATTGTGTTCTGTCTGCAGACGACGCAACACTCTGCTGGCGCACAAAAGGAGGAAGCACAAGCCGGCGTCGATGGCGATAATTCCATATGAGAGCTGACTGCCTTCAACAGCCATAATGCCGAGAGCGCGTGCAATGGTCAAAATCGTGGTCACTGTGAGAACGGAGCATCCAAGCTCCATCACTTCGGTCAGCCCGGTGTAGCGCCACAAGCGCCTGTAGGTTCCGAATCCCCAGTTGGAAAGAAGGCGCAAAGAGACTATGACCGGAGCGAAGATTAGCAACTGGTGAAAGAAGTGGCTGTTGAGATGGCCGTCGAAGCGAATCATGAAGGCGCCGGCGAATGACAGGAATGCCAGCACCCCGTCGAAAAATACCTGCATGACGCGTTTCCACCGGATCATCTCCAGGAAGGCGGAAACGGCGGTGTGGTTGGGCTGCACGCTAACCTCTGTCGACGCACTCGCAGGCTGCGCTACCTGTTGTTGAGCTTCCTGGTTTGCAGCACGATCGATCTGTGACTGGACCACCAAATAATCCTCTAGATCAGCACCGGTCAGGCATTAAGGACAATCATCGAACTTTGAGCTGAATGCACTAACGGGACGCCAAGACCAAGGTCATAGTTTACCTCGACAACTTCGGGCGCGTGTTATTAGAAGCTCACCTAATAAAGGTCGACCGCCCCGGCTTAAACAGATCTAAGACAAGGATCTGTGTATGGATACAAAAAAGCGCCTTCTCGATTTTGGAGTTTCTTCCAGTGCCTCGATCGGCGCTTTTCTTTAGTTTGAGTTAATCGGGTAACAGACCGCAACCAATAACTTACAGGTTGCGAATCTTCATCTTGCCCTTGTCTTTGTTTACCCAGTCACGCACTTGCTCATAAGGCAGACCCAGAGCCTTGGAAGTACCCATGAGCGCTTGCTCGTGGGGCACGTCGATAGCGATGAGCTTGCGGTAGTGATGGAGCACGCCGAGCTTCATAGGGGCATCCTGGACATTGCCTGTGGCAGACGACAGAAGCATGTACGCGATTCCGTAGCCGATGCCGAAGCCGATGAGAGTGGCGACGAGATCGAAGGTCTCATAACCTGGAAAGAGAATTCCGCAGGCGAAGTGAAAAGCAATCTGGACGAAAACAAAGACACCGACGAAGACCATAGGATTTTTGATGTAGTGGTCCCGCACGTCTTTCTTTTCTTCGGTATCGAAGATTTGGTGACGGTTCTTCGGCATCCAGCTCTTCAGTCTCTGTTTTTCCGGAGGTAGAACCAGGTATGCGCCCATCAGAGCGCTGCAAACAAAGAGCGGACCAACGTAAATCGTGTCACTGCCCTTGCCTGAGTTGAGCAGTGCTACAGCCACCCACGGCACTGTCAAACCAAGTAAAACCAAGAGCCCCAGCCTGGAAGGTCCCATCTTGCCTTCGATGTGTCCGCCGAAAACCCAGATGAAGTAGGCACTGAGGAAAAGTTGCACATAGTGCAGGCTGGCGAAATTCGCATACATCATGTTGAAAATCTTGCCCCAGTTCTGTGTTTGGAAGGCAAGCACTGCGTCATCAGCTCTGAAGCCATGACCAGTCATCTCGAAAAAACGGTCGTTGGCGGTAGTCGAGCTCATGTAGTACACGAGCATCAAGCCCATCAACAAGCTGACGGTGATTAACGGAAAACCGGAGGCCGACTCGATTTGAGCTCTACCTTGGGGTTGGGGTTGATTCATACGCTCTTCCTAAAGGGTCTAGCTGAAGAAGTACTCTCTAATGACTAATTACCTCAAACGGGCATGCGCCAATCGGTCCGAAGCATTAACTTGGCAGGGTCGAAGGCAATCGACCCGGGACATCACCCGAATCGGGCTTGACTTGATATGCCGGGGATTTATCAGCCCCTGCGACCAGGAAGTAGCCATGCCGAGGTTCTTGTCAGTAAAGCGGTGCCTTACCTTTTCTCAAATTACCACGTTAACCAGCTTGTCGGGCACGACAATCACTTTTTTCACTGAGCTTCCGTTGAGCTTGTCTTTCACCTTGTTATCGGTTAAAGCTATCTCCTCGGCCTCCTGCTTTGCCAAACCGCGGCGGGCTGCGATTTTATTGACGATTTTGCCGTTGACCTGGATGACAAGTTCGATTTCGTCATCGATGGTCAAAGCGTCTTCGTAAGTCGGCCAGGTCTCGGTGTGAATGGAACCTGCTTTACCCTTGCGAGCCGGCAACATTTGGAAAAGCTCTTCCGAGATGTGCGGAGCCATGGGGGCAAGCAGCAAGAGCAAATGACGGCAAGCGAATCCGAGCAAAGACTTCTCCCCATCGGAGAGCCCTTGTGGGTTTTCTACGGCTTTGACGGCCCGAATGTAATCGTTCAAACCATTGACCAGCTCGAACAAACGGGCAATCGCAGTGTTGAATATATAGCGCTCGGGCTGCAGGTCTTTGGTGACGGCTTTGATCGTTTTGTGCACCAATTTGAGCGCGGTCTTGCCTGAATCGGGCAAGGAGTCGAACGAAGGAGCGGCGTCATTTTGAGAAATAGCGCCGGCTTCGATGAGATCGCTCACCAGACGCCATACTCGTCCAAGAAAACGATACTGTCCGACAGCCCCATCCTCATTCCACTCGAGCTCCTGCTCGGGCGGAGCGGCGAAGAGAGTGAACAAACGCGCCGAATCAGCACCATATTTCTTGAAGAAATCGGTAGTGCCTACGACATTTCCGCGCGACTTGGACATCTTTTCGATGCGCCCTGAAGCCGGCGAAAACTTAGTGACCATTCCCTGAGAAAGCAAATTAGTGAAGGGCTCGTCGCAGTTGACATAGCCCAAATCACGCAATGCTTTGGTGAAGAAACGCGCATAGAGCAAGTGCAAAATCGCGTGCTCGATGCCGCCGATGTACTGGTCGACGGGCATCCAATAATTTACTTTCTCTTTGGCGAATGCTTCTTTGCTGTTCAACGCATCCGGATAGCGCAAGAAATACCAGCTGGAGCAAATGAATGTGTCCATCGTGTCGGTCTCGCGCTTTGCCGGACCGCCGCACTTATGGCAGGTGACATTGATCCAATCGTCCATTCGCTTGAGCGGAGAGCCGCCTTCGCCTGTAATTTCGACTCCTTCGGTAGGCAAAATGACCGGGAGGTTTTCCTCTTTCTCCGTCACCACGCCGCACTTTTCGCAATGAATCACAGGAATCGGGCAACCCCAGTAGCGCTGGCGACTGATCAACCAATCGCGTAAGCGATACTGAACGCGAGGCTTTCCACAATTGTTGCTGGAAGCCCATTCGATCATCTTTTTCTTGGCTTCATCGCTCTTCATTCCGTCAAAGCCGCCGGAATTGACCATGATGCCGGCGCCCGTATAAGGCGCCTTCATCTCATCGACTTTGGCGCCGTCTTCGGAAATTACTTGCTTAATGGGCAAGTCGAACTTTTTAGCAAATTCGAAATCGCGCTCGTCATGAGCCGGAACATTCATGACGGCGCCGGTTCCATAATTGACCAGAGCGTAGTCGGCAACCCAAATCGGAACAATGTCGCCATTGAAAGGATTGATCACGTGCGAGCCTATCGGCACGCCGGTTTTGCTCTTTTCTGTGGACAATCTGTCCAGTTCTGTTTTGTGAGCGGCCTCATCTACGTACTTCTCGACGGCTTCCTTGTTTTCCGGCGTCGTGAGCTCTTTGACGAGAGGATGCTCCGGCGCGAGCACCATGCATGCCACACCGAATACGGTATCAGGTCTGGTCGTAAAGACAGGAATTTGAACGTTCGGCTTGTTCTCGACCGTGAAAACAAGTTCAGCACCTTCGGACTTTCCTATCCAATTTTGCTGCATCACCCGAACGCGTTCTGGCCAACCGACCAATTTGTCGAGGTCCTCGAGAAGAGGATCCGCATACTTCGTGATGCTGAGGAACCACTGGCTCATCATCTTTTGTTCTACGCGAGTTTCCAAATGGCGCCAGCAATTTCCGTCGACAACCTGCTCGTTGGCAAGCACCGTATGGCAATCCGGACACCAATTCACCGGTGCCTCTTTGCGCACGGCGAGTCCGTTTTCAAAGAACTTAAGAATTATCCACTGAGTCCAGTGATAGTAGTCCTTGTTGCAAGTAGTGACCTCGCGCCGCCAATCGTAGCTGGTTCCGAGCTTTTTCAATTGCTCATCGCGCATAAACCTGATATTGCTCGTCGTCCATTCTTCAGGATGTTTCTTACGGGACATGGCTGCGTTTTCAGCAGGCAAACCGAAAGCATCCCAACCCATCGGATTGAGAACGTTGTAGCCAAGCATGCGTCGCTGGCGCGAAATCACGTCAGAGATCGTGTAAACGCGCATGTGACCCATGTGCAGGTCGCCGGACGGATACGGAAACATAACCAGCGAGTAATATTTGGGCTTCTCGTCCAGGTCGTGAGCCTGGTAGATGCCTAATTTTTCCCACTCCGCCTGCCACTTTTCTTCGATATCCTGCGGAACGTACTGGCTAGCCATGTTCAAAATCCTCTAAACCCTTACCCTGGCGCACTTTCGAAAGCACACCCAGCCCGGTGCCCTCTCGAGCCCCGGACCAGTCATCTTATCTCAGCAGATACTTTGGAACAAGCAAAGATGAGGTCCATGCTAAGATTCTTAGCTACTTAAAATGCTTGCACCCTGCCAACGGATGCCGGCGTTTTGTAGGAGCGCGAATACGCGTCGTCCCGCCACTGGGCGATTGTGAGAAGGCGCTCTTGTATCAAACAGGATAGAGGCGATGCCGTGCGTCGCCAGTAGAAGAGTCAACGAAGGAAACCGCGATGTCTCAGAACAGCGAGATGGTGAAACAGCAGACCGTGACAGACGAGAAAGAATCACAAGAGCAAATTCCGCAAGAAATCATCGACCAGGCGCAAGAGCTGTGCCGCGGCGCGGAAGTCTTGCCCGATGGCGCTATGGGTCTTGCCCGCCGAATCTACAAAGCGCAGAAAGAAGGGCGTCCTCTTAGAGCAAAACTCGGCGTCGACCCGACCGCCGCAGACCTTCACGTCGGCCACGCAGTTGTCCTTCGCAAGCTCAAGAAGTTTCAAGATTTCGGTCATCAAGTCGTCCTGATCATCGGCGGCTTCACCGCCCGCATCGGCGACCCGACCGGGCGCAATGCCACTCGTCCGCCGCTCACCGCTGAAGATGTAGCGAAAAACGCGGAAACTTACCTGCACCAGATCGAACTCATACTCGACCTTTCCAAGGTGGAGATGACCAACAACGCAGACTGGCTTGATCCGCTCAGTCTGAAAGATGTGATCAAGCTCGCCAGCACCTGCACCGCCAACCAGTTAATCGCTAAAGAAGCTTTTGGCGACAGGCTCGACAAGCAACAGCCCGTTTCATTCCATGAACTCTTCTACCCTCTGCTTCAAGCCTACGACTCGGTCGCGATTCGCGCAGACATCGAATTAGGCGGCACGGACCAGCGCTTTAATATCCTTCAAGGACGTGAGCTGCAGCCGCATTACAAACAAGAAGCTCAGATGGCGATGCTGCTTCCCTTGCTGGAAGGTACCGATGGCGTCAAGAAGATGTCCAAGACGTACAACAATTACATCGCGCTCAAAGACGAACCTGACGATATGTTCGGCAAATGCATGCGCATTCCGGACGAGCTTATCATCAAGTACTTCGATCTGACTTCCGCTTTCAGCGGCAAAGAAATCGACGAAGTAAAAGAGATGCTCGAAAAGGGCGGCAACCCTAAAGACGCAAAAGAAAAGCTCGGTCATCAACTGGTACTCCAATACCATGGAGAAGCAGCGGCTGACGCCGCTCTTGCCAATTGGACGAAAGTCCACAGCGAGAAGCAAGTGCCGGACGATATGCCATCACATGCGGTGAAAGAATCAACTCCGCTATTTCGTGTGATGGTCGATTCAAAACTTTCCGGCGGCTCGGGCGAAGCAAAACGACTCGTGCAAGAAGGTGGAGTCCGGCTTAACGGCGAGCAAGTCAAAGATCCGATGCATCAAGTCAATCTGGACAACGGGACCGAAATGGTGCTGCAAGTCGGCCGCCGCAAATTTGTAAAATTAGTTTCGGGCTGATTGTCGAGGCAGCCAGGTCGCCTTACGGATAGAACCTGATCACGTGCGCTTCGTTATCCACCGTGAAAGCAGTTCCTTCCAAAAATGAATGACCCAAAAGCGGCTTGGAAATCGCCATGTAGTTTGCCGAACTTGCTCGCACATATTTTTTGACGATCGGACCTAGCTGCACCTCATCCAATGAAAATGAGTATCCCTCTCTGCGCCCACCTACGCCGCTTGCGTAGGAACGGTTAGAATTGGTCGGAACATTAAGGCCCAGAGCGGCCATTGTCTTATCGGAAAACGCCACGGATTCAGCCCCCGTATCCAGGATCATGTCGCATTCCCGCCCATTGATCTTCGCTGTAACTTCGATCAAATTACCGTCTCTGTGGAATGGAACAGCATTATTGTCGCGAGGACGCGAGGCAACGCCACGCTTCGGTTTCTCGACAGATTCCGGCTTGATGCGAACCACCCGAACGGTGCGTGAGCGATAGTCAATTTCGTAATTGAATGCCGACAGGAAAGACTGACCAAGCAACGGCATAGAGCTGGCCGTGCCGGGAATCGTATCATCCTGAATGCATATCGGAACAAGCTGGCTGATCTCGCCAAACTGAATCATTACCCGCCCCACTGACACGCTCGACTCTCCTCCGACTCCCACTACGCGCATGGCGTTCTTCACAGTAGGAATCTTGATGCCGGCCTTCGTCAAAACAGATTGAGCAAAAGTCGTATATGACGCACCGGTATCAAGCAGCATCGTTACCGGCTGACCGTTGACCAGAACATTGACAAGGATATGTCTGGCAAAATGGTTGCTGGAAAAGGGAATGGTCGTCTCTTGCGGTTGCGCTGAAGCTGTTGCCGAAGTTGCCGGCTGCGTGCTTAGAGAGCCCCCGAGCGCCTGCGCGGACAGATTAGCAGCATCCGTACCCGGAAACTGTTTTACGACATACTGAAACAGCAATCGCGCTCTATCGTAGTTCTTCAACTGCTGATTGCAGAGTGCTACGTAGTAATAGAGCTTCGCTTCCTTCATCCCGCTGCCCTCCGCGGCATAGAATGAATTCAATGCATCTTGATACTTGCCTTGCGCGAACTGCTTGGCGCCAGTATCGAAAGAACTCTGCGCATAGATTACAACCGGCGCGCCAAGAAAAACCAAGGATAAGCACAATACTCTTGAAGCGAATACTCGCTTCAGAGAGCTCAGCTGCGCTACCGATACCATTGAAAAATTGCCCATATCTATAGATTATCCATAAACAAACAGGACAATTCCAGAGCTTGAAAAACTTACGCACCAATTGCAAGTAAGATTCTAAACGGCAAGGACACAGGTCTTAGCAGAAGACGATGAGTAAAATGTCAGTACACCATCATCTTCATGCAAAAGACGCTGCCGCCGGATTTCATGAACTCGCTGGTGTCGACTTCGATGGTACTGAACCCATACTTCTTCAATGATTCGACGAATTCGGGCGAACCCTTCTGAAGGATAATGTCATCTCTAATCGCCACTGCATTAAGAGCAAAGTTCAGGGCTTCCTTTTCGCTGACCGAAATTACATTTTTGAAGAAGTGCTTTATCAAAGCCAATCCGTCTTTATCGAAGGCGCCCTCATATATCGCCACTGTCCATTCATTAATTGCGAAAAAGCAGGTATCGAGGTGATAAAAACGCGGGTCCGCAAGCTTCAATTGAATGATCGGGCTGACGAGAGTCATACTTAAGAGAGTAGCCGCGTCTTTGTCCGTGCGAGGTCCATAAGCGCACCACAGCAGTTGTCGACCGGGATGCCAGATTGCGTCGCCCTGTCCTTCGAAGCATGGACTATGTTTTTTGTTGTCCTTGGAATCGAAGATATCGATGATGTGATAGTTGTTTGCTTGGAACCATTTGCGATACCACGGCACTTCCTGGTTTCTTTTCTCGTTGCGCATCTCGCCGAGTACGACATAAGGTCTGCCGTTAGGATACACGCCTGGAAGCACTTGATTCGCAGCAAAAACCATATCTTCCAAACCTGCAACAGGTTCAATCGTTTTTACTTCACAGCCCAGCGACTCGTAGACTTTTTTCAAGTCCTGCCACTGCTTCGCGGCAAGCTCAACATCGACCGCACCGACATTCCCTTCCATAAAGGGGTTTTGTACCGACTCCACGGTGAAAAACGTAGGAGGGCACATCAAAATTTTTGTGGGGTCTATTTGTGTAGCGAAATCCTCCAATTTGAATTTCGACACATGCTCGAGTTTCTCAGCGAGCAGCATTTGGTTAAGCAGCGGATGCATTGTGGCACTCCCATTCGTTTGGTTATAGAGCGGGTTTCCATGACACCAGGCGATGAATGGCAGGGGCGGCACTTTCGCACCGCCCCTGTCGTCTTACTGCTGCTTGTATTTGATAGAACAGCCGTAAGATTTGGTAGATGAAATCGCAACTGCTTTCTTTGCGAGGGTTTCGTTAAGCGCAGCGGCTACGAAATTCTTGGCAGTCTTCGCGGCTTCCTTATCGGGGCTTCTGTTGTCGTCGATAGCGCCGGAGTACACCAAA
>JAIETE010000246.1 GCA_019745505.1 Candidatus Obscuribacterales bacterium | reverse complement strand
GCTTTCGCTTCGTCAATCGCCTTCATGCCGTCCTCCGGCTTGAAGACCTTCGATGCATCCGGCACATATCTCGGTGTGCCGTCAGGCTTGAGAATGGGTTGACCCCTCTCATCGACTTCAGAAACCAGTCTGACGTAGAAGGAGGCCAAATCTTTTCTGGCATTGATTTGCGTGTTCATCCAGGCTTTGTCTGCAGCCGGTCCGCCACCGGTCGTCTGACCGTTGAGCGTGTTGGAGAACTCGGAAAGGAAGGCTTGCGCTTGCTCGATTTGAGTCTTGCGATCGCCTGTTGCTTGCTCGTAGGCATTTTGGAAAGTGCTGATGTCGTTGGCAAGCAAAGCAACTTGACGCTTCATGGCTTGAACCGGAACTTTGTCGGCAGCGGCGATGGCATCCTTGAATGCCGTTTCGGCAGCCGCGTTCTGGTTATAGTTCGGGTGTGCCAGAATTCTGGCATATCCGCTTCTTATGTCGAATGCTTGATAGGCCTGGTTGAAATAACCGGCAATTTCCTGCTGTTTCTGCAGGCGCTGTTCGATAGATAGATTGCCTTTCTCCAGAAGATCTTGAGCTTCTTTGATCTTTCTGTTGTTTTCTTCCGGATTGAAGGAAGCATCGACCATCTTGATGGCTGATTCGTAAGCTTGCTTGGCGCCGGCTATATCGCCTTTCTGCATGCGAGCATTAGCTACGCGCAGAGTTCCTTGCAGATCGCCAGTGGCTGCGGCATTATCCGCACCCGGCTGCACTGCTGGAGCTTCGGCTGCGGCCGCTTGCATGAGAGCCTTAGCATCAACACCCAGCTTTTTAGCCAGTTCTGCCACACCCGGATCTTCCATAACTTTGGCAGTAAGATCAGCGCCGACATCCTTGGTCAGAGTCTTGATACCTTCGGAAAGCATCGTCTTGGCGGTTGCATCATCACCACCCAAGTTGGAGGCTCGGGCGAATTCATAACGGGCTTCGAATTTGTTGAGGGCTAAATCAAGTGCACTGTCCTTGATGGCTTGCATTTCTGTTTCCATCTGGACAATATTTGCGTACTTGGTTTGCAGTTCTTTCTGCAGAGCCTGTTTTTCTGCCTCAGGAGTGCCTTGAGTCAGCATCTTCTGGAATTTGGCTTTGTCATCAGCCGGCATTTCATTTGCGGCTTTGGTATGAGCTGCATCCAGTTGGTTGTATCGTGTTTCAGCGTCCGAGAATTCTTTATCGGCGTCAGTGATAGCCTTCTTGAACGAGCCCTGCATTTCAGCCAATTTGGCCTTTTTGTCCTGGGCGGCATCGAAAGCTTTCTTGTTCTCGTCGATCAACTTGCCGGCGCCGGTTCTTTCACCGGTGGGCTCGACAACACCTTGTCCCGGCTGGGTAGCTGCGCGCTCCGTTTGCTGCGGCATTTTTGCAAGACCTTGTTCCAGCTCTTGCTTGGAAAGACCCAATTGCATCGCGTACTGCGCGAACGCTTCGCGTTGTTCCGGTTTGGCCTTGGCGACCGATTCGATGAGCAACTGTTTTGCCAGGTTTTTGTCTTCCGGCTTGTCGGATTTCATCAGCTTCTCTGCATATTCCATGCGAGTCGCGGACGATTGATTCATTTCACCAACCAGATCATTTGTCAGGGCTGCGCCTTCAGTTTGAATCTGCTGGAGTTCATCGGTGAACGGCTTGAGCTTCTCTTCGAGCAATTTTGTAACTTGCACGAATTCAGGACAGATCTTGTTGATATCACCGAGCAGCTTTTCGCGCTCAGCCTTGTCTTGAGTTTTTTGCAATTGCTCGGTGAGAGCCTTCAATTGCTGCTGTTCGGCTTCGGGGCGGGCCTTCAGTTTGGCCATGCCTGACTGAACGAGCTGAGCAATTTCCGGACTTTGTTGAATCTCTTGAACCTTCTGAGCAAGAGCCTGCTGTCTTTGTTCCAGCTGGGCCAGCTTAGTCTGCAGTTCAGCTACTCGTGGAGAGGTTCCTTTGTCCGAATCCTGGATTATGGACCCGTAAGCTTGGCGGACATCAGGAGTCAAACCTTGCGCTTCGGCAACTTTGCCTAGCTCTTGCACACGTTGAAATGGAGTTTTGCCATTGACCAGAGGCGTGACGCCCTGAGTCTGATCAGTGACGCGTTGCTGTTCTACCGGTCGATTGGCGCCATCTCTTGCAGGTTGATAGGGTTGTTCTTGTACTTGTGAATAGCGAGTATTCGGGTTGTAATTCTCTGCGGATTGAAGTGGAGCAGGCGAACGATTGATGTCCCTATTAAAGATAGGGGCCATAACTCTGGAGAATTGCGGATCGTCCGGACGCATGCGAGTGATTTCCGAAGCAACGCGCATGAAATTAGGATCGCCCATGCGGCGCGCCGGATCAGAACTATTGGGGTTAGGCACCATTTCCGGGTCAACGGAAGCTGCATCCTGCAAAGCGCGCAATGCGGCATTATCAGGTCTGTTGGGATCGTATTGACCCATGCGCATCAGCAGCATGCCATAGTTGGCGCGCGTGAAACCTGGTGCACGCTGAACCGTGTGCAGGTTCATTTCAGCTTCGGCCATCAATCTAACTTGATTAGGATCTCTCTCGTTCAACATCTTCTGAGATAGATCTATTCGCTGCGCACTGAACGCGTCGTACATTAATAGACGATTCAGTTCTTGCGGATTATTGGTTTGCTTCATTCGCTCGAGGGTCTGAGCGCGCTCCTGCTCCATAGCAAGAATCTGCTCGAGTCTTCTCACTCTTGCCGGATCTCTTTCTTGCTGGAGTTGCTGTTGGATTGCTTGCGCCTGACGCTGAATCGATGCCTCGACGCCCTGGAATACTTCTTGAGGATTCTTGGCGGCCAGGATAGAGCGATAATCTTCACGCCCCTTCATGACGTTCTGCGCCGCTACGCTGAAAAGGTCATCGGCTTCTTTCTGCGCTCTTCCGTAATAGCGATTGACGTCCTGCAGACTGCCTGCGGAACGCTCGCCCATCGCCAGTAGATTGGTGATGTTGTCTATGCGTTGACCCATCGCCGTGTTTCCGACGGCAATACGGTCATAGCCCAAACTGCGGTCATATCCGGCGACCTGTTGGCGGTCTCCGGTTCCATCCTGAGGCTGGAAACCTACCGTTCTCTGGTAGTCTTCCTGCCATCTGTCGGCTGTGGCTGGGACATTGTTTTCTGCAACAACATCTCTGCGAGTGCCGATCTCATCCCCGCCGGGAACTTGATTCCCATCGACCATCTTGACAACCTCACGCGACTGAAAGGAGCACCAATGCTGCACTCAGCTTAAATATCATTCCCTTATTTGTATGTGGGAAAACCACGTAGACCCCGACAGCTTGGCGTAAAAATTAACCTGAAAAGTCTCAATTCGCTTCGCAAGGGATATTGGGGTCGACCTGCTGAGTAGCGGTCCACTGCTTCTATACATCGAGCTGCCGTTCTGGACAATTTTTTTTGCGCCGGGATGGGAGAAATACGCAGTTGCTGCACTACAATTCCGCGACCGTGACCCCGTCGGCACCCTCATATGTCTCGCCTGGTCTAAATTTCGAGACATAGCTACTGCTCGATAAAAAATGTCGCACGGCCTCTTTAACTGCTCCGGTACCGTGTCCGTGAATTATCATCACCGGGCTTATAGACGAGAGCAAACAGGCATCAAGAAATTGCTCCAGCTTGATCAGCGCGCTATCGACTCTTTCTCCGCGCAAGTCTAGAGTGTTGTTGTCTGTGCGGACAAAAACAGCTGTCTCGTTGCGATAAACTCGGCTCTGCGCGACTGCACGAGTCTTACCGCCGGAAGCTGCCGCCCGCGACTTTTCAGCTTTCCCGCCGGCGTCCGATATGCGTTTTATATCGCTTGCAGGTACTTTCAGTTTGACCGCACCCGCTCTCACTACGACAATTCCTCTGGGATTATTCTCTACATTTTCCGGAAGCTCTTCGATGACGCCGCGTTGATTGAGACTGAGCACAGAGACCCTGTCGCCGACAGACAGCTTCACCGGAGCCATATCTGCGCCCTTTTTCACCGGCGCGTCCAGCCAGTTCAATTCCTTCTTCAGTTGCTCCATCTTCTCCTTCGCCTTCTGGGCTCCAGAGATGCTGGGCTCTTTTTGCAAATTCCGGATGGTGTCTTTGATAAGCTCAAAGGCGACGGTAAATTCCTCTTTGAGATCGGTCGCCAATTTTTGCCTTGTCGCTTCGCTTTGGGCCCTTTCTCGATCAATTTGCGTCTGTAATTGCTGGCTCAATTCTTCTGCTTGGCTGAGCTTTTCTTGCGCCTGAGCTTCTTTCGACTCCAACCCTTTGATTTTCTCTTCCAGTCGAGCCACAGTTTCGTCGATAACAGTATCCGCTACGTCCAGATAAGAAATCGCCAGTTCCACCAAACTTTCATCCAGCCCCAAGCGCCGCGCGATAGTTATTCCTTTAGAGCTTCCCGGTATGCCTGTGCGCAAGCGATAAGTCGGCGAGAGGGTAGTTTCGTCGAACTCGAGACTGCCATTGACCATGCCCGAAAGGTTATAGGCAAGCGTCTTCAACTGGCCAAAATGCGTAGTGCTGACGGTAACCGCTCCGGAATCGTTCAAATGTTCCAACACGGCCCGTGCGATCGCAGCGCCTTCTCTGGGATCTGTACCCACCCCGACTTCGTCCAAAAGCGCAAGAGTGCCCATTGATGCACTTTTTACGACCTGAACAATAGTGGTCATGTGAGAGGAGAATGTCGAAAGACTCTGCGCCAGCGATTGTTCGTCCCCGATGTCCGCAAAAATAGACGTGAAGAGAGCCGCTTTCGAACCTCGAGAAACAGGTATGAGCAAGCCGGCACGCACCATCATCGAAAGCAGGCCGATCGTCTTGAGAAGAACCGTCTTGCCGCCTGTGTTCGGTCCTGTTATCACAAGCGTTCTTTCCTTGCCTCCCAGGCTCACGGTATTAGGTACTACTTTCTCTTTGCCTGATTGAAGTATGAGAAGAGGATGACGTGCATTGATGAATTCAAAACGATTCTCTTCACTCAATTCCGGTTTAATGCCATCGTATTTAGTGGCGAAACGTGCCCGCGCGAAAATTGCGTCCAATTCCGCCAGCGAAATGAAAGACTGGCAAAGCTCTTCACGCGAGGCATAGACTTGCTGCGACAAAACAGCAAGTATGCGAGAAATCTCGTGTTCGATCTCCGCTTCTTTTATTCTGAGCTTATTAGCCAGCTCGACAACCGGCATGGGCTCTACGTACACGGTCAGCCCGCTTTGCGAACTATCGTGCACAATGCCGGGAACGACATGCCTCTGAGCGGCATTGACAGGCAAGACATAACGTCCACCTCGCTGCGTATAAATAGGCTCTTGAAGAGCTTTCGATTGGGTCTGAGAATGAATGACCTTGTTAAGCTCGTCTTTGATTTTCGAATCTAGTCGCCTTACCTCGCTTTTCAAACCTCTTAGATGAGGTGTGGCGTCATCCTTTACCTTTCCGCTTTCATCAAGCATTTCATTCAGCTCTCTTAGCAACTGCTCAAAGAGAGCGAGCGGGGAAAGATAAGCGCGAAGCGCAGGAAACGCCTCATTGTCAAGCAAGGAGAGCGATTTTCTCGTCTGGCGTGAAAGCGACATCGTGCTGCGACAGGAATGCAGCTCGCTTTCTGAAAGAACAGCTTGAGATTCAAGCCTATTGAGTGTTTCCTCAAGATCGGGCAGGCGCTCGAAAGACAATCCGCTTCGCTGACTGATCAAGGCGAGAGCTTCGTCTGATTCTGCCAGCAAAACACTGACGACCGCGCGTTCGCGCCCGGGCAAAACCTGACGGCACAAATACTGTCCGCGTTTGCTTTCAGCTTCTTGAGAGAGGAACTCCAGAAGCTTGTCCCACTCAAGCGAACGCAACGCTCGTAATTCGATGTCTGTAAAAATGGTCTAGTTCAGGTTCAGTTCAACTCAACAGGCGCTGCTGCCGGCTCGGGATTAACGAGTTGCTCGATGCCCAAATTGCCCATCAGTTTTTTCAAACGAATCTTCTGCAACTCATAGCAACGGTTATTGCGCTTGTGTACGACGCCGATACGTTCCAACTGCTTGATAGCTTCCAAGTGATTCTCTGGAACGGAATTCACGTCTACCGATCCTTTTTCGTTAAGCCAGGAAATAGTAGGCGAGAGGATTCCAAGAAGCTTCCGCATGGGCTGGTCGTATACGGGCATGTGTGACGTCTCCTTTGCTCCAGTTGATAATTTTAACATCTTGGCAGCTCGAAAGTCGCCATTGCATGACGTTTAGTTGCCTTTGGTTCACAATTGAGAAGAAGAAATTCTTCTTTTGTTGACGTCAGCAAGCTTTTGGTCGCTTTTTATTGCGCTAGACTCTTCCTATATGAATGGCATGCTAATTCCTTTTGAAGGACACGAACCTCAGGTCGCCGAAGACGCATATATCGCCCCTACGGTCGTTTTGATCGGACGGGTCAAGATTGCTGCCGGCGCTAGCGTATGGTTCAACAGCGTTTTGCGCGGCGACATCAATTCGATCGAAATTGGTGAAAACACGAATATCCAGGACGGGTGCATGTTGCACGTCACCGGCAGGCATGGACTGTATGTGGCAGAAAGAGTGACAGTCGGTCACGGAGCCATCTTGCACGGATGCAGAATCGAATCTGATTGTTTGATCGCCATGGGCGCAGTGGTCTTGGACCATGCAGTCATTGGTCATGGCTCGATAGTCGCCGCCGGCGCGGTCGTTTCGCCTGGAAAAGAGATACCGCCATACAGTTTGGTCATGGGCGTTCCCGGCAAAATCGTCCGTCAATTGAGCGAAGACGACCGCGGACAGATAGAGCGCGGCTGGCAAAACTATTGCCAATATTCGCGCATTTACCGCTCAATGCAACCAAAAAGCAATTAGCTTCGCGCCCGGCTAAGGCCAGGATGAGAATACTTGCGCGCTGGCAAATTCAAAACATTGTCTGGCAATTTCGAAGTCTTCGCCGGCACGAATTTTGAGGATTGCCACCTTGGAATTTTTCGCCGAGATGGTTGCATCGGCGGTGTCATCGCCGACGCAGTCCTTATTGGCTTGCGCATCTAACTTCAGCCCAAAATAAGAAAGACTCTCGACGACAGCCTGCCGCACTTCACAGGAGTGTTCGCCTATTCCGCCTGTGAAAACCAGGGTATCAAGACCTCCCAGCGAGGCAGTAAAAGAGGCGATATAGTGAGTCAGTCTGTCGACAAACATATCAAATGCCAGCGCCGCTTTTTCATCATGCTCGCTTCTTGCCTGAAGCAGTTCTCGCATATCGCCGGACTTAGCGCTTACAGCCAATATCCCTGAATTTTTGTTGAGAATTTCTTCCAGTTTTTCACCGTCGAATTTTTCTCGATTGATCAAATGCATTATGATGCCCGGATCGATGGAACCACATCTGGTGCCCATCATCAGTCCCTCGAGGGGCGTGAATCCCATTGTCGTGTTGACGGAAACACCGTGCAGAACCGCTGATAATGAGCAACCGTTGCCCAGGTGACAAATGATTATTCTTTCTGCAGAATCCGGCAGCAATTCGCCGGCGCGTCTGGCGCAATAACCATGATTGATGCCGTGAAAACCATAACGCCGGATCTCGAACTTTTCTTGCCACTCGCTGGGAACCGGATACAGGCTCCGCATCTCTGGTATGGTCCTGTGAAATGCAGTATCGAAAACGGCGACCTGCCTCAAGTCGTTGCCAAAATAAGCCTGCGCGGCGTCAATGCAGCCAAGCGCATTCGGATTATGAGTCGGGGCCAGGTCAATTCTCGCTTCGATTTCTTCCGTCACACTTCTATCAATGATTGTGGTGGCTCGCAGTTTCTTGCCTCCATGCACGATCCTGTGCCCAATCATGGAAATTGATTCTTTGTCCTGCTTAGCCTCTTTGAGAATTTTCTGAATGGCTCCGGTTGCGGCTTTCTTGAAAGACGCTCTGTTGCCGCCGTCGACTTTCGTGCTTGTCTCCACCAAAAGGGAAGAAGCATCTCTGCCCTTTTTGAGAAAGACATTTTCATTGAAAAGACTAGCCTTTAATGTGCTGGAACCAGCGTTAAAAACAAGTATATTCACTGACTAAGACCAGCCTTTCTTTTCCTTGGGAAGAGCGAACGGCCATTTCCAATTGCGCACTTCTTCCATATCCTCTCCGTGCTCATGAATGTGCCGCTTGTGGTCTATCAACTTGCCGTGCAGCCACTGACGTGCTCGCGCAGCCACGCCTTTCAATTTCGGCACCCGATCGATGACATCGCAAGCGAGACTGAACCTGTCTACCTGATTCATCACAGTCATGTCAAAAGGCGTCGAAGTAGTTCCTTCTTCCTTGTATCCACGCACATGCAGATTGCCATGGTTGGTTCTTCTGTAGGTGAGCCGGTGGATCAACCAGGGATAACCGTGATAAGCAAAAATGATCGGTTTGTCTTTCGTAAATATAGAATCGAATTCATGATCCGACAGTCCATGAGGATGTTCGGAAGCTGGTTGAAGGGTCATCAAATCGACGACATTTACTACTCGAATTTTCAAATCGGGAATATTCTGCCTGAGTATCGAAACCGCCGCCAGAGTCTCCAGCGTAGGCACATCGCCGGCGCAAGCCATGACCACATCCGGCTCTGAGTCCTGATCATTGCTCGCCCAATCCCAAATACCAAGACCGACGGCACAATGTTTGATCGCCGACTCCATATCGAGCCACTGCAATTGCGGTTGTTTGCCGGCGACTATGATGTTGATTTTGTCACGACCACGCAAGCATTTATGCGTGGTGTAGAGAAGAGTATTGGCATCCGGCGGCAAATAGACGCGGATGATATCAGCCTTCTTATTGACTGCATGATCGATGAAGCCCGGATCCTGATGGCTGAAACCATTATGATCCTGGCGCCAAACATGCGAAGTAAGCAGATAGTTGAGCGACGCTATCGAAGCTCTCCAGGGGATGTCTCTGGTGACCTTTAGCCATTTAGCATGCTGGTTGAACATCGAGTCGACAATGTGAATAAACGCTTCGTAGCAGGAAAAGAAGCCATGCCTGCCGGTCAGCAAATAGCCCTCATACCAACCCTGACAGAGGTGTTCGCTAAGAACTTCCATTACACGGCCGTCTTTTGATAGATGGTCGTCATCTTTCGTAGTCGGCTCCATAAACACTCTATCAGTGGTTTCGAATACAGCTGACAAACGATTGGAAGCAGTTTCATCCGGGCCAAAAATGCGAAAGTTGGAATGCTCGTCATTCAACTTCATCACGTCGCGCAAATACTTGCCCATTACACCTGTAGACTCGGCCTCCGTTGTGCCGGGCTTCTTAACTTCACAGGCATACTTTTCAAAATCGGGCAATTTCAAATCACGCAGCAGAAGCCCGCCATTGGCATGAGGATTCGCGCCCATGCGCCGCTGACCTTGAGGAGCCAACTTCTTCAAATGTTCCTTAAGGCTGCCGTTCTTCTCAAAAAGCTCTTGCGGTTTGTAGCTCTTCAACCATTCTTCGAGTTGCTTCAAATGCTCCGGTTTTGACTTCAACTCTGAAAGCGGAACCTGGTGCGATCGATAAGTACCTTCTACTTTCTTGCCGTCAACAACCTTCGGACCAGTCCAGCCCTTGGGCGTTCTCAGCACAATCATCGGCCATTTCGGCCGAGTTTCGACACCATTCTCACGTGCATCATTCTGAATCTCGGCAATGCGGTCAAAACAATACTCGAGGGCCGCAGCCATAAGCTGGTGCACCACCAGTGGTTCATCACCCTCGACAAAAACTGGTTCGTAGCCTCGACCTTCGAAGAGGCTTTCCAGCTCGTCATCGTCCATGCGTCCGTAGATGGTCGGATTGGCAATTTTGTAGCCGTTCAGGTGCAAAATCGCAAGCACCGCACCATCACGTTTCGGGTTGACGAATTTGTTCCAGTGCCAACTTGCAGCCAGCGGTCCGGTTTCGGCCTCGCCGTCCCCGACGACACAACAGGCAACCAGAGAAGGATTGTCAAAAATCGCACCGGCAGCATGAGTGAGCGCATATCCCAGCTCTCCGCCTTCATGTATGGACCCGGGC
>JAIETE010000113.1 GCA_019745505.1 Candidatus Obscuribacterales bacterium | reverse complement strand
ATTGCTGGGGCAAAACTTACAGAAGATCCAGAGCGCCGACATCGACAGCCATCTGAAGCTCGCCTGGGAGCCGTTTTGCTCGCAAGAAATTACCGATCAGCTGGCGCCCTTCTTCTCCGGCCAGATTTTTTATAATCAGATGGAAGCGGAATTTGTTTCGCAAACGTTCGATAATGCAGGGCGCCGGACCGAGGATTTTGACCTCATTCAGCCCAATGCTTTCTTCGAGCTGGTGAGCGATTTCTTCTGCCAGTCGCTCACATGCACTTTCAGTTGCGACCGGATCGACACCGGCTACAACAACTCTGATAATTTGGCTGAATGGCGGGTATTGAAACAATTCGCGAGACTCCAATTCGCTGCCGGCAAAAGATTTGTAATTGTGCGTTTGCGCCCAGGCAATCGCCGGCATGTCACAGTTGTAGCTTTGAAAAATGACTGCTCCCGGATGTTTTCCGCGACCGGCACGACCCGATACCTGGGTCAGCAGCTGGAAACCGCGCTCCATGGATCTGTAATCGGGCATATTGAAAGCCGCATCGGCGGCAAGAACACCCACGAGCGTAACGCGTTCGATATCCAATCCTTTAGCCACCATCTGGGTACCGATCAGGACATCGGCTTCACCGGAGGCAAATTTCGAAAGCAGGCGCTCATGCGCTCCTTTGGTTTGAGCGACATCGCTGTCCAGGCGAATTACCCTGGCATCGGGAAATCTTTCCAGCACCTCTTCCTCTACTCTTTGAGTGCCCAATCCATATTGTTTTATGAATGGTCCTTTGCATGAAGGGCAGACTTTGAGCCCAGTCAGAGTGTGCGCACAGTGGTGGCAGGACATGTATCCTTCCGATTGACCGAGCTTCTGGTGGTAGACCATCGATACGCTGCAATTCTTGCAACGAACAACGAATCCGCAGGCGCGACAGAAAACATGATTGGCATACCCCCGCCTGTTGATCAGAAGAATAGTCTGCTCGTTGGCATTGAGACGCTCCTGTACGGCGCCTGCCAGCACGTTCGAAAAAATGCTGCGATTGCCGTCTGAAAATTCCTGGCGCATATCTACGACGTTCACCGCCGGCAGTGCTTGCTTGAAAACACGCTCAGGAAGTTCCAGAATTTTTTGCTCTTCGGTGGCGCGTTTATAAGTTCCTACATCCGGGGTGGCGCTGCCCAAGAGCAGGAGCGCGCCTTCTCTTTCAGCTCTCTTTTCGGCAATTTCTCGGGCATGATAACGAGGCGCAGGGCTGGATTGTTTATAACTTCCGTCGTGCTCTTCATCGAGAATAATCAGCCCGAGCAAAGGCATATGCACCAAAATTGCCGAGCGGGCGCCCAGCAAAACTTTAACGTCTCCTGATTTGATGCGGCGCCAGGTGTCGTACCTTTCTCCCGGAGTGAGAGCGCTGTGCCAAACTGCCACACTCGAACCGAAGCGTGTCTTCAGCAGTCGAGATAGCTGCGGAGTCAAACTTATTTCAGGCACCAAAAGCAGTGCAGTTCGTCCGCGCTCCAGACACTCCTCCATCAAGCGAATATAAATTTCGGTCTTGCCCGATCCGGTTACTCCGTGCAACAACCATGGTTGGGAATTGGCGTTCTTTAAGGCTCCGTCAGGCTTTGCCGATTCGCGCTCTATCAGTTGGATATTGCCATCAAAGCAATCTTCCAGCGATTTTTTCAGTGTTTCAAATACCTTTTCTTGTTGTTCGGTAAGGGTTATAGCTCCTCGCGCTTTGGACGCGACAGTCTCAACCGATGCGAGGGGATCGCGCACCAATTCTTCATCTACAAAAACGACTATGCCGTCTTCTTGCAAACGCTTAACTGTCGAGGCGGTAGTTCTTGCCTCCTCGACCAATTGCTTGAGTGGCATCTGACCGCCGGCTCGGCTGAGCACGGCGACGACCTCCCTCTGCCTGGAAGTTTTCGGCTCTCCGCTTCCCAAGGCAACGCATCTTTGCGTTTTGGGCTGCGTTCCTGCTTCGGTTTCAGAAGTGATGGCGACGACATTTTCTTGCCTGAGCAGGGTCAACGCTCGAAAAAATTGTCCCTGGCTTTGCTTCACTTTTTTCTGAAATCTTTGCTTGGTCGCGCTTACGGCAAGTGCACCGCTTTTCGATTCTTTCAATACCTCAACAATCGCTCGGGCCGCCTTGTCTTTGTAGTACGGCTGCATTTCAAATGGAACGATGGCAAAAGCAGTCTCGCTGAGAGTTATGACGCGCTTGGTTTTAGGTGCGGCAATGGATGGTATGGCTGCCTGAATCACATCCGATATATTGCACAGATAGAAATCAGCTATCCAATGAAGCAAACCAACGTAATTTGAGTCAAAGGCCGGCTCCGGCACCAAAATGTCCGAAATTTCTTTGAAATGAATATTTCCTTCTCGATAAATTTCGGGCGTATATGTAAGCGATACAACATAGCCGGCCACCAGACCCTGCGCGCCGAACGGCACCAAAACCTGAGCGCCGACAAAAGCATCATCCTTGAAATGCTCCGGCACTTTATAGGTAAAGAGTCGATCTTTCAGGTCTCGAATTTGAACGTCGAGGGCTACACACGCATAGAGCGGCGCTGTCTCTGTGCCTGTCTGAACATCCAAGCTTGCAGGCCTATTGCCGCTCAATCTAAATCGCCGCCCTTGAAACAATCTTTTCTCAAATGAGTATAGAGGTGATGTCACTTCAGCGCCCTCCGTCCGAAATAGTCTTGCTTTTCTTTAAAACGTCGAGAGCAGGCAAAAGGTTCAAAAAAAGAAGGTTGAAAAGAGAATTTTTCTCTCAGCCCGCGTGAGCAATCGCCGCGAAACCAGCCCTAACCGGACGATTCCGACACTTGCCAACCCCACCCGGTCAAGCAATCTCTGGAAGTTAAAGCGTTAACGCTTTAACTTCCAGGCAAAGATGAGTCCGGCAAGAGACTTGAAACTGTTGCGATTTAAGGATTTTGAGATTTGCTAGGCGCCGATGACGTATTTCTTCCAGGCGTAGTCGCCGGAGACCGAGTGTTTTGAAATCTCAAAATGGACGTGACTTTGAGGACGTCTAGGCGAGCACAGCAGCGGCATTCCGGCTTCCTTGGGAGTGCGATCGCCCTTCTTGACGTTACACTTCAAGCAAGCGGCCACAACGTTTTCCCAATTATCCGTACCACCTTTCGAGCGGGGGATGATGTGGTCGATCGTCAAATCGTGCCGCTTTTCGCTGCAATACTGGCACGTATAAGAATCCCGGTGCAAAACGTTGCGCCGGGACAGACTGATCTCTTTATACGGAATCTTGACGTAACTTCGTAGTCGAATCACAGTCGGTAACGGAAACTCAGCGTAAACAATTTTGCCGTTGTCCTCGATTTGCTCGGCTTTCCCTTTGAGCAGAAGGACAACTGCACGTCTCCACGTACAGATGTTTAGAGGCTCATACGAAGCATTAAGTACTAAAACCTTAGACAAGACCGCTCCTCATGCTACTTAGCATTTGTTTACGTAGAAACATTATAACGATCAAATCCTGAAATTGTCCATAAATAGGTATTTCGAGGATTTCGTGTTAGAATTAGTGACTTGTCTGTTCCGTGGGAACAGGGCAACTGGTCACGGCTTGCGAGTTTTTTGCAGGAGCGTACGCGCTTCTCAGCAGCAAGATTGGTCCGGGGAAGTGTTGTGTTTGGCGCGCCATTCACTCAATGGGGGGTGCGCTGGAAACATAAACACTTTCGGTACCTACTGCGGTGCCATGGGTTAATAGGTGATCAACACATATACAAGCAGTCATACCCCCCGCTAGTACTCACATTGAAATAGGAGCATGAGTCAGCCTTGTCAGTAGCATCAATGAGACAACTGTTGGAAGCCGGGGTCCACTTCGGACATCAAACCCGCCGCTGGAATCCCAAAATGCGCCAGTATATCTACGGCGAGCGCAACGGGATATACATTATCGACCTAGAGCAGACTACTCGTGCTCTCGACAAAGCATGCGAATTCTTGCGAAAGATCGCTTCTGAAAAGAAGAACATCGTTTTCGTCGGCACCAAGAAGCAAGCCGCCGACATCATCGAAGAAGAAGCAAAGCGTTGCGGAGCTCACTTCGTAAACCGTCGTTGGTTGGGCGGTATGCTCACCAATTTTGAAACCATTCGTCTGCGCATCAACCGCTTGAAAGAGCTCGAAGAGATGCGCGACACCGGCGACTTCTACCGCCGCCCCAAGAAAGAGTTGGCAGTCTTGAACCGTGAATTGTTCAAGCTCGAGAAGTCTCTTGGCGGCATCAAGAATATGCGCGGTCGCCCGGACGTACTTTTTGTCATCGACCAAAAGCGTGAAGACATCGCCGTTGCCGAAGCCAAGAAAATCGGTATCACCGTAGTCGGTATCATCGATACCAACTGCGACCCGGATGGCATCGACTATGTCATCCCCGGCAACGATGACTCAATCCGCTCCATCAAACTGATCATGAGCAAGGTCGCCGATTCCATTCTGGAAGGCAAGCAAGGTCAGGCACACACCTTTGAAGAAGAGAAAGCTCTTGTTCAAGAGGAAGAAGCCAAAGTACACGCAGTTGTCGGCGCCGCCACAGTTGCAGTTGCTGAAGACCTTGAAGAAGCTCTCACGGAAGATGAAGACGCCTAGTAGGCGTTTGCTCTTGTTCTAATTACTCTCAGGCAAGCTGCAAAAACCAGCGGCATGCCGCAAGCGAATATTGCGAGGAGAAATATGGTCATGGTAGAGATTTCGGCTCAATTGGTTAAAGAGCTAAGAGACAAGTCTGGCGCGGCAATGATGGACTGCAAGAAAGCTCTTGTAGAAGCCAGCGGAGATGCCGAAAAGGCTTTCGAAATTTTGCGCCAGAAAGGCGTAGCATCTGCAAGCAAGAAAGCTTCGCGTTCTGCCTCCGAAGGTCTGGTGGTCGGGCACATTGCCAATGATGGCAAGTCCGGCGCTCTCATCGAAGTCAACTGCGAAACCGACTTCGTTGCCCGCAATGAAGAGTTCATCCAGTTGACAAAAGACCTGGCCGAAACTGCGCTGACGACAAAGTCCACCACGGTCGAAGCCCTCAACAAGCAACCGATCAAAGGTTCTACCGTTGCCGAGCACGTCACCGCCGCCATTGCCAAAATCGGCGAAAACATAATCATCCGTCGAGCCGCCGTCGAAGACTTGAAAGGCAAAGAAGGCGTCATCGGTCTCTATGTGCATGCCCTGGGTGGCAAGATGGGAGCCATTGTCGCTATCGAAGCTGACAAGAAGATTGATGCAGAAAAGGCAGCAGCACTTGGCAGAGATGTAGCGATGCATATCGTTTCGGCTAAGCCGCAATTTGTCAGCAAGAACGACATTCCTGCTGAAACAATTGAGAACGAGCGCCGTATCGAAGCTGGAAAGCAAGATTTGGCAGACAAGAAGCCGGAAATGCGCGAGAAGATCGTTCAAGGTCGTATCGACAAGATTTTTGCCGAGCGCTGCTTGAACGAACAACAATTCGTCAAAGATCCGACTCAAACAGTCAGCAAGTTCCTTGCAGCCAGCGCCACTGAATTGGGTGCAAAACTGGAAGTGAAGAGCTTCTCGCTGTTTATACTGGGCGAAACTCAAGCCGACCAAAATGGAGCAGGCGAAGAGTAAACGCGTAAATAAATTAGAGAGTTAATGAAAGCCGTCTCGAAAGGGGCGGCTTTTGCTTTTTGCCGACGCCGGCGGCTGGGCTCGGCTTTCGGGACAAGGCAGAAAGTGCAAGCGCATATACTTTGCCCTGCCGGACCCCTCTTTACAAGCGAATCAAAGCCCGTAACAGTCTGGTTTTTAGAGGCGGACAGACCAATTGCAAACCGGATGAGACTGCATGAGTGGAAGGCCCAATGCGGGTTGCGGTAAGATTACCTGTCAAATTCAATCGAATATACAATGCAAATCGAGGTTGCCAAGCCAGCATGTCAGGCACAAAGGAATCCCTATTAGTGAATACGCAGGCAGCAAAAACCGGCAAAGAACCTGTTTACAAGCGCATATTGCTCAAGCTGAGCGGTGAGGCGCTGATGGGCAACGAAAAATTCGGCATCGCGCCCGACGTGATCGGCCCGATTGCCGAGGAGATTATATCTGCGCAGCAACTCGGCATTCAGATAGCGATTGTGGTGGGGGGAGGCAATATCTTCCGCGGCGTCACCGGCAGCGCCTGGGGGATGGACAAAGCAGCGGCCGACTACGTCGGGATGCTGGCGACCGTAATGAACTGCCTCATTCTGCAAGAAGTCTTGAAGTCTAAAGGTGCGCAAGTACGCGTCATGACGGCAATCGCAATGCCGTCGATCGCCGAGCCATTCATCAGGCTGCGCGCCATTCGCCACCTGGAGAAGGGTCGCATCGTCATTTTTGGCGGCGGCACCGGCAACCCTCACGTCACAACCGATACGGCGGCTTCGCTGAGAGCTGCTGAAATCAAGGCGGACTCGGTTCTGATGGCTAAGAACGGCGTCGACGGAGTCTATGACGACGACCCGAGAAAGAATCCGCACGCCAAGAAAATCGAGCGCATCAGCTTCGAAGACTTGATAAGGCAAGGGCTGAAAGTAATGGACCCAGCCGCTGTATCTATTTGCAAGGATAACTATATCCCCATTGTAGTGTTCGATTTCGCCAAATCAGGCAGTATCGAGCGCATCGTATTGGGCGAAAAAGTGGGAACACTGATCGGCACTCGCGTTGGAGGAGCAAAATGAGTACTGCTACTGAAGTACTGGCATCTGCCGAAGATAAGATGAAAAAGGCGATTGCCAATCTGCAAAAGGAATTTACGACAATCCGCACTGGTCGCGCCAATCCAGCCATACTGGATCGCGTCGAGGTGGAATACTACGGCACTCCGACGCCGCTCAAAAGCCTGGCGAATATTTCTGTTCCGGATGGTCGCTCGCTTCTGATTCAGCCTTTCGACAAAAATTGCGTTAAAGACATCGAGCAGGCTATTCACAAGTCAGGACTCGGCCTTACACCGAACTCCGACGGAACGGTCGTGCGCATCAATATCCCGGTGCTCACGGAAGAGCGCCGAAAAGAATTGACCAAGCATGTGAAAAAATTCGGCGAAGATGCACGAGTTTCAGTGCGCAATATTCGTCGTGACGGCGCCGATGAGCTGAAGAAGCTGAAAGGCACGGGACTTTCCGAAGACGAGATGAAACGCCAGGAAGAAAGTCTGCAAAAGTTGACAGATAAATACGTCAAGGAAATAGACAAGCAAGTTCATGACAAAGAACAAGAAGTCATGGAAGTTTAGGTCTGGGAGGTAACTCTTAATGTGTGGAATAGTCGGCTATCTCGGTCCAGCAAAGGCTGCGCCTGTACTGCTTTCCGAACTTCGCTGCCTGGAGTATCGCGGCTACGATTCGGCTGGTGTCGCTATCATTCAAGATGGTGAATTGAGCGTGCTCAAGGCTGCCGGTAAGTTGAACAATCTGGAAAAGCTAATAACCGACAACAAGCCGACGGCGACGGTCGGAATCGGTCACACCCGCTGGGCCACCCACGGCGTGCCGAACGATCAAAATGCGCACCCGCACCTGGATTCGTCGAAGACGATTGCAGTCGTTCACAACGGCATCATCGAGAACTATGAAGAGCTGAAGGAAGAGCTGATCAAAGAAGGCTGCGCTTTCGAATCGGACACCGATACCGAAGTTATCGCGCACCTCATCTCCAAAGAGTATGAAAAAGAAAAAGACATGCTCAAGGCGATCTTCAAAACCGTAGGTCACCTGCGCGGCGCGTATGCTCTGGGTGTCGTCAGCCAGAAGCATCCGGACAAGATCTATGCCATCAATCAGCACTATTCTTTGTCGGTCGGTCTGGGCAATAACGAGAGCTTTCTAGCCTCGGACAGCATGGCCGTTCGTCAATACACGAACAAAGTCGTGCGACTGGAGCAAAGCGAAATCGCTGAAATAACCGTCGATGGTGTCAGACTTTTCGCCTTCGACGGCAAAGAAGTAAAACGTCGCCCGATGTCGCTGGACAGCAATCCTTATGTGATCGACAAGGGCGGGTACAAACACTTCTTGCTGAAAGAGATTCACGAGCAGCCGCTGGTCTTGCGTCAAACCCTGGCGAAATATCTCGTTCATCCGACCAAGCCCGTCAGTTTCATTCCGCACATCACGCCAAACGGCAACGCCCCCACCAACAACGAAGAAGAAAATTCGCTGTCCAAAAGTTACGGCGTGCATTTCAGCGATATGGAAGTGAAAGGCATCGACCGCATCCAGGTTGTCGCTTGCGGCACAGCCTATCATGCCAGCCTCGTTGGAAAGATGATCATCGAGCAGTTGTGCAATATTCCGGTCGCCGTCGATATCGCCTCGGAAATCCGCGGCAGAAGAATGATGGTGAACGAAAGCACTCTCACGATCGCCGTCAGCCAATCCGGTGAAACCGCCGATACCCTCTCGGCGCTTGAAGAAGCGAAGAAGCTCGGCTCCTTTACTTTGGGCATCACCAATCGACCGGATTCACATCTGGCTCAAATCACACCCAATTTGATTGTCACCGAATGCGGTATTGAAGTCTCAGTAGCAGCCACAAAAACCTATCTGGCTCAATTGACTTCGTTCTACCTTCTGGGCATTTATCTTGCCGAGAAGCGTGGAGCGATTTCGGCAGAACAAGCCAAAAAGCTCAAATCGGACTTGAATGCAATTCCGACGCTGCTGGAGCAAATCCTTGCCCGCGAAAACGAAATCCGCCTGGCGTCATTAAAGTATGCAGACGCTCACGACGTTGTTTTCATCGGACGCGGTTTCAATTTCCCGACCGCATTGGAAGGCGCATTGAAACTGAAGGAGTTGAGCTATATCCACGCGTCCGGTTATGCCGCCGGTGAATTGAAACACGGACCCATCGCTGTTCTCGATTCGAAAGTGCCGGTTGTCACCGTGCTTGTGCCGGGAGTGGTCTATGAAAAAACACTCTCCAACGCTCAAGAAGCCAGAGCTCGCAATGCTCAAATGATTGCCGTGGCCTGCGAAGGTGACGAGCAAGCGGCTAAGACCTTCGATACAGTGCTCAGTATTCCGCAAGTGGACGAATTCTTCAGTCCTCTCTTGACGGTCGTGCCGATGCAATTGATGTCGTATTTCATTGCTGATTATCTGGGCAAAGACGTCGATCAGCCGCGCAACCTGGCTAAGTCCGTGACTGTCGAATAAGCAAATTCGAGCCTTCTTAGAAATTGGCATCGACTGCCGAAAGTAACCGAGTTTCACTCGGTACTCTCACGATTGCGTCGAGGCGGAGCAATTGAGCTCCGGGCGAACATCGTCACTTACTCTGGGCATATTGGATAAGTCGCGATTTCAGACAGGAAGCATTGCCAATGGCGGAAAAATCAGCTGAAGCAAGTGCTTTCAAATTGGCTAGAGCGAAGAGCAATGCCACCAGCCGCACCTTCAAACTGATTCTTTTCGTGCAGGGTGGCTTCGCACTGGTGATGGCGACAATCATGACCATCATCCTGACTTTGCTCTTTCACCTAAACGCCCCCCTGGCTTTTCTAGGCTCGCTGGCAGGCGTCCTTTTAATCACTGTCACACGAACATCGTTCAAAACCATCTGGCAGTCAAATTTTGCTTCCTGCTGCCAGGAAGAAGGGCTGTGGAGCAAAGCAGAAGAACTAGCCAGCGTCGGGATTAGCAAAGAGATCGAACAGATACTGGCGGGCAGGCAACCGCAGACGAACGGGCACGAGTTGCCGATGAAAGTCAGCCAGCTGCAAGTTATGGCGATAAGAAGAGGCGATTTGAAAACTGCCGTCAAATTCTCGGAATATCTCTACCGCAACTCGACGGACGACCGTCACAACCGTGCCTATCAAGCCAACAGCCTGGCTTGCAATTACATGGAACTGGGCAATTACGCTCGCGGCTTCGAGCTTTTCGGCACCAACCTGGATGAACTGGAGGCGTCCGGCAGAGCCGACACTCCAGCCTACATTTCGACTCTATTGGGTGCCATACAGGGTTCCCTCGACCTCGAGCGAATTGACGACGCGCAGAATTATCTCAAGCGCCTAAGAGCTGCTGTTGCCGCCAGCCGAGCCGCCAATTCGGGT
>JAIETE010000183.1 GCA_019745505.1 Candidatus Obscuribacterales bacterium | reverse complement strand
CCGGCGAAGCGAAATCCGAGATCTACGTAGTCCTGAAACTCAGTCGGATTCAGCACGCATAGATCCAGCAATCCATCATTCAGCTCGGCCGTGTCGGAAAGTTTTCCCACTCCCAGATCGGAGATGTTGGTGATAAAGACCCCTGCCGCTCTCACAATGAAAGATTCGCCGACGGTCGTAAGACGGAAATTGACAGGCGGAAGCGCGAGCGTTTGAATCATAGAGCTTGCATAGGCAAGCATTTTCCAATTTACCTTCTCCTGGTGGTCGGTGGAGATGACTGCGTCCGAGAGCGGTCCTGCTCCTGCAGCGACGCAAAAATATTCTCCGTTCATTACCCCTAAATCGATCGCTGTAGGTTTTCCGTTCATCAGGACCTGAATGGCTTCGTCGAGCGGATCGCCGAGTATGTTTTCTTCATAGATGCCGAGATTGCGTGCTAATTGGTTGCCTGTCCCCAGGGGCAGAATTCCGACCGGAATGCGGGGGCGATAGCGTGCCACCGCCCCTAGTGCAAAACGCACAGTGCCGTCCCCGCCTGCTGCAACAACGAGATCTGGATGAGGAACGTGTTGGAAAATCTCTTGCAGATCCATGCCGGGTCTTGTCGGCATCACAGTGACGGCGTAGTCGGCCTCTTCGCAGAGACGATGGACAATCGCCCCTAGCCACAGATCCGGACCTACTGCAGTGCCGGCGATGGGGTTGTAGACGACTATGGCGTGTTTGTGCATCCGCTCTCTTATGTCTTAGGGATACCTTTATTATCTCTTTGCAACCATTCTTTACTTGCTGCGAGCTTATTCTCAAAGGTAAAGAAATTTCTTACTCTCATTTTTATGCTGCATTTTGCCGGTAGTCAACAGGCGTCAAGGGGGTCGCTGTCACCTTTTCAAGACCTTGACAGCAGTAGCCGATTTTCATCCTTACTTGCAGATTCTAAGAAGCCTTTTGGTTCCAGTCTCAGCGGCTGTGCTAACGTTGTTGAATGATTTCGTTTGACAATTAACACGATTTCAGTATTGTATTCGACACCATCCTGATTCGCATTTCCAAGATCCCTAATTTATAGAAGGACGGCATCCATTGCGTGGAACAAAGACCAAAACGAGCGAGCTAGCTGCTCTCGCCCTAATGGCGTTCGTCGCTTTGCAACCGGTTGTGGTGGCACAACCCTGTGAAGCACGTCAAAAATCAGAATGTCCGCATGCGGTTATCGAAGAAGTCCACAATGGCAAAACCTTCAGCGTGAGCCATGCTCTGATCAAGGCTAAGCCTGATGAGGTCTGGCACATCCTTACTGATTACAACAATGCGCATCGCACTTTCCCCATGATGAAGAAGTGCCAGGTCATTGAAGATCGCGGTTGCACGAAGCTCATGAAGCACATTGTCGCTCCCTCCGGGGCGCTCTGCACCTATGAGTACATAATCGAATTGAAAGAGACCGATAAAAAGAGTTTGGAGTGGAAGCGCGTCAGCGGCAGCTTCAAAGAAGTAGATGGCTGGTGGAAGCTCGAGCCTGTCGATGGCGGAAGGCATACGATGGTCACTTACGGCAGCTACGTCAATGGCGGATTATTCATGCCGCAGGGGCTAATCAAGCGTCAGTTCCGCACTGACATGCCTCAAGTCATGGCTACTCTGACCAAAACGGCTGAAAACAACACGCAGATTGCATCGCGCCGCGACGCAAATGCAGCTCAGCAATAGCTGAAGGTCTCAGGCGGGGACGGCATGCGTGCCGTCCCCTTTTCGTACCTTGAAACTTCTGAAGCCCATCTCATGCGTTGCACTTCTTCTTACGCATGCAGGACTGGCTCTATTCTTGCTAGAATACAAAACTTGCGAATACGCATTTGAGGAGAGGTACCGAAGCGGTCATAACGGCGCCGTCTCGAAAGCGGATGGGCGAATAGCCACGTGGGTTCGAATCCCACCCTCTCCGCCATTTTTCGGACTACAGGCTCAGGCGTGTAGGAAAAGATAGGAAAAACGCAAATTCGCTGGACTTGGAGGCGGTTTGCGGTTTTGAGCGTTTAAGAAACGAATTTAGAGGATTCACAATGCAGGTAGGGATTGTAGGGCTTTCGGTCACAGGCAAAACGAGCGTTTTCAACGCTGTCAGCGGCGGCTCGGCGCAGGTCGGCGGTTTTTCCGGCAGTGAGGCCAATATCGCGGTCGTTCCTGTCCCGGATGAGCGCCAGAGTTGGCTATCCGAGTTGTACAAACCGAAAAAGACCACTTTTGCCACTGTCGAATTGGTCGACGTGGCGGGTGTTCAGGCCGGTCAAGCCAAAGAAGGCGGCTTCAACCCGGCGATGATGCAGAATTTGCGTCAGGTTGATGCGCTCGTCCATGTGGTTCGCGCTTTCGACAATCCTTCCGTTCCTCATCCGGAGGGCAGCATCGATCCATGCAGAGATGCCGAGCTGTTCGAATTGGAGCTGATAATCGCCGACCTGGGCGTTGTTGAGAAGCGTCTCGAGAAGATCGATGCCGAAATCGGGCGCAAGAAGGGTCCTGAAAAACAGACTCTGGAACAGGAGAAAGAACTTCTCACCAAATTCAAAGATCAACTCACCTCAGAAAAACCGTTGCGCACGGTCGATTTGTCCGATGAAGAGCAGAAGCTGATTCGCGGATACACTTTTCTCTCGCAAAAACCGATGCTGATAGTGGCTAATATCGACGAGTCCGATATCGGCAAAGACAAGATTGAAAAACTAGCGAAGCTGCAATCTTTTGCAGACAGCAAAGGCATTCCGGTTTTGACTTTCTGCGCCAAGACTGAAATGGAAATTGCTCAACTCGATGAAGGCGATCGTGCCGAATTCATGACCGCTCTAGGCATCGAGGAATCGGGACGCGAGAAGCTTATCAAAGCTTCGTATGCCCTTTTGAAACTGATCGCATTCTTCACTGTCGGAGAAGACGAAGTGAAAGCCTGGACGATCACGAGAGGCACTCCGGCTCAGGAAGCGGCTCGCAAGATTCACTCGGATATCGCGCGTGGTTTCATTCGCGCCGAGGTCGCTCCCTTCGAGTCCATAAAGACTCTGGGCACCTGGAATAACGCCAAGGACAAAGGACAGGTTCGTCTGGAAGGAAAGGAATATCCTGTAGCCGATGGCGACTGCATCAATTTCAGGTTCGCGGTCTAGTCCTGCCGTTTGCGAAATTCTCGAATGGGGATAGATTTCACCCCTTTTCTTGACATTTTTGCCCGTATCTCTATAGTTTTGCCTAATTACCAGAAGGCTGCCAGAATGAGACCAGTGACCATCACGCGGACGTGGTGAAGCAGGTGGGTTCGTTTGTATCCGGTTGAGATCGCTCAAATAGACGATAAAGAGCTTGCTGATTTTCTCAAGCACGCGAAGCCGCGCACCGCGCGCGCGCTTCTAGATCTGATTATCTGGTGCTGGGGAATGATGATCTTGGGCATCGCCCCCTATATTCTCATGCCGAATATCTGGACCTTTCTTCTGGCGTTTGCATTTGTCACGTCTCGCATGGGCGCTCTGCTTGCTCTGGCTCACGACGCTCAGCATGCGGCTTTCTTGCCGGACAAGAAATGGAACGATGCTATAGCCGCCTGGTTCTGCGCTTATCCCGTGGGCTCGATTTACGGCTCGTCGCGGGCCGTACACATGGCTCATCATAAGTTGCTGGGTCATCCTGACGATCCGGACCGCAATTTCCATCTGGAGGACAACAAGTCGACGGCAAAGGAGTTCGTCATCCACTTTGCGCGTTTGGTTTTTGGTGGACAGCTCTGGACCAGTATCATCAAGAACGGTCTCTTGCGTCCGATGAAACGCGATAAGAAAGACGCCGAGCTGGTTGTTCTGCAGCGCACAGGGCATCCAGAGATACTCAACCTCGTGCCTGTCCAGCTGTTTATCTGGGGCGCTCTC
This sequence comes from Candidatus Obscuribacterales bacterium, assembly GCA_019745505.1. Classification (GTDB taxonomy): domain Bacteria; phylum Cyanobacteriota; class Vampirovibrionia; order Obscuribacterales; family Obscuribacteraceae; genus QKMZ01. The sequence goes on along the minus strand of JAIETE010000183.1, from coordinate 6,226 downwards.
TGGCTGGCGTCCGGACAGTTCTGGCTCTATTTTGCGCTCTGGCTCTTGCCTATTTTCACCACCGGCACATTTCTTGGTTTTCTTCGCGGTTTTGTCGATCATGCTCGTTTGAAAGACGATCAGCAAGGCCCGATGGAAGGTCGCCTGGTGACAGTGCTCAATGTCGGTCCGATTGCCAGATGGTATTTGGCGCCTTTCGATTTCAAATATCATGCCGAACATCACCTATTTCCTGTGGTTCCGCATTATGGGCTCGAAGAGTTGCACCGGATATTGCAGCGGAACAGTGAAATCAGAAAGCTGTATATATGTCGCCCGAGTTATGCGCAGTTTCTCAAAGAATACTGGCACCAAATACGCTACCAGCCCGAGACTTTGTCGGAACAAGGTTGATTGGCAAAACGGATGACTTGGCGAATATCGAAACCCAGCAAGAAGCAGTTCATCACTTACGCAGCCCTTGTCGTTTTCGGCACGCTTCTGCTCGTCTATGCCGTTGTCATTGAGCCCGGACAGCTGGTTGTGCAGAGGCAGGCAATTAAGTTGCCTCACTGGTCTCCGGCGCTGAATCATTTGAAAGTAGCAGTTCTTACCGATTTGCATGTCGGTTGTTTAAGCGTTCCTGTTTCAAAACTTCGCCGCGTGATTGCTGTAACCAACGATCAAGAGCCGGATTTGATCGTAATGCTCGGCGATTTTGTCGCCAGTCATGGTCGAAGTTCGGCCCTCAAGCCGGAAGCGTTCGCACATGAGCTTTCAGCACTGAAGGCTAAGTACGGAGTCTATGCGGTTCTCGGAAATCATGACTGGTGGTACAACGGTGAGGAAGTTCGCAAAGAACTCCAGAGAGCTGATATCCATGTCCTGGAAAATGAATCAGTGCAATTGAAAATCAATGATGTGTCACTGTGGATCGCCGGGCTTGCCGATCAGTGGACAAGAACCCCGAACATTCCTCTTGCTTTGAAGGGCGTTCCGATTGGTTCACCCTGCCTCGTGTTGATGCACGAGCCGGACTTGCTGCGTGCTGTGCCTGAGTCCGTTAGTTTGTCACTTGCCGGGCATACACATGGCGGTCAAGTTTCATTTCCAATAATCGGCGCACCGATTGTACCCACGGATCTTGGCAGTAAGTTCGCGCGGGGATTGATTGTCGAAGGAGCAAAGCACTATTTTGTTTCTTCGGGTGTAGGTACGAGCGTCCTTCCGGTGCGATTTGGAGTTCCACCTGAAGTTTGCATTTTGGATCTGACCTGCAAATGAGTTTGTGATGCACTTTGTATGAGCGGCTAAAACTCTTTGGTGATCTGACCGGTGTCTATGTTGACGTAGTACCAGTTTTTCGTAGCGGTGTGCGAGGAGTCGGGTCCGTCGTTGACGACTTCGTACACGTGTATTACATACTTGTTGCCTTCTTTTCGATCAACATCGATTGTTGGTTTGGCTAGCTTTGATTTTGTCACTGCTTTGAAAAACTCTTTTACCTCAGGCATCGCCATCACGAGATCGAGGGCGCGCTTTTCTGTAATCTTGCTGCGGGAAACCTTCTTGGGGGATGGCTTTGTCTTATCGCCAACCTGCGTGGAATCTGCTGCAAGAGCACCGGTTGTAATCAAAACTGCTGATGCGATTATCGTTTTTACCTGTAGCATTTTGAATCGCATATCGAAACACCCTTACTGTCGAAGTTTTGCTTTGCCCTGGTCGATGATGGCCGCCAGTCGATCCTCGCCAATTTCTTCGATGCTCGCTGCCCTTTCCACCGGTCCGAAAATCTCATTGTAAAAAGATTCGGCATGCACGAGTTCTGGCCAGTTAGAGAGTTTGTCCCACTCTCCATCGTTCAGACCAAGCAAGAAGCGCGCTCTGAAAGGATCGACACCTTCCATCTCGAAAGCTGCCACTCGCAAGTCTCTGCCCGCTCCCGTATCAAAATGAGCGGTTCCTGTTCGATCGACATCGACATCGCAGTAGATATCAAATCGTTTTATCAGGTTCTGAGCCTCTTCGATGTAAGAATCATGAACCCGTTTACCCCGCTCCGTGAGCTTGTACGCGGCTTTCTTTACGTCGATTTCTATATACTGTTCTTTCTCCGCCCAGGCGATCAGGTCATCGATTTCTGCGTTGTCTTTCGTCACATCGATAGCGAATCCGATTCCTATCTGGTGGAGAAACATGGCGTGGGCCAGATCATCCATCAAGTCCGCCGGTTCTTGCGAGTTGCCCTTTGCCGCTTGCTGTCCGGTTTTCCCTCCGCCCGGCAAAGCTGTGTCGGTAACCACCAGGTCGAGCCGATAATACTTCATGCCGTCTCTTTCCGACATGGTGCATGCGTTTTTCAATGGAGCGTCCGGGTTGATATCGCGCCCGTTTGCTTTGAAGACAGCAGATTCTTTGATTAAAACACCCTGCTCGTCTTGGGCGAAGATGTACTGCTGAAGTGCTTTCAGGTCGTCCACTTGGCCGCCCGGCAAAACACCAGATTCGACCAGTGCCTCGATATTTTCGGACCCGATCACGTCGAAGACTACGTCAATTGCGTTTTGACTGGCTGTCTTTTCGTCCAGCGTCAAGACGCAGGAATTGTTTTCTCCTGCGTCAGAAAGCCTGAGTTGGTATTGCATGATTAGCGTCTCCGTCCGCCGAATCCGCGCATTTTGAAGCCGCTGGATCGTCTGCCGCCCCAGCTGAAGCCGGAACTCGAACTAGACGAAGAACTTCCGAATGTCGACGACGAGGATGAGCTGCCGCCGAACCAGCTGCGCTTTCTTTCGGTTGAGCCCGATGAGAAAGTGCTGGAACCGAAGCCGGTTTTACTGGTCAAGCCGCTGCCGTTTGGCTTCGATTTGAAGCGCGAGAAAAAGCCCTGATTGGCAGTCTTCTGGGTTTCGTATGCAGGCGATGTGCGCCATGCTGTTCTGTGGCTGCTCAGAGGCCCCATGCGATCGTAGGGAGTGTAATAGCGTCCGCCCCACGAATTCATCATGTGCGAGAGGACGAGCATTTGCACGAATGGACTGTCGAATATGCTGCGATGCCCGACGTAGTGTGCACGACCATCGTAATCATTGACCCTGTAAGGCATCTCGTTATTGGCGATATCGCCGGTCTGTTCAATCGAGAAGAGCTTTTCATCATCCTTTTGAAAGCCTTGCTCTTTTTTGTTGTCGATATAGCCGGTCACGACGAGGCGATTATTTTCGCGAGTGGCATCGATGGAAACAACTTCTTTGCCCTCGTAAATCTCATTGACCCGTTTTTCAAACGCAGCCATGCGGGATTTGAAATCGTCGCCCTTTGCCTCGAAAAACGCCTTTTGAACCTCGTCCAGGTTGATTTTGCTGGATGTCACTTCAATTTCGGGCTGGCTGGAGACATAATGCTCGGACTTCGAGCCAGACGAGCAACCTGCAACCGTCAAACCCGTGGTAATGACGCAGAGGGCGCTAAGAATGCTCAGGCAACGTTTCATTTGGATACTCCAAAACTAATACAACTTCACTATAACAACGCGCCCAGGGGAAAACAGCTGAAAGCGCCCACAGGTGGGGCTTTAGTCCGTTTAGTGCTACACAATATATTAGCAATTAAGGGAGCATGAAAGCGCTGCGACAGCTCTTTCGGGGCTCGCGCCTTACGGTACGGTCTGCGCTTGACTTTCAGGAGTTTCTACCTGGTCGGATTGTCGCCGATGTGGACGTTGCGCACGCCGTGCTGCTTCCAGATGGCACGCTTGTTGCCAATCAAGGTATTGTTCTCAATGCGTGAGTCGATGACGCCGCCGTTTTTGGCTTCGCCACCGCCCAGGCTGATTGCTGCCAGGTGGCTGCCTTCTATTCTATTGTCGTGCACTCTGATATTGCTCGTGTTCCACTTGTGTCTTTCTGACGCGAGCTCAATGCCATAGTTGGAGTTCTTTACGACGTTATCCCTGATGGTGACATCGCTTCCACCATCTACGTAGATTCCTGCAGCAGACATCCTTTTGTAAGTCGGATTGGGGCGGGAGTCGATATTGCTGATGACATTGCCGGCTATGAGCCCCCTGCGCGCTCGATCTATTCCCTTTTTGCCGACGCCTTCGCCTCCAATGATGTCTATTCCAATATTGTCGTTGTCGCGAATTGTGTTGCCTATAATTCTGAATCCGTCGACATTCCCGTTAATGACGACTGACTCGCTTTGACCAAGCTTTAGATTGTGAACGCGATTGTCTTTGATGAGCACATCTTTCAGCGGCTGAGCGCTGGTGCCGAAAACACCAATACCGTGGGCGTTCTTGCTGCTCTTTATCTCATGAATATTGTTGTTGATTATTTTGATGTTGCTGCTGGCTCCATCAACACGTATTCCAGTCGGAACATTTCCGCCATTGACATTTTTGATTTCGAATCCGTCAATGGTCACATTCTTGCGTCCAGAAATATTGATGACAGCTCCGTTTACCGGTTTGTCCGCCAGGTCTATCACTGCTTTCCCATTCGCTCTTAAAGTGATGCCGTCTTTTTTTATGTCCAGCTTTTCTCTGTAGACCCCTTCAGCCACATTGATGGTCGCGCCGGCGGGGGCGGTGTCAATGGCGCGTTGAATGCTCTCACCGGCACGTACATGAATTTGCTTTCGTTCGGAAATATCTCTTTCTTGATCGCGCGTGGCTGTTTTGATAGAGCGTTCAGCCGGGCTTGATGCGCGAACGAACAGTGATTCGGGATCATTGAAAACTTCTGCGAAAGCTGCGTTCAGTTGAGTCTGATGCTGTCGGCTCTCTCTCACTTCTTGCAGTGAAGTTTCTACAAAGGCGTTGGCCAATGTCGCCCGAGCTTCCTGCGCCTGCTCGCGACCGTTTGCCGGGGGGGCAAAACTTTCGTATGCGGTTGAATCCGTCACTTCGCGCCACCTCATCTGAATTCTCTTCAGATCTAGCACGCTGTAGTAACAAGATAATAACGGCTCCTTAGCTTGGCAGGGGCGTTAATTGTCGCGTCTTTCATGTGCAGGCGCCAGGCATCCCGCTAAGTAAGCAAGCATGAAAGGAAATGCTCTTCTTTTCACGTTTTCGATCTTGTCGTGGAAATTTTCGTCAAGCAGGTGATCTAGCTGCGCTCTCAACGGCTTTTTCAGCAGATCGGCGAGTCGCACGAGATTGGGAAACTTCTTGACGAAGATGCCGTGAATTCTGTCTTTCAACCAGGCTCTTCTGCGCTCGCAAATCATTGTTTTTCACCCCTGGCGGTTGTTTCAGCTCCTGAATTGACGGCTAGAGTCTCCATACCCGTCAAGGGAAACATAATCGTATCGATCGAATGAATTACGCCGTTGCGGCACTGCATGTCTTGCTTGACGACGACTGCGCCGGAGACGGTGATTGCCCTATTGCTGGTCACGTTGGTCATCAGGTACTCGCCCGAGAGGGTGCGAAGCGAGTCGAATTTGATATTTTCTGAAGAGACCTTTTTCGGCACGATGTGATATTTCAAGATGTTTTTCAAACGCGCCCTGTCTTTAAACAGTTCGGAGAATCTGTCTTTCGAGAGACTGGCAAAAGCGCGATCAGTAGGAGCGAAAACAGTGAATGGTCCCCGCTCGGTTTCCAGGGTTGACTGCATTCCCGTTTCGCGAAGCGCCTGGAGCAAGAGGCGGAAATTTCCTTCTTTTTCCAGTCGGCGGACCAGATTATTAGGAATGATTGCCCGGCGCACATGGGAAGCGTGGCGTGTAACGCTGTGAATGGCCGTTTGGGATGTGTGCTGAATTGCCGCGCCCGGATATGGCAGCACTAATGGTGTTACCGCACTGATGATTGCAATTATTAAGGCTGAGCGATCAAAACCTTTAATTCTATGCATATTTGCCTCCCCTGCTGACTTTCGAGCCTTTTGGCAGTTCCAGACAGCATTGGTAAGACATCCCGGACTTCCATTTGTTCCTTCGACGTTTTACGCTCTACATGGCGTCGGCGGGCGGAAACTTGCATGGGACTTGAAACTGAGCGTCTAATCTTGAGGGAGTGGAGAGATTCCGATCTGGAACCTTTCGCGGCGTTGAATGCAGACCCGGAAGTTATGGAGTTCTTTCCAAAACTAATGACCGGCGATGAGACGGCTGCGATGATCGAGCGTTTTCGAGCTCGCCACGCTGCTGATGGTTTTTGTTTTTGGGCGACGCAGGAAAAGCAAACGGGAAATTTCATCGGTTTTGTTGGTTTGGGACGTCCGCTATTCGA
>JAIETE010000138.1 GCA_019745505.1 Candidatus Obscuribacterales bacterium | reverse complement strand
TCGCATTCGACAATATGAAGCAATTCTATCCAGGCACTCTCAATTGCCGGCTTTCGATAGATATTATTGCGGCAGTTGCAAAATGCAAAGATAACAATCACAAATATCATCCACTAGCAGTCAGTGCTTACCGCTGTCCGGAATGTGGAAGCGGCATCGGTGACTTGGTTCAAGGCGAAGAACTCGATGTCGTTAATGTAGTCGTGGAATTAGAAAAACCCGAAGCGGAGAAAGAGGAATATGCACGAATCGGCAGATGAGCACGCGCTGGAGAGAATCCTCGGAAGAAACGAGGAATTGGCAGAACATAATCGCGAACACTTCCAGCGGCTAAATGTCTGTACATTCAACCTGATGAGCGCTCCGGGAGCAGGGAAAACATCCTTACTGGAAGCAACATTCAGAATCGCCAAAGAAAAATTCAAAAGTTGTGTCATCGAAGGCGACATGGTCGGCAACCTGGATGCAGACAGAATCGAGAAGCTTGGCGTGCCTGTACATCAGATCTCTACCGGACGCAGCTGCCATCTGGATGCGCAAATGGTAGCTCGTCTCCTGCACAGCGAACCCTTGGAAAAATCGGACGTTCTTTTCATTGAAAACGTCGGAAATTTGGTTTGCCCTGCCGAATTCCCCCTGGGTGAGCATAAGCGCATTACGCTGTTGTCTGTCACAGAGGGCGATGACAAACCCATTAAATACCCGGTCATATTCAGAAATTGCGACGTTGTAATATTCACAAAGTGCGATCTTCTGGAATATGTAGATTTCGATATCAAAGAAGCGGAAAGTCACATCAGGGCTATTAACCCAGACATCACAACCATGCAGATTTCTGCCAAGACCGGTTATGGGCTGGAAAAATGGGTGGCCTGGGTAAGCACTACCCTTGAAGAGTTTAAACGCTCGGCAAAGCTGAAACCCGAAGTACATCACGCCCATTAGACGTGAGGCGGGCTCGCGTTTCTTCTCTGTCGTACACCGATCAGGGGATTCGGGCTTAATCCTTATGAACGATGTAATTTGGGACACAATCATCTGTAATAGATGCATCGGACGTAGAACGTCCGCAGCGAATGGTGCCGAGTTTTGTTGAACCCAGCTGTCATATCAAAGGTTTATGGCTCAAAATTACGTATTCTCTAAAAGTGACTTCAATATTTTGCTGGAAGCTCTCAAGCAACAAGGCAAGGTCTATGCTCCCGTGAGAGTTTCAGACCAGTCTTTCTCATTCAAGGAAGTGCAATCCGAAAATGAAATTGCCTGGGAAGCCTTGCGCACCATTTTGCCGCCGAAAAAATTCTTCTATCCGCAAAGCGAAACGATTCTCAAATACGACAATCAAGAAATACATGAGGTTAAGGACGACACCGGTTTTCAAATTCTATTCGGTGTTCATCCTTGCGACCTGGCGGGGCTGGGCATCATGGACACAATTTTCAAAGCGGGCCCGGCTGATTCTCATTATGTGGCTCGACGCAAAAAGAGCCTTGTAATTGGTCTTTCGTGCATGCCGGACAAATGGTGTTTTTGTCAATCGATGGGCACATCATGCGCAACCAAGGGCTATGACATATTCCTTACCGACCTCGATTCGGAATTTTTCGTTCAGGTAGAAACGCCGGCAGGAGCGCAGATGATGGAAAAATGCGCCGGCATTCTCAGACCTGTAAATGAGGCAGAAAAAGACAGATACAAGGATTTCTGGCAAAAACGAGAGGCCGCGTTCACCAACGGATTCGCACCGGACAATCTGCGCGCCACGATGGATATGGAGTGGAATAACGAGATCTGGGATGAACTCGGTAAGCGCTGTCTGAGCTGCGGCAACTGTACTCCAGTCTGTCCGACTTGCTATTGTTTTGATCTGGTGGATGTTGCCAGCTTAAGTGGCGATTCAGGCTCTCGCGTAAGAGAGTGGGACAGTTGCCAATTTGTCGGTTTTGCCCAGGTCGCAGGCGACTATAATTTCCGTCCAACACCCGTGGACAGGCTCAAATTTTGGTATCGGCACAAGCTTCACGGCTTCGACGATCCCTATGGATTCAAGACATGCGTCGGATGCGGGCGGTGCACGGTATCCTGCCCGGCCGGAATTGACGACCTGGTTGATGTGGTGAAGAGACTGCAAGGATCAAAGAATGACCATGACAGCAAATGAACCGACGACTCCATATATGCCATCAAGAGCGGTGATTCGCTCCATCATTCCAATGGCATCGGATAACATGCTTTTTCAATTTACAATCAACGGAACAGGCATGCCCGGCTGCCAGCCTGGGCAATTTGTGCAACTCTGGGTGCCCGGAGTAGGTGAAAGCCCAATTTCGGTTTGCTCAGGACATGCAGGAGCAACGATTGAATTAATGGTCCGCAAAGTAGGACGCGTCACAAGCGCTCTCTTCGACATGCAGGAGGGTGACTGGGTCGGGCTGAGAGGCCCCTACGGAAATGGATTTCCGGTGCAGCACTATGAAGGCAAAAACATCTGCCTGATTGCAGGAGGGCTTGGCGTAGCGCCTATTCGCTCACTATGGCAGTATCTGCTGGACCACAGAGAAAAATACGGACGAATCATCTTGATTTACGGAATGCGTCACTCTATCGACCTACTCTTCCGTCAAGAGTTTCGCCTCCTGCACAGGCGCCGGGACATGGATGTATTCATCGCGGCAGAAGAGCTTGCCGGTCCATCATTGCCGCCTGTTTCCGTACAACTCGGCAGAGTCACCGATATGATTCGACTGGCCGACATAACGCCGGATTTCGAAGTGGCAGTCTGTGGTCCGCCGGTTATGTACAAGTATGTGGTCGACGAGTTGGCAAAGAAAAACGTCGACGCTTCCCAAATCTGGCTTTCACTGGAACGTCATATGAAGTGCGGCGTGGGCAAATGCGGACACTGCTTTATCGGCGGTGCATTGACTTGCAAGGCTGGACCAGTTTTCAACCTTACAAATCTAAAAATGCTGCCGGAGGTAATTGAATGCGCTTAACTGAAGGCGTTTCGATATGAACAGAGACACCAAACTTTTACCATGTATTGCCGTCGAGAGCCTTACCGGCTGCGCCGGAGAATTGCTCGTCATACTCGAGAATCTGGACAAATTGCTTCCTTACGTCCGCGTATCGAGTTTTCCTTTTGCACAAACGAAAAATGACGACGGACCGGTTGATATAGCTTTCGTAGAGGGCAGTGTCAGCCAACCTCACGATCTCGAAAAGCTTCAGCGCATCCGCGCCAAAAGCAGGTGGTTGGTAGCAGTCGGCAATTGCGCCGTTTGGGGATGTGTCCAGGGCGGAGCATGCGCAAAATGCAAAGTCACAGACATGCTGGAAGCGGTCTATGGCAAAGGCAGCGAAATTCAAGTTCTCGAAGCTAAGCCGCTGGATGCTTATGTGCCGGTAGATGTAAAGCTATCCGGCTGTCCAATCAACACAACCCAATTTCTTTCAACGACAGCCAGTCTATTGAAAGACCATTTGCCTTACATAACCAGCAAACCGGTTTGCCTGGAATGCAAGCTAAGAGAAAATCCCTGTGTGCTAATCGAGAATAACCTGCCCTGTTTGGGCCCCGTGACAGCTGCCGGATGTGGAGCGCTTTGTCCCAGCCTGGGCGCAGCCTGTTATGGCTGCTGGGGACCCTGCCAGTCGCCCCAAATGGATGCAATGGCTACAATTTTGCAGGAGAAAGGGTACGATCCTCTGGAAGTGATCAATCGCCTAAAAACATTTGGCGCTCCCGAGCATTTATTTGAGCGCATGACCCAAGCCCCAGCAGAGAAAAGCGCATGACGGATAGAGAACGAAAGATAATAGAGATACCTGAAATTACTCGAGTCGAGGGACATTCAGCCGTAACAATTGATATTGAAGACGGACAAGTCACAGACGTAAAACTCGAAGTATTTGAAGGCACTAGATTCTTCGAACATATAGTGCGCGGTCACAAATTTGATGAACTTCCGCATATAACGTCCAGAGTCTGCGCTATTTGTTCAACCGGTCACGTGCTCGCGGCGATTTTTGCAATCGAGCGCGTGCTCAAATTCACACCGGACGAAAATGAGCTTAGACTGCGCGAACTCATGCATATGGGCATGATTATCGAATCGCATGCCACTCACATTTGCGCCTTGGCGCTGCCTGACTTTCTGAAAACTCCTGACCTCATCACCTTCGCATCAGAACACAAAAATGAATTCATGATTTGGACGCAGCTGAGAAATCTCGGCGCCAGCGTTCAAACACTGATAGGTGGACGTCCGTTTCATCCGGTGAATTTGCATGTCGGAGGCGTTTCCAAATTTCCGGCGGACAAGGACCTTTTGGAAATCAAAGAATTACTTATCGCCAGCAAGAAACTGGCAATTGATTTAGCCGAATTAGTGCTGACATTCGAGCCGCCAGTCAAGCGACTGACAGACCCGATGTTCTTATGCCTGACTCCGAGCGATGGTAGTTACGGATTTTTCGGTGACACTATAAAGTCGACTGACGGGTGGCAGAGAAGCATAGAAGAATACCAGTCTTATCTGCGCGAAGAAGTGGTGCAATACAGTCATGCTAAGCGGTCCACCGTCGACGGACAACCGGTGATGGTAGGCTCGATGGCCCGCCTTGCTCTCTTTGGAGACCGTCTTAGAGGGGAAGCAAGCAGCCTCTATAAAGCCTCAGCTCTCGCTCAAGGCGATCGCAATACGATGTGGAATAACGCCGCTCAGGCTATTGAGATCGTTCATGCAATCCAGCGCTCCTGCGAATTGATTGATGCAATCACATCATCTCCAAGCAACGAACGCAAAACGACAACAAAACTCCAGGCCGCGGCAGGCAAAGCGACAGGAGCTGTAGAGTGTCCGCGCGGAACCTTATACCACCACTATGAGATAGACGAGAGCGGACAGATCTTGAAGGCTGATATGATCACGCCTTCCGCGCAAAACTCGGCTCGTATCGAGCTGGACATCAAAGAAGTGGTTTCCCAAAACATAAACGATGAAGACTTGATGCCGAATCTGGAAACTCTGGTCAGAGCGTACGATCCATGCAATACGTGCGCGACGCACATGGTCAGCATCAATTCGAAATCGAAAAAATAGAACACCAGGAGGGAAGAGCGTTGCTGCCGGAAACTATGAATCGTGGTTCTTGGATAGAAGACTATAAGAAGAAAGTTACAAGCCTTGAAAATGCGGTAGCGCACATCAAGTCTCAGGACTCCGTGTATGTGCACTCCAATGCCGCAGCTCCTCAGCTCTTGCTTGACGCGATGGTGAAAAGAGCCTCAGAACTTCGCGGCGTCAAAATCTATCAGCTGATGACTCTGGGAAAGGCGGACTATGCACTGAAAGAACATCAAGATTCTTTCCAGGTCAATTCGTTTTTTATCGGCGGCAACGTTCGCGAAGCCGTAAATGCAGGTCGAGCCAATTACATACCTGTCTTTCTGAGCGAGATACCCAATCTATTCTTATCCGGCGATATTCCCATCGATGTATGCTTGCTGCAAGTCTCACCGCCTGATGCTCACGGATTTTGCAGTTACGGAGTGTCCGTCGATTGCACTATCGCCGCAAGAAAAAAGGCGCGCCTGGTAATCGCTGAAGTCAACAAACAAATGCCGCGCACGCTGGGCAGGGCATTTGTCCATGTATCCAGGTTGGATCACATTGTCGAAACAGATCATCAGATTCCGGAATTGGCACCGGCAAAACCAAGCGAAGTAGAAAGAGCGATTGGATCTAATGTCGCCTCTCTGGTTGAAGACAGCGCCACTCTGCAGCTTGGAATCGGAGCAATTCCAAATGCAGTTCTGCAAAACCTGCTGGACAAAAGAAATCTTGGTATTCACAGCGAAATGCTCTCGGATGGAATTGTTGATCTCATAGAGGCCGGGGTCATAACGAATGACGCCAAAACAGTGCTACCCGGCAAGGTCGCCGTGACATTCGTAATGGGGACCAAGCGACTCTATGATTTTGTCGACAATAATCCACTGGTCGAATTTCAAACCAGCGATTACATAAACGATCCGTTTGTGATTTCCCAAAACTACAAGATGACCGCAATAAATTCCGCACTGCAAGTCGATGTCACAGGGCAAGTTGCCGCCGATACAATCGGCAACCTGCTATACAGCGGATTCGGAGGCCAGGTCGACTTCGTGCGCGGTGCCGCCCATGCAAAACAAGGCAAAGCGATAATCGCGCTGCCTTCAACGGCTAAGGGTGGAAAAATTTCTCGCATCAGCGCAATGCTACACCCTGGCTCGGGAGTGGTTACATCGAGAGCCGACGTTCACTATGTCGTCACCGAATTCGGCATCGCCCAACTCTATGGCAAGACATTGAAAGAAAGAGCGCGAGCCCTTATTTCGATCGCCCATCCGGACTTCCAAGCAGAAATCGAAAAGCAGTGCAAAAGCTATTCATGGTATTAGCTTGAATTTCTCCCGATACACAATTAGATTTCCAGAACATCGCCGATCGAAGGGATCTCAGGACGCGTACCGTAAGTTTCTTCAATCTTGTATTTCAATTCGTTGAGCTGATGCGTCTCGCCGTGAGTGAGAATGATTCTTGATTTGTTTCGAGCCAGAGGCTCCACCCACTTCAAGAGATCATGTTGACCGGCATGCGCACTAAAGCCTTCGATAGAAACAATTCTTGCTCTGACAAATACTGTTTGCCCCATAATCTTGACCGGATTGGCGCCATCAAGAAGTCGACGACCGAAAGACTCCCTGGCCTGATAGCCGACTATCAAAACCAGCGTGTTCGGCAAGCTCAAGTTGTGACGAAGATGATGCAAAATCCGCCCCGCGTCGCACATTCCGGCGCCAGCCAGAATCAGACAAGGACCCGGTACATCGTTTAGAGCTTGAGATTCCAGAGCTGTGGTGCAAATTCTCAGATTGGGCAGCAATGCAAACAGGTTCTCTCCGGAAAAGAAATCGCGCACATCAGCATCGAGCAAGTCCGTATGCCTGGAATAAATCTGGGTTGCGGCTGTCGCCATGGGACTATCGAGATAAATCGGAAAAGGCTCGATTTCGCCGCTACGAAACATTTCATACAGATGGAACAACAGTTGTTGCGTGCGGCCTACCGCAAAAGTCGGAATCAGGATCTTGCCCTTGCTCTTTACCGCATCAATAATCAGTCGCTTCAGTTCCGCAACAGTCTCTTCGTATGAAGGATGATTTCTGCCGCCATATGTTGACTCCATGAAGACAGCATCTGCTCTATCCATAGAAGCCGGATCTCTGTTGATCGGAATATTCCACTGCCCCAGGTCACCGGAAAAAATCAAGCGACGCCGCCCGCCATTTTGATTGGCGACCAGAATCACGCTGGAAGATCCCAAAATGTGTCCCGCCTCGACCAGTTGGACCTTGGCTTCATTGGCGATTGGAAACCATTCATTGTAGGTTTTGGGCGCAAAGAGTTTGAAAACTTGCTCAGCGTCAGTGACGGTGAAAAGTGGCTTGACAGGCTTCTGACCGGCTCTAGCCCGTTTGCGATTCTCACGCTCGGTATCATCGGACTGAATCTTGGCAGCATCAGTCAAGATCAATCTTGCAATATCGAGAGTTCCGTCAGTTCCATAGATTTTTCCAGCGTAGCCGCCTCTTACAAGCAGCGGTAAGCGCCCACAATGATCTAGGTGTCCATGTGTAAGCACGACAGCATCAATCTTTCTCGGATTGATCGTCTGGGGAATGAAATTCAGTCGCTCCAGATGTTTGGAGCCTTGAAACAAACCGCAGTCAACCAAAATTCTCGCGTTTCCTGTTTCGACAAGATAACAGGAGCCTGTTACTTCATTTGCAGCGCCATGAAAAGTTACAAACATGCGCCCTATTTGAGACTCGAAAGATATTCTGCAATCCTGTCAATATCGCTTTGACTGAATGACGATGGCGGCATAACAAGCCCCCGCCCACCATATTCGTTTCCTGACTTGCCGATCAATAATTCCGCATTGGTGATGCTTTCGGCAATGTAGTCCTTAGAATGCCTGCTTCCTATTCCGTCAAAGGCGGGAGCAAATTGCCCGCCAAAACCTCCAAAAGAGTGGCACATCAGACAACCTCTTTCATATACCAATCGCTTTCCTTGTTCGATTGACTTCGCTTTGTCGGAATCAGACTGCTCAGCACCAGCTCCGGCAACACTGGCTTTCTCATTCTTTCCATGCGGCTTGACTTCGACGCCCGAGGAAGTGCTGGGCAAGGAAGCAACGTATGCAGCCAATTTTCGTGCGCTCTCGGCAGGAACGCGTAAATGCGGCATCAATTCAGCATGTGCATAAAGTCGCAAGAATGCCGCCACCTTTTTGGGATCGTTGCTGATGCGCGATTCGATGAAATCCCTGCTGCGCCGGGAGCCTTCTCCGGCAAGTATCGGTCCGAGACAACCGCCTGTCTTACCGGTGCTGTGACAATTGACACAGGCGGCTTTGAAAAGCGCTTCACCTTGAGCGATGTCCGCCTTACTGCTGTCGGTCTTTTTTCTTCCCGGAGACGACGAATAAACAGCCGCATTGGAGGCAAAACAAATGCATGCAAGAAGGATAACAACCGAATTCCAGAACTTCATTCAAACACTCCAATAACTTCATTTAGGATATTGGGATTTCTCTTGCATTGAATCATCCCACAGAACTAGGGAAGTTTATGCCTGACAAGCGGAATTTACGCTGGTCAATGCAAGCTGTTTGATTTGACGCAAATTGAGCTTTCCATTCGGCATTACCGGCAAACTATCCACTTTGAAGAAGTCAGAAGCATTAGGCACCCACAAATTGGGAAGCAACCCTTTCTTGAGCTCATCGACAACCTGCTGCGAATCTTTATCCATGTGCGAAAAAAGTACTACCAATCGCTCGCCCCGCAGATCGTCCGGCACCGACGTAACGGTAAGCTCCCCGGCTCCTGCTCCGGAGACTTTGTACAACTCCTCTTCCACGGCCATATGAGACACCATTTCGCCGGCAATTTTGGAAAATTGACTTATTCTTCCTGTCACAGTCAGAAAACCATCGGCATCGAGAAAGCCGATATCTCCGGTATTGAACCAGCCGTCTTTTACAGCTTTTGCAGTGGCGTCACTCTGGTGAAGATATCCCAGCATTACTTGCGGACCAAGGACGTTAATCACTCCTGACTGACCAATCGGCAATTCAGCACCGGTTTCCTGATCGGTTATCTTGACGACGGTTCCGGGGATCGGCAATCCCACCGTTCCACTTCTGTTTCCTTCAATAACACGTCCATCCGGCAATGTCACATGGTTGGGCACATTGCACGAAATAACCGGTGAAGTTTCGGCCAGACCATAACCCTGCAGTGGCACAATGCCAAATGCCTGCTCAATCTGCTTACTTTGAGATACTTTCAGTTTCTCCCCACCGACTACGCACACACGAATCGATTTGAACTGCTCGGCTCTGCAACGTCGACTATAGAGTCCGAGCATTGTCGGTGTGCAAATCAGGCAAGTAGCTTTGTGCGACTCACACAAATCGCCGATGCGACGCGCATCGAAAGGGTCATAATGATACACGACAGTCTCGCCAAGACATAATGGAGCCCAGAGTGTCATCGTCAAACCGAAAGAATGGAAGAAGGGTATGATGCCTAATACAATTTCGCCGTTCTTGATTTGCCCTTGTTCTTTTATAGCGCTGATGTTCGATAGAACATTTCGATGAGAGAGCACAACTCCTTTAGGATCGCTGGTTGAGCCGGCGGTGAATATGATCGTTGCAGGATCGCTCAATTTCGAATTCGAATCACCAACTCGGTGAGTCAGTCCGAATTTGCTCATGTCGACGCGATGATTATTCGAAAGCCCGTATAGCAACTCACCAAGAACACTCTCAGGAATCAAGTCGGTTTGCGTCCAAGCCTTCAATTTGATCATCACTCCGGCTTCATCGCCGGCAGATTCTATGTAAATCAAGTCGGCTCTGGTGTCGATTTGAACGCGTTTCAAGAATGGTCGAGCACTGATGATGTGCTTGATTTCGCATTTTTCCAGGTACAGATCGAACGCCTTTTGTCCTGCGGTGTAATTCAAATTGACAGGGATTTTGCCCAGCAAAGCAACCGCTAGATTGGCGATTACTGCGCCCGCCGAAGGTGGCAGCATTATCCCGACGCACAACGACGAGTTGAGAGATTTGCTGAGTATATTGGCAAGGGCGATCGACTTGAGCAAAAGCTGATGATATGTCAGCTTTGTCCCG
>JAIETE010000220.1 GCA_019745505.1 Candidatus Obscuribacterales bacterium | reverse complement strand
TTATAGACGACGCCCATGCCACCACGTCCGACTTCATTGACTATTTCGTAGCGATCAGATAGGACGGAGCCTGGTTTTAGCAGTCCACCGCTTTGCTCGGGCGTGTCCCGGCGCTCGACGTATTTCTCTTTGTTATCCGATTGCGCCTTGCTGCCGCCGCCACCGCCTCCCCGTTTTTTCGGATCTTCTTCTTCTTCATCCGGGTAACCGCCCGGCGGAGGTTTCAACGAATCAGGAATGACAGCAGCCGGTCCGGATGGTTTGGCAGTTGCTTCGAGAATACTGTCGATCAGCTCGATATCGGGTGTTCTGTAATTCCACAGTTCATTGCTATCCGTTGACGACTGCAGCGTCAGCACCCAGTAGACCTCATTCTCATCGGCCGAATGCGCATGCTTCACCACAAGCTGGTATTCGCCCTTGTCGCCCTCGCCCTGCCATGTCAGGATTTGGGTTTGTTGCGGATTAGCAAGAGCCAGTTTCTGTGTGTTCTTCAGCTCAACTTCCGAAGGAAAACCATCCAGCTTAATGATGTTAGTCAGCTGTTTTTGCTGCTGGTTTTTCTTATTGATGAAAGAGTCTTTTAGTGGCATGAAGAACAGCTTGGAAAAACGTGGGGACGTGCAAAAACGAGGCTTCTAATCAATTTTTCCCGCCACAAAAAGAAAATACACACTTCGAGCAATAGATCAGTAATTTATCGGACCACAGATCATGTTCGATTTGTACACAAAGCAACGCAGTGCGCGGTTGTAGTGTTTTTGCGGCTGCATAAATAATTTACTGCAAACTCAGTCGGCGACATTTCAGCTTCCAGAACCACTATTACGATTTCATATAGTACTACATCTCAAAAAAAAGGAGGACCTCGAACTAGGCGGATATTTCCGCTTCATCCAAAGCCCTCCTTGAACTCCCAACGGCGGCGGTGGTGCCTGAAGCTTGCGCCCCAGTCAACCACCGCTGCAGGCTGCGAGAACATTGCATCGCATTTCCTACACGGAACTACAACACACCGTCTCAAGCCTTCGCCGTTATCAGGTGGATCACTTTCTTGCACCGTTGCTCCCGTTCGGTTTCACCTCGGATTTGCTTTCACCAGACGCGTCTGCGCCTTGCTTCAGCTCTTCTTCGGCTCGACCGGAACGAGCGCGCGGCTCATCTTCTTCACCGTGCACTCCGGGTTCATCTGCGAGAACAGGTCGACCTGCTCCTGACTGCCGCGAACGATGAAGACCGCCACGTAGGGCGTCTCGAAGCTCGCGCTGAAGCTGGTCACCTTGAACCCGTAGATTTCCTTGAGGTCGTGGAAGAGATCAGCACCAGCCGACTGCACTTCAGCCAGCTCGTCGGAAGCCAGAGTGATCGTCCAGTCTTCCTGCTTGGAGCGAGCGACCGCGCCGCGGACCTTGCTCAGGCGACGCTGGAACGCGAGGCCCTTCTGCGTCTCGTCCGTGTCACCCAGGAAACGGCGCAGACCTTCGAGATTGGTGTCAATCTCGCCGGCGCCACGCGCAACCTGGAAGGTCAGGGTCTTGGACTTGCCGTCCCAGCTCACCCGCACCAGGTCGCCGCCGAGAACCTTCTCCGGATTGTCCTTGTCGAGCATCCGTCCGAGGGGGGCCTCGACGAACCGCAGGAGCGTCCGCTTCAGGTTGGCGACGTCCTCATCCGACTCCTTCAGCAGGAAGTCGCACGCGGACTGGGTCACGTCGAGCTCGAAGTCGTCGCCGCGCTTCATCTGATCCATGATGCGATCCTTGAGCGCTTCGACCTGGATGTGGACGATCTGCATCGTCTCATCGGCAGTCAGCTCCCGGAAGATGCACATCTCGTCGATGCGGTTGCGGAACTCGGGCGGGAAGCGCTTCATCTCTTCCCTGACGATGGCCTCGACTTCCGCCGGCGTGAGAACCTTCTTCTCGCCGCTGCGGAATCCGATGGTCTTGCCCGACTCTTCCTTCTCCACCTTGTCCATGCCGAGGTTGTCGGTGATGATGAACACGGTGTTGGAGAAGTCAGCGTATTCGCCGTTCGCCAGGGTCTTGCCGCCCTTGTCGAACACTTCCATCCAGAACTTGTAGAAGTCCCGGCCGGACTTGGCGAACTCTTCGATGACGACGATGTCGATCTCTTCGCCGGAGTCCAGACGCACGCGCTGGCGGTTCCAGTCGGAGACCTTGCTGTACCCGTCGACCTGGGCCAGCGTTTCCTTCTTCAGCTTCTTCCAGTCGACCGGCTCGCGATAGCCGACGTACTTCGGCGGCGCACCACGCAGGTCGTTCATCTGGCTCTCGTCGTAGTAGTCCTCGGAGGTGACGCGGATCAGAGCCTTCTCACTTCCGTGGAAAAGCTTGGCGAGCACCTGCGCGAAGCGGGACTTACCGCGGCGCGACTTGCCGATGAAGTAGTAAACGCCCAGCGGCACTTCCTTGTTGCGCGTCGGGTTGCGATGGCGCGCGCGGATCTCGAGAGCGATCCGGCGAGCTTCGGGCTGCCCGATGAGCATGGAGTCGAAGGCGTCGCCGAAAGCCTCTTCGGCGGGTGAGAGTGTGTCGAAGTCCACGACTTCGAACACCGGTTCCATCTTGCGGCCTTCGCCAGGCTTGTCGTTGCGGCGCAGGTCATTTGCAGTTTTCGTACTCATGATTCTAACTCCTTAATGGACCGTGCAAAGCCCCGGTCCGGGTTTGGTTAGCGGCTGAATTGTCGCCAACAGAAAAGCGCCCCTCCTTGTGGAGAAGCGCATACATATGGCGGCACCATGCCGCCTCCTTACACGAACAACTCGGCTAGACCGTAGCCTCCTTCAGCATGTCGAGATACGACCGCGGAACGAAGTCACGATTTTCACCAAGCAACTCGAAGACTTCAGTGCGAATTCTCTCGCGCGCGGATTTCACGTCTCCACCTACGGGGACGATGATCTCCACTTCGAGATAGGCGCCGCTGTAGACTCCGAGGCCTTTTACTTGGTCGACTGACACGACAACCTGTACATCCGAACCATGCTCGGCGCCAGGCTGCGAGGAAGAGTAAGAGCGGCGGACCTTGCTGAATGACAGAGGGGGGTTGCCTTCGACCAGCCTTCCGACCAGACGCAGCACCAAACTCGCCACCAGACCGATTTCACCTTCTTGCTCCCGCCTCTCACGTTCGCCGTCAATCATCACCCAATCTTTCAGAGTGAGAATGCGGCGTCTCAACTCGCCTTCGGACTCGACACGAATTCGAATCATGTCTTCGTCTTTCAGAGCGGGCAGAAAAGTGTCGGTCATGGTCAACTCACCGATCGGCAGAAAACCGCACTTCGGCAAGCGAGTTTCGAGGTTGTCTATCTCACCGTCGAACAAGCGAAACTTTCGTTCCACTTCCAGATGAGCTTTTTCCTCGGCTTGCTTTGCTTTGTGCAGTTCCGAACGCAGGATGAACAGCGCAAGCGATTTGAAGATGCGCCTGGCAATTCCCGACTTCCCTGTCATTCGACCTCCTGGCATTTTGCCGTTTTGATTGTGTCCCTAACGCTCACGCTTAAGAGACCCGCCAGTTAGCGCATCCTCAACTCAGAGCCAAGCATCAAGTGCGACCGACCACGGATCTCTGCGTTGCCGCAAGAGAGCTATAGTTTCGCACTAATGAAGGGCTATTTGATTAGGTGAGAGAGAGTGGGCAACCAAAACGAGAGATAAGTAGAGATGTCATGACACTACTTCTCCGGGGCGCACAAATCCTAGAGACCCTTCAGCCATCAAAATCACAGCCTGTTTTCAAGCGGTGAACGAGATTACGCGAGAGATAAACTCTGGCAAACCCATCGCTTGGCATCTATCCGGCACGCGCCCAACCCCATTTCTGGGGCACACTTTGAAACCTGGCGAAACGCCGCAACAGGTTGCCGGACACTAGTTGTCAGGATTCTAAAGAAAAAGTGAATAGCGCCGTTGCGCTAGATCTGTTTTACAGCTCTTAAACTTGTTAGCTTACGGATACCTTCCGTTTCCACTTCAATTTCCGCGATCTCATACAGAGACATTAATCCCGAGCTTATTCGCTTCTTTTTCACCTCCTTCACTGGTGGTGGGAAAAGGACCGTCTGACAAGCTCGAGTACGCGCGAATCAAAGTCAGCGACCTCTCTGCTGATTTTGCCTGATTCGGAAAAGAAGCATTCGTAACACCTCGCTGTGTCCACACCTGCTCCTGCGGCGCTTCAAGCACGCTCGAGCAGGCCTTTCGACACAAAAACTACCAACCGCGCCTGACTGTCCTGTCTGGGCGCATAAGGAGCTACCTGTGAAAAAGCACTTCATTCAAGGCTCACAGGTCATCAAGGGCTTCATCGGTACCTGGCGGAAGCGCTTCCGTGACTATGTGAACCAGTGTTTGACGAGTGGTTTCATCCCGCACACTTTCCGCCCGCTCCAGTTCCTCGGCAAGTACCTTGCCAAGCTCTGGATGTTCATCCAGGTTGGGCGGATCCGTGTCATCGGCGCAGAAAATCTCAAGCCGCAAGGCCGAGTCATCTTCTGCCCGAACCACTCGAGCATGTTCGACGCGCCGGTCATCTTCTCGATCATGAAGCGTTACCCCCGCTACATGACCGCTTACGAAGAGATGCGCGGACTCGCAGGTCTCAAGGCTGTCGTTATGGGCGCCTTCGGCTGCTTCGCAGTCGATCGTTCTCGTGGCAAGACTGTTCTCGAGCCTGCTATCAACGTTCTCCTCAAGGGCGATCCGCTCGTCATCTTCCCCGAAGGCAAGATCAGCGGCACCGGTGAATACCTCCCCTTCAAGAAGGGCTCCGCTCTCATCGCCATCGGCGCATGCGAGCAGCTCAACCACAAGGAGAAGGTGGGCATCGTTCCGATTCACATCTGCTTCCATGGACGCGACGCTGCAACCGCTGCCGGCCCCTATGGAGCCATGGGCTTCAAGTGGCGCAAGGGAGCAACCGTGACCGTCGGCAAGCCCATCTGGATTCACGATCTCGCTCCCCTCACCCCTGAGAACGTCACCGATCAGGTGCGCCAGGCGATCACAGAGCAGGTCTGCCCAACCACGTCGCTACCAAGCGTCAGTTGAGGGAGGACCAAGCTTTGTTAGCAACCGATAGCGCACTACCGCGAGAAGAGAGGCGAGATGCAACCCATCAACCCTCTCTTCTCCATTTTTGCGTGTTTTCTACTGCTTGTTATAGTATTAAACCCTTTCGCTGATTCATTTCGGACTTTGACCTCAATCCCGAAACGACATATAGGTTGTCAGCCGTTTAGCCATAAATGACAAGAGGGCATCAAACAATCAAGGGTTACCGCCGTTTTACACACACAAATTTCGAGGGGATGTTATGCAATCGCCTTCTTCGTTTCGCTTTGCTGCAGGGATTCTCGAGTCCGAGACGGAATTCGATGCTGATTCGATGCTCGAGCAGCTCGCCTCCCAGAAGGAAACCGCTGCCAGAGCGCCTTTCATGGCGCCGGCGTTTATCAGAGAACAAATGACGCGCATGGAATGGCGCAATAAGGTTCTCGATGAAATCGAAGTGGCCGAAACCAACAAATTCAGAGTCGGAAATGGCTACGATGGACAAGACGCAACCGGTGCCTTGCCCGTTTTTACTAAACCCGCCAATATCACGCGCTCACGCATCGAAGTTGTCGATGTCGTGCGTCGCTCGCCACTGGAATGCCCGAAAGAACGGTACAGAGGCCTGCCCGAGAAACGCTCCGATATTCGCGAATGTATCGATTACGCCTCGCTGTCCGACCTGCTCGAAGAGATTCAGCTCAAGAAGCTCGGTGTTGCTTATTTCAACGATGACATGCTCGACCAAGATGAGGTGGCATGCCGCTTCTCAACCAATCTGCCTAAAATAGCAAGAACCGCCAAGGACAGTATTCTCGAGACCTTCTTCGGTTGTGCTGCATTAGTCAAGTTGTTCTTCTTCGGCGGAAGTCTGGGCTTCACCGAATATTCAAATATCTGACAGCTGCCCGAACTTCGCGCTAAACTTCATCTCGTTTCTTGAAAGAGGGTGTTTTCAACCCTCTTTTGAATTTGTGTCCATCCCCGCGAATTCAAGATATAAGGGAGAATTCTCATGCTGAAATCCGAAGCAGAACGCATCATCACCAAATTCGCCGACGAGTACAATGCCGAATTTACCGATGAGCAAAAGACCGCACTCGCCATGGCTTTCATCACCATCGCTTCGACCATCGTAGAAGAAGCACTGAATAACGTCCCCACCAATCGTGGTGGCGGCAAACCGCAATTCTTCGCATAGTTAGCACAGTTGAACAATCCGCGAAGAAACCTGTAAATGAGCCTGAAAACGGCTCTAAACCTATTCGGCACGCAACAGAACAAGCACCAAAAAGTAGAACCCCATGAGTAACTCAACCAAATCATCTAGCGCCTCCGTTCTGGAGAAGGCGAAGAAAATGCAGCCCCAGATCGTCGAGCTGAGACGACACCTTCACGCCCACCCCGAACTGAGCTTTCATGAGTTCGAAACGGCAAAATTGTCTGCCGAAAAGCTAGCTCAGCTTGGCTATAGTGTAAAGACCGGAGTCGGCAAAACCGGCGTAGTGGCGGATTTCGGAAAAAACGACAGCGGCGTGACCATCGCCGTCAGAGCGGACATGGACGGATTGCCTATAGATGAAACAAATAAGGCATCTTATCTCTCGAAGAACAGAGGGGTTATGCACGCTTGCGGTCATGATGCCCACGTTTCTTGCGGACTGGCTGCTGCGGAGATTCTCACAGGTGAAGAAGTGGGTGGACGCATCCGCATGCTGATGCAGCCGGCTGAAGAATTCGGAGACGATGAGGGCAAATCAGGCGCTTATCGAATGCTGGAAGACGATGCTTTGAATGGTGTCTCGGCAGTAATTGGACTGCATATGGACGCCGGACTGGAAGCAGGCAAAGTGGCCATCATGCCCGGGCCTGTGATGGCAGCCGCCGACGGTTTCACCATCAAAATCAAAGGGGTCGGGGGTCACGGCGCCTACCCTGAGACGACGATCGATGCAGTCGTATTGGCTGCGCAAGTTGTGCAAGCTGTGCAGCAAATCGTTTCGCGCCGCGTCTCGGCGCTCGATCCGGCGATTATCACTATCGGCTCTATCCATAGTTCTTCAAGCCGAGGCAACGTCATCTCTGAGGAAGTAACACTCGAAGGGACATTCAGAACATTCAATGAAGACGTCCGCAAGCATATCGTCGAAGAACTCGATAAGGCTTGTTCGATCGCTCGCATGCTGGGCGGCGACTATGAAATCAAATATGAGATGGGCTACCCGACTACGGTCAACGACCCAGAGATTGCCGAAATAATGAAACGTGCAGCTATCGATCTTGTCGGCGCCGAGAACGTTATCACGGTAAAACCGAAAACCTGGAGCGAAGATTTCAGCATGTTCGCCCAGAAGGTCCCCGGAGCCTTCATGTTCCTCGGCGGCGAAATCAAGGGCGACACGCGTTTGCACCACAGCCCCACTTTCGACCTCGATGAGAGTGGTCTCTGGATCGGCACGGCTGTTCTGGCTGAAACCGCCAAACGCCTGGTAAAACACTTCGAGGCGAAAAAATAGGCAAATGCAAACAACTAATTTGGAACAGCAAATCGAAGAGCTTTTCGAAGCCAAAGAAATGCCCGCTGACGCCATCAAGATCGTCGAGCAGGTCATAGAAGCCCTGGATCAAGGCAAGATTCGCACGGCCGAGAAAGTCGGCAATGAATGGAAAGCAAACTCATGGGTGAAAAAGGCTATCCTTCTTTATTTCCGCCTGAGACCCGTGGAAAAAATGGAAGAAGGTCCTTTTGCCGACAAAGTACCGCTCAAGGTTTTGCCCGCACCGCAAAACCGCATCGTGCCTTATTCTTCCGTGCGCAAAGGTTCATATATAGCACCTAAAGTCGTCATCATGGCCCCTAGTTTCGTCAATATCGGGGCCTATGTAGATGAAGGCTCCATGATTGATTCGCTGGTTTTGGTTGGCTCTTGCGCACAAGTGGGCAAGAACGTTCACATTGGCGCCGGCACCGTAATCGGTGGCGTTCTGGAACCGCCTAACAGCACCCCGGTAATCATTGAGGATGGGGCTTTCGTAGGTGGAAGTTGCGGCCTATATGAAGGATGCATCGTCGAAAAAAATGCCGTTATTGGTGCAGGAACCATCATCACGGCTCGCACTCCTATCATCGACATTCAGTCCGGTGAAGAACATTTTGGTCGCGTTCCGGAAAACGCAGTTGTCGTCCCGGGAGGCAGACAGAAGAAAGTAGGCGATCATGAATTCATCCTGCAAACGCCGCTAATTATCAAGCGACGCGATCCGCAAGTTAGCGCAAAGCTTGCAATGGAAGACTCCTTGCGTGTTTTCGAGTAACAGACTGGCAGCGCTGTTTCATACTGACGTCTCAATTTCCTGAATCAAAGACTGGTTTCGAGCCGATCGCGATTCACCGCAAGAGGCTCCCCTGCGGCGCCCAGCTTGTTTGCACCTCTCAGTGCCGCATCCGCGCTATTGGTTAGCATGAGCTTCTAATTCAGACCGAATCAGTCATTTATTCTTCCGAGCCGCGCATTAATTCCCGCCGGCGATTCATCTTAAGGATTGCTTTAGAAATCCCAAAAGGCTAGTTTCTAGGTACTTTTCGTCAACTATCTCCGACAAAACTTAGGAAACAGGGTCCAACCCCCAAACCTTCGAGCACACGAGCTGTTTCAAACCATCGTTGCGCCTACGCCAGCGAGAAATTGAAACCGCTTGTTCTTTTGTCGGCGATTTTCCCGAACCAGGGTGTTCCGCCCGTAGCTGCGTTTCAGCAGTTCGGACCTAATGCCCGCAACCAATAAAGAGACACGTCATGAAAAACCGCAAAAACATCATCGCGTTGATCGCGATGGCGGTGCTTCTTACGGTCGGTCTTGGAGTTGGTAGCGGCTCTGCCGACCAACTTCTTACCGGACGTAATCACAGCACGCCCGTTCCAACCGCTGCTTCGACACCAGTCGTTGCGGCTCCTGTCGCCACCGCGGCCCAGACCAGCGCGGAAGAGTTCTACCGGAAGGTCTGGCAAATCGCGAAGGACGACTTTCTCTGGCAAGATCGCCTCACCGACTGGGACAAGTGGGAGCACAAGTACGACGGCAAGCTCAACACTCAAGCCGATGCAGAAAAGGCGATCAATGAGATGCTCGATTCGCTGAAGGACGGTTACACGTACTTCCGCAATAACGGCGCAACTCAGCACAAGGCTACGCAAACGGCTGCTACCAACGTCGTTACGTACCGGATGATTGGAACCGTCGGATACATCAAGATCGCGACGTTCGGCTCTGAGAATGTAGCTTCTGAAACGGAAGCCGCACTCAAGGCGCTCAACAAAGCCGGTGCCAAATCTTATGTCGTTGACCTGCGGGACAACGGCGGCGGATACGTGGCACAGGCTTTCTCAATCACCGGCATGTTCCTCGACCAGGGCGAATTCGCCACGGTTAAGGGCAACAAGGACGGCAAGCCGTACACGTGGGAGATGACTGTCACCGCGACTAAGCTTGAAGAAAAGGAAAACGGCACCGTGACGTCAAACCGTTCACGCGTCGGCAACCTGACTGGCAAAAAGCCTGTCTTCATTCTGGTCAACGGTGGCTCTGCATCGGCTTCCGAAATGTTCGCCGGATCGCTTCAGGACAATGGCCGCGCCAAGGTCGTTGGAATGACGACTTTCGGCAAGGGCATTGCGCAGCTCAACATCGATCTGCCGTACAACACCTCAATGCAGGTGACGTTTGCAAAGCTGTATCAGCCCGCTGGTGACTGCATTCACGGCGTTGGGATGACTCCCGACTACGTGGTTGGCGTTACTCCCAAGGTTGACGCGCAGCTTACTCGCGCCCTGGAATTGGCACAGCCGAAGGCGAAACCATGACCGAAACGGGCGAGAACTCTCAAGCAAACGAATGAAGGGGTTGGAAATCTGCACTCTAAATGCGGACCCAGCCCCTTCATTTTTTTGCGCAAATTCTATTACTTCTTATAGTGATACACTTATCCGCAGAGGAACCAGACCGGTGCAAACGGGATGGTTGGCATACCCTTGTTCAGCCTGAATTCGATTCAGTTTATTTCATAACTAGAAAGACCTACAGCCAAAAGCCTTGTTATAAACACCTTCTAGTTCGCTGATCAAAGCTTTCCTGTACTTTTCGTTTCTTGATGTTTGTTGAGCGCTCGCTGAGCGTATTCGTAGCGTAAGTAAACACTAGCTTCTCCGTTCTCACACAAGAAAACTTCCG
>JAIETE010000077.1 GCA_019745505.1 Candidatus Obscuribacterales bacterium | reverse complement strand
TGGCTCGCGTGCAGTTCGCTTTCACGATCATGTTCCACTATCTCTTTCCACCTCTGAGCATCGGGCTGGGCACAATCCTTGTCGTCATGGAGGGTCTATACCTCAAGACGAAGAAGCCCTTCTACAAGGACATGTGCAAATTCTGGGTGAAAGTCTTCGCCCTGAATTTTTCGATGGGTGTGGCAACAGGCATTGTGATGCAAGCGGAGTTTGGCACCAACTGGGCAACATATTCGAGATTTGTCGGTGATATCTTCGGCTCGGCTCTGGCTGCCGAAGGCATCTTCGCTTTCTTTCTCGAGTCGGGCTTCTTAGCCATCTTGCTCTTCGGTTGGGACCGAGTTTCACCGCGAGTACATTTTTTCGCAACGCTCATGGTCTGCGTGGGCGCCACCTTCAGCGCCTTCTGGATCACTGTGGCAAACAGCTGGATGCATACTCCGGCTGGCTTCGAAATTGTTCAAACGGCGCTTGGTCCGCGCGCTGTCATCGTCGACTTCTGGGCGATGGTTTTCAATCCGAGTGCGATGTGGCGCTTCGCTCATGTCGTAGTCGGCAGCTGGATCGTGGGCGCCTTTTTCGTGATGTCGATCTCGGCATACTACGTGATCAAAGGGCGGCATCTGGCATTCGCGAAAAAGTCTTTCGTGATCGCCTTGATGTTCGCACTGCTCTCCACCCCGCTGCAGGGTCTAATCGGCTCAAAACAAGCGGAAATCATGGTCGAGCACAACCCGTCCAAAATGGCGGCTATGGAGGGCAATTTCAAAACCACCTCCAATGCGCCTTTCTGGATAATCGGCATTCCGGATGAGAAGACAGGCGAGATCAAATACGGGCTAAAGATACCGGGCTTGCTGAGTCTGCTCGCCACAGGTTCAGTCGACGGCGTTGTCGTCGGTCTGGAGGACATTCCGGTGGACGAACGTCCGCCTGTAGTCGTCCCCTTTCTCGCCTATCACGGCATGATCGGTCTGGGCATGTACATGATGGCGCTCAGCTTCCTGGGCGGCTTCATGCTCTGGCGCAAGAGACTGTTCGAGAGCAAGTGGTTGATGCGCATCTTCGTCATCTCTGTGGCGGCGCCCTATCTCGCAAATCAGATGGGTTGGATTGCCTCGGAGGTCGGCCGGCAGCCCTGGATTGTCTGGGGACTGTTGCGCACTTCGGATGCGCTTTCCAAGGCGGTCAGCGCCAATGCTATCGTCAGCTCTCTAGTCATGTTTTCCGTCATCTACCTTCTGCTTTTCCTGGTCTTCATCTACAGCCTCGACCGCAAGATCAAGAAGGGGCCCGAAATGCGTGATGATGGTGGAAGCTCACAGGGCAAAGATGTCGGTGGGCAGGACAAGTACGGCGAAATAAAAGTGGACGGCGAGCCGCAAGATAAGCCTGGCAAACTGGGCTTCATCGAAGGGTTGCGCGAGAGCGACCGCGACCGCCTGGATGCTTCCAAGCATCCTGAGCCGGGTGGCGGAGACAACCAGACAGGAGGGACCAAGTAATGGACCTGAACACACTCTGGTTTTTGCTACTCGGCGTCATGTTCACGGCATACGCTGTTCTGGACGGATTCGACCTGGGCGTCGGTGCGCTGCATCTTTTCACCAGAACGGACGCAGAACGCCGCGCCATGATTACTTCGATCGGACCAGTATGGGACGGTAATGAAGTCTGGCTGGTGACTGGTGTCGGCGCGCTTTTCGGAGCGTTTCCGGACGCTTACAGCACGCTTTTCTCGGGCTTCTACACCGTCTACATGCTGATTCTCGTAGGGCTTATCTTCCGCGGCGTCGCCATCGAGTTTCGCAATCTTGAATCGGCAACGCGTTGGCGCAGGAGTTGGGACTGGCTTTTCGCGCTGGGCTCCATCATGCCCACTGTGATGTTCGGCATCATGGTCGGCAACATGATCGTGGGCATCCCGATTGGACCGGACAAAGAAGTGGTGGCGGAGAATTTCTTCGCTCTGCTGACGCCTTACCCGATCCTCGTTGGTCTGTTCGTGCTCAGCCTCTTCACGCTTCACGGCGCACTATGGCTGAACTTCAAGCTCTCCGGCGAACTGCAAGCCCGCGTCAAAGGCTGGGCGAAGCGCTGCTTCTGGGTGTTCCTCGTGATGTACATCATTACCACGGGCGCCACCATCCATCTGCATCCGCACATGATTGCCAACTTCGGTCAATTCTGGTGGGCGTGGATTCTCGTCGTCCTGACGGCGCTGGCGGTACTCAATGTGCCGCGCACTTTGCACCTCGGTTATGAGCTGAGAGCGCTGCTCAACGTCGCTTGCATCATCGCGGGCACGTTTGCGCTTTTCGGCATCGGCGTCTTCCCCAACTTGCTGCGCTCAAGTCTGGATGCGGCTTACAGCCTCAATCTGTACAATGCAGCATCGAGTTCGTCCACTTTGCACATCATGCTGATTATGGCGATTGTGGGCATCCCCTTCATCCTGTCATACACGATAGGCATCTACTGGGTGTTCCGCGGCAAGGTAGTGGTGGACGGGGAGGAGAAGCACTGACCCGAACGCGCCAGGTGAAAAGCCTGGTTTGAAGCTCTCGCTTTCGAAAACAGAGGGGCAAACATTGCGCACGGGTCGACCGAGTGTCAGTGTTTTGCTCCTCTGCTTTTCGTTTTGGATTCAAAAATACTATGGCATATAAGAGAAACGATTCAAAAAGCAAAGCAGGGGTAAACGCCGATTCATCGGCGCTTCCCTCTGCCTGCTCCGGAATGGATTACTCTTCCTGGTTGTAGTCGATGAGCCAGAAGATGGTCTCGAATCTGTGCTGGCTGAATCTCTGCGTGGTGCCCAGGAAGCGATTGAGCGTGCGGGCGGACTTGATGAAGGCGTTAGCCGCCGGCATCAGCGTCGATTTGGCAGGGCGCTCTCCGGCGGCTTCCAGTGCTGCCAGCAGGACCTTCAGGTTGTCCTTCAAGCGCCCCCGTTTCTTCGCCTCCTCCACCAGCCTCTTGGGACCGGTCATCCAGCCGCGCGCGATTGCGTCCTCGTGCCGCTCGATGTTCTTTTCGAAGAGCCGGCATTCCTCGATGGCGCGCTTCACCTGGACGGTTGGAACCACCTCGATTTCATTCGCAATAGCAGTTTGAGTCATTCAAGTTACCTCCCTCACTCGCAGTGAGGTTTCGATCGACCTGTCGGCACCGAACCGCAATTCGATGACAACGCTGTTCGCTGAAGCAGAGATTCTCTCCTCCAGCGTTAATGCGAAAACCCAGCCACCCGCGGCCGCGAGTGACTGGGTTTGCTTTGCCTGGGCATCCCGCAGCGACTAGCTGGCGACTGCCGCGCCGTGCTCGTCGAGGAGCTGGTATCGCGCCGTCGCATCTTCGTCCACCGCCACCGAAGTCGGCGTCATGAACGGGAAGATGTTGTCGTTGCTGTCGTTGTTGGCCGTCGACGTCTCCAGCATGATCGTGTCTTCGCCGCCTTCCGGCACCGAGATGATATGCGAGAGTTCGCCGGGCAGCGTGATCGTCTCGCCGGGATTGACGACGATCGAGCCACCGGCCGGCAGGTGATGCCAGATGCCGTCCACCTGCACGTCCACGTCCTTGTCCGACAGAGCGGCGTCGCCGTCAGCCCAGGCCAGCTCGAAGCGCACAGGGGCGCCCGCTACGACCGAGACTTCCTTGCGAGTCTTCTGGCGGTGGAAGTGGTGAGGCTCGGTCTGACCGGCCTGCACGAACAGGAATTTGCGCGAGAAGCCCGTCACCGGGTATTCGCGCTTGCCGACGGATTGCGGCTTGGTCAGCGGCGCTCCGGCATCGTCGACGAGCGGCGAGCAGAGTGCGAGAATGACCAGCCCGCAGTTGGGGAAGTCAGAGGCGCCGAAGTCGACCACCTTCCAACCGAGCTTCTGGTGGCGGATGCCGTCGGCGCTTGCGTCGAACTGCGAGGGCTTCCATTCCGCCCACTTGGGAAGGGCGACGTGGAACTTCTTCGCGTTGCCGATCGCGCGTGCGATTGCTCCATCGATTTCAGATCTTTTCATGCAGCGTCCTTTTGTTTAAGTGAAAGAGATGATAATCGCAACCGCCGCAAACTTTTTCGATTGCAACGAGAGTTTGCGACGAAGACCTTCAGCCGAATCAGCTGAAGATAATGCCGTGCTTCTTGACCAGCTCGACCACCCGTGGGGGTACGAGCGAGTCGATCGACAGCCCCGCCTTGATGGCATCGCGGACGATACCACTGGATAGGCTGGAGATCTGCTGGTCGAAGATGCGCACGTTCGTGAGCTTCAATTCCTCCGCCCACTTGCGAGCGAGCTCGGCAGTGTACTTCCCGCGCGGAACAACCGCGAGCTGCACCCGGGCGAGCAAGGCTTCCGCCTCCTCCCACTTGGTGACATTGCTCGGATTCTCCGGATCGAGATATTCCGCCGAGAGGATGAAGGTGATGGCCACTTCCTCGCCGGTCTCGGCGAAGAGGAGTTCAGCCAACTGTTCGACGGTGCGGTAGGTGTACGAAAGCCCCGGAAGGTCCAGCTCGATGCGGCTGGCTTCCAGCTCCGGATTACCTTCCACAGCGCCTTGCACCAGCTCATGGCGGACTTCACCGTCGGTGACGCCGTTCTTGTGCGGTGGTTGGCCTGCCGTGACGAGTAGAACTTTGTCGAGACCAAGTTGCTTGGCCACGAACTTGGCGACATCGACATGCCCGTTATGGACGATGTCGTAAGTGCCGCCCAGGATTCCGATGTTTTTCATGTCAGTTTCCTCCTTTTGTTTGGGGTGCTAACTTCGAGAATTCAGAGAAAGCACCCGTCAAAAGGCGCCAAAACTCCCGGCCGCTGGATAGCGACCAGGCATTCTCTTCGCTGTTCAGCGACTGACTGAGAGCCGGCAGCGGTGAAGAACGGGTGCCGGTTTGAACCGTTACCCATGCCCCACCGCTACTCCGTTGCTCAGTTAGCCCTTCTTGCGAGCCTTCACCTGCTCGCAAAACGGCACTTCCGTACCGTCTTCACGCAACTCGCCGATGTCCTTGCGGTAGCGTACGACGCCGGCGTGGATGACCGCGCGAGTCGGCCCGTATTCCGGGTGCTCGTGCGGAATCTGATGGTCATGCCAGCCCATCACGTTGTGGTGTCCGCAGGTCGGGCAGATGAAGCCCGGTCCGCCAGCCAGAACGTTCTGGTCGGTGAGGCAGTGGTAGCAGTGTTCGCCGGAGAAGCCGTTGAACATCGCCCAGGTCTTGCAGGCGTCGGTGATTTCCGCGGCGGTCATGGTGCGACCGTCGCCTTTGCCGATTTCCATCGCCCACTTGTCCTCTTTCGGCTTCGGCAAGTCGCCGCATTCGACACTGACCCACTTGTTGGGACCGTGCTTCTTGCAGATCCATGCTACGGTGCTCTCGGTCGTGCGACCGAGTTCACCACGCCGGCAGTCCTCCTCCGCGCAGTTCCAGCCGTTTTTCTGCAGCTGGGCGACGCGAGCACGAGCGACCAGTCGAGCCTGGTGCAGAGTCGTCGCCTGGATGGGCGTTGCGCGCTGCCACTTGTCGGTGCGTTCGAGCAGGTAGTACGGACCTTCGGGGCGACGCTCTTTGCCGGCCAGAGTGCCGGTGAGCGCTGCGATGGTCTGCACGTGCCAGGCGGTGAACTGCGCGGCCTTCTTCGCGTGCTTCTTCTGGATGCGGCGCTTGCGGCTGCGCATGTTGGAGTAACGCGAAGCCAGCTGAGAGCGATGACCGATGCCGATGCCGAGAGGGCGCAGGACGACGCAGCCGTCGTAGGTGCAGGCGATTTTGAACACTTCGTTGAAGCCGGCGATCAGAGCCAGCTGGCCCGAAGCACGTTCGCGCATGCTGTCGTGTTTGCCGGCGAGCGTCAGTCCGATACCGCCCGGCAGAGTCGCCTCTTGGTAGCGGTAGTTGGCGAGATGGACTTCGACGCAGCCAGTGTAGTAACCGGACTCGATCACTCCGATGCGGTCGGGGTCAATTGCGAACCGCGTGAAGTTGCGGAACGCGCTGAGTGGAACGTACATGTTTTTTGTCATAGTCAGTGGTTTAACCTTCCATTCAGTTGAAGGCGACAGCCTGGAAAAACAGCTGTTACCTGTTCTTCAAAGCTCACGCGAAGTCCGACCCGACAGGCAAATCACATCCGACAACCGAAGTTGCATTGAGTTGCGGCTCATGGATGCTGATTAGCCTGCTGTGTTGGTATTACTCCGGTGGGCTTTGAAAAAAAGAACGATTCCCATAGGTATCAAGAAACGACTTCAGGACAAAGCACTCAAAAAGGCTTAGCGATAACTGTGTTAGCTGTTGCTAATATTGCCTCTGTCCTCACCTGGCTGGGTTCTTCGACGTTTGCTTGGCCCGAAGAGCAAATGTGAAGAGGTGTCAAAAAAGAGCTTTTTGAGAGTATTAAGCGCTACTCACAATTGCGCGAGTCTCTAATGTTTGGCTGCGCGAGCCTCTCATAATTTTTTCTCGCGTGACCGGAACGTGAGATATGCGTGAACATTCGAAATGGTGGAAACCATTAATTGTGCTTGCATTCCGGGCTTTTCGGTAGTACGATTTGCGCAGTTGTTGACAACGAGATCTGTTCTTCGCGTCAAAAACTAAGTCCAACTCGATATCGAGCTTTCCTCCCCATCCTTCGAAATTGCGATGAGTACAGACGTTCCAGGCAAACCTGGTGCGGTCGGCGACGATAGTTCTATCGCACGCAGCCAAAGAAATCTCTATCAATTCACGGGTGACAACCCGACAGGCGCGCAAGACGCTCGCCCGAATTCGCTCGATTACTATCGCTTTTCAGGAGACGGTCCTGACAAAAACCCGCAGCAGCGCACCGATGTCGGCCCAAAGCCCACTGATTCACCCGCCGATGCCGCTAGGGCGGCTCTGGAGAATCCAGCAGCTACAGCTCAGGACAAATTGAAAGCGGTGGAAAAGTTATTGTCCACCGGTGTAGATAAGCTCGAGATTACTGATCGCGATGGTACTAAGCGCCAGCTTCGCTTGGAGTTGGATATGTCTGTAGGAAAGCCTCTGGTGCACGTCTTCACAAATGAAGGCGGCAAGGAAAGAGTATTGCTTCGTGCAGTTAGCAACGGTGACGGAACCTACAAAAATCAACGCGGAAAAAATGGAGAGGTAGGTTTTTACGGAGACTGGTGGTCTAAAAACATGTCCGACAAAAGCAATTTTGTCGAGAACAAACAAGCAATCCCCAGAAGCGATCAATTCCGTCCTGAAAATCGCACGGACGGTCTCTACATGCCGCGCCGCATAGAGCCATATCAGCCGAATCAGCGCACTCAACCGGTAGTCTGGGATCGTTTTCAGCCAAACTATCGACCGTCGGACGGCATAATTCCGATTCCCAATATCAGTGATTTGACTAATGGTAATAACGATCAAGCTGCTCTCAATCAAGCCTTCGACGCCGCCAAAGGCGGGCTCGTGAACGGACGGCGCCCAGTCTATTTCCGCGCCGGAATGACAATAGATGCAGATGGCAGCCCGCGTGCCAGACAAATCGATCCGACCGGCCAAACACAAACGTCCTTGCGCTATCCGGATGGGCGTTCGGTCAATGCCGAGACTGTTCCATACTTCGTCTTGCCGGGTGGGCAATACAAACATCTAGGAATAAAACTAGGAGACATCGCTGCCGTCAGATACAACGGTAAGGTTGCATTTGCGGTTTTCGCCGATGTCGGACCCCGTCACAAACTCGGTGAAGGCTCGATCGCGTTAGCTCAAGAACTTGGTATTCCAGCCAGCCCGCGCACAGGCGGGGTGCGAAGCGGTGTCGAGTATCTGGTCTTCCCTGGTTCCGGCAACGGCACTCCTGGTGATCCGCGACGCAACTTCTATGCCGGTGCACAAATATTGAGAAGCGCTCAGGGCGACAATCGTCGTTACGTCTAGAGGCTTGTTTGGCTTAATGAAGCTGCCACGCTGATGTCACATAGCGTACTTATATTTTCAGAATCTCCATCGGCGAAATCGTTTGGCTCAGAGTTAGAGTCTCGCGTTTCGCATGTTTCAACTATGAGGGCAAACCATGGGCGGCGACCGAGCTTCGACAAGAGAAGTACAACAAAATTCCGGACAATCTAACAGCAGCAGCAGCCTCTTTGAAGGTTCCGGCTTCATGGATGGTTTGAAGAAATTCGGCAAAGGCGCCGGAGAAGTTGCACAGAAGGGATGGGAGAAAGGCAAAGAAGCTGTACAGGATGTGAGAAACAGTGATGCCGTCGGGCAGATTGTCGATCAGGGAAAACAAGTTGCAAACCATCCGACAACCAGGCGAATCACCGGCGAAGTCGTCGAGCAGGGCAAACAGATTGGTCGCGAGAAAGGACAACAAGTCACCGGTGTTGTTGAAGCCGGAAAGCGCGGCGACGTGAACGGAGTGATTCGCAACGGTGCTCCGCTTGTTCGAGATGTACTGATCGGTCCAGAGGCGTTAGCTCTGAAACTAGCTAAGGATAAGGCTTTTGATGAGCTGATCAAAAACGCTCCACCGGAACAACGCGGACAATTACGCGAAGCCAGAAGACTTTTTGAGAAGACATCTATGATTACCAATCCGAATATTTCCGATTTGGTCGAAGGCGAGGTGAAGCGTCAAGCGCGGAATCAAGCTATGGAAGCCGCTCAGAATCCTCAGACCCAGCAACGAGTGATTGATACTGCGAAAGAAACAGGCAGCAAAGCCGGTCAACTTTTCCGCGGTCTGGGAGAAAAACTCCACATCGTAAAACCGCAAGACGCGCCGGAACAGAAAAAACACTAATCGCGTGGGGGCGCGTTGCACGCGCCCATTTTTATCAATTTAGCCTCCCGAATTTGCGATGCCATTCGTCAGGTTCTGCATTGTGCTTTGCCGCATTCTTTCGCGTTTTCGCTTGCCGCACTGTTTCTCTCACAAGCGTTTAATGTCATTGCCACGAGTTTGGCGAACACCTGGCCGTAACATCTATGCACTCGCAGAACTGCAGCACTGCGAACCCACCCTGACCGTAACACCCCCCACTCATTCCTTACTACAGGTACTAAAAATGTCGAACAATTCCTTTGACGACGCCGTTTCTGCGCGCCCAGAGTACACGTCTGTAGGCACGGCAGAGAGTTCAATCTCGATCAATTCATTGACTGCTGGTGATTTCAGAGATTTCAATTCTTCGAGCATCGCCAAGCGATATGACCCAATTAGCGGTGTCGCAACGATGAGCGACCTGCTTTCCGACAAGGCTCCGGGCATCACGTTCAAGCCGCGCGATGGATTTACTACCGTAACAGTGGATAATGTCGGTACCATCGATTTGAAACCTGCTTTTGAATTGAATCCCAAGCCTATTACCATCTTTGATGTGGATAAAGGATCTGATCGACCGTCAAGGTATCCGCTTCCGATAGAGCAAGTTGCCGTCACAGGCGATTCGGCTCTGCATCAACTGAATGAGCGTATCACTGCTCAAGCGGTGAAAAAGGTTCAGGACTCCATGACGCCGCAAGAGAAGCAGCAGTTGAATAAGGACGCTGAAAAGTATGCCGAGGCGATGAAAAAGTACGAAGAAGAAATGAGGCAGGCGCGAATGCAGCATTTCTTCCGCAGGGAGGAAGACTGGCCTAAGATGCCTGCGAAGCCGCCAAGCATGGTGAAGTACGAAGAAGCGATCGACAAGGAAATTGCTCGTTTGGTAAAGCGCATAGCCGTATAGTCGATCTATGTTGGGCTATTTGATTGTCTTTGCGCGAACGATGACTCCATTCACGCGCTTCAGCAAGCCCTGGTAGTTGCAGAAAGAATACCGTGGAAAGGTATCAAGGTCGCGTCCAAAGACGATGTCCAGCGTCACTGATGCGACCTTGCTGTCTGGAATTTTCATCTGCGAAAACTCGATGTATTCAACACACTCCAACGCTTGTTTCCAGAATGCTTGCACTTTGGGAGGTAGGGGGGCGGCTCCGATGCACGGCTTACTTCCGGGAATATAGATAGCTTTTCGAGTGACTTCGTGTTTGCCGTCGGCTGTAATTTTCAGCGAGATATTCGCTTGTCCCATCACTTTATCGGTGTGAGTTACACCTCGCCAGATGTCCTTCACGATGTAGAAGCAAAATAGATTCCACATCGCAGTAACATCGTTGGAACCTTTGCGGTTCAGCTCTCGCATGCTCATCTTTTGCGTTTTGCCGTCTTTGTATCTGAGTGTAAGAGTGTCGCAAACAATGGACGCTTCGATGTGTGTTTGAGAGGTGTTGGTAAACGCCAAAATCGTGCCGTCAATTTTTTCGGCGTCTCGAGATGCAGAAAAAATGGGCAAAAC